>NZ_JBHTCA010000038.1:0-23492 GCF_042665215.1 Hydrogenophaga atypica
CTGTGAATCTCATCTTCCGGTTCTCCTGCATGTAGCGGGCCCGGCTCATGGGGGCGTGTTGCATCGCTCCTCCACAAACCGGACAGATTACTTGCTACGAACCGGACAACTCATTTGCTGCTGACAGGCAAATCTGGGGTTGTTGCCAAACTTAATAGGAACGATTATCATTCGCTAACTTCTTCGGAGCCGCGTGATGATCGTCTGTGTGTGCCATCGGGTCAGTGACCGAACCATTGAGCGTTGTGCCCGCGCGGGCCAAGCGTTTGAAGACATCCAGATCGACCTGGGTGTGGCCACCCAATGTGGCAAATGCGAATGCAGTGCCCGCAACATCTGGTCGGAATGCCGGTCGGTGGCGCCGGTGGCCCATTTGCACAACGAATCGCAACTGGCGCCACGCGCGGCCGTCAACCTGGGCTGAGGCCCTTTGGTTTGTCACCCCGCGCGGGCCAGCCGATGGCACGCCTGGCCGGTGCGCGCGCAGGCGTGATCCTCGTTGAGCCAGTGGTGGGCGTGGCCCTCGCAGGCGGTGCGGCACAGAACCTCGTCGGCTGCCGATGGCGCCGGTGACTGGGTGGTGGGTGCTGAGTTCACGCGTCTGAGCGGCCGTTTTGCCACGGCCAAACCACCCGCACCCATGCCCCAGCACAATGCGGTGCGGGTGATCAACAAGTCCGCCCGCAAGCGCAGCACCTCAGATTCCAAGGCCCGCAGCGCCTTGGCGTGGGCCTGGTGTTGTGTGCTCACGTCGTTTTGCAGGCGTCCCCACATGCGCAGCAGGACGTGGTATTCGGCGCTGGTCCCGTGTTCCATGCCATGTCCTGTCATTGCAGCCGGGTGCTGCTGGTCGCCCATGACGGGGTGGGATCGGTGATCGACTGGGCGAACACCGCCCAATGGGCGCGCATGCGTTCGACCACGGTTTTGAAGTTGCTGGACAGGGCGGGGTGCCTGGACAGGCAACACAGGTTGGCGCCAATTTTCTGGGCCATCAGGCCCCGTTGGTGGCTGCAAGCGCTTTGGGCGTGGCCGGTCATCAAGGCCAGGGTGCCGGCGAGCAGGGCTTCGACGCTGGGCATCTCGTATTCACCGTCGGCGTGGGTGTGCATGGGCAACTCCTCTGGATGAGGCCGGGCGGCGGCTGGCTCGGCCATGTTTGCAGTATATGCGAACGATTCTCATTTGCAAGGTTTGCCCGCACGTCCTTTGGGCAACGGCCTACACTGCAGGCTTTCCCAACCCAGATCATCAGGAGCCCGTCATGAAAGGCGATCCCCAAGTCATTGCGCACCTGCAAGCGCAGCTCAAGAACGAACTCACCGCCATCAACCAGTACTTTGTGCACTACCGCATGCTCAAACACTGGGGCTTCGACAAGCTGGCCAAGAAGGAATACGAAGAATCCATTGGCGAGATGAAACACGCCGACAAGCTGATGGACCGCATCTTCATGCTCGACGGCCTGCCCAACCTGCAGGACCTGGGCAAGTTGAACATCGGTGAGGACGTGCCGGAGATCCTGGCCTCCGACCTGGCGCTGGAGCAGGGCGCCCAGGCCACCATCAAGGCCGGCATCGCACATTGCGAATCGGTGCGCGATTATGTTTCACGCGATCTGCTGCAGGAGATCCTGGACGACACCGAGGAGCACGTGGACTTCCTCGAAACCCAGATCGACCTGCTGGGCAAGGTGGGCACACAGAACTACCTGCAAAGCATCATGGGCGACATCGAATAAGCCTCACAAGCCACGGAGGGTGGTTGGCCGCAAGGCTGAAAATACTGTATAAACAAACAGTATTTTCAGCCTTGTTCTGTTTGCCATGCCCGCTGCCCTGCTGTCGTCTGCGCCATCGCTTGCCCTGCCCGGTGTTTGGCGGGGCGATGCCTGGGCCGGCGGCGTGTCGCCAGTCGTTACCAGCGGCCACGGGGCCTTGGACGCCGAGCTGCCCGGCGGCGGCTGGCCCATCGGCGAACTGATCGAACTTTTGCAGCCCCCGAGCGCACGGCACGAGTGGCGCTTGTTGTTGCCCGCGCTGCGCTTGGCCCAGCGCCAAGGCCCGCTGGTGCTGGTGGGGGCGCCCCACCCACCCCACCTGGCCGCGCTGGCGGCGCAGGGCGTGGCCCCCGATCGCCTCTTGTGGGTGGACACGGCCGAGCACAACGACCGCTTGTGGGCCGCCGAACAGGTGCTGCGCAGCGCCACGGCGGGGGCGCTGCTGGCCTGGTTGCCCGAGGCCCGGCCCGAGCAACTGCGCCGCCTGCACCTGGCCGCACGGGCCGCCATGCCCACCACGGCCGAACACACCGGCACCCTTTTGATGGCCCTGCGCACCGACGCAGTCCGGCCCCAGGCCTCACCCGCCCCCCTGCGGCTGCTGTTGCGCAGCGCGGTGGGTGGGCTGGAGGTCCAGGTGTTCAAACGCCGTGGCCCGCCCATGGACCGGCCCATCACCTTGGCGGCCGAACTGCCGGTGATGGCCTGCCTGCGCCGCCTGCCCATCCCGCCTGTTGCGCCCGCACGCCCCCATGTGGTGGATCGCCCTGTTGCCCAGCCCCGCCACGCTTTCGCCTGAGGCCGTGTTGCCCCTGGCCTGGTGGGCCTTGCAATGGACGCCGCGTGTGTGCCTGCTCGATGAGGCCGTGTTGCTGGAGGTGTCGATGAGCGAACGCCTGTTTGGTGGCCGGCGCGCGCTGTTGCAGCGCTTGCGCGTCCAGTCGGGTGCCGCCGGGGCACAGGCCTTGGCCACCGCGCCCACGGCCTTGGCGGCCCTGGCCTTGTTGCGGCAGCTAGACGCCGGTACCAGCGCCGCTGCCGGTGCCGAGCCGGCTTCGCTGCTGCCCGCCACCGGTTGTGGCATCCGGCGCTTGGCCGTCACCCTCGACGCCTTGCCACTGGGCCACCTGAGTGCTGCCCGCCCCCACGCCCCCACCTTGCACCAGCTGGGTTGTCGCACGCTGGGCGAAGTGCGCGCCCTGCCACGCGACGGCCTGGCCAGGCGTTTTGGCGCCGATCTGTTGAACGCACTTGACCAGGCCTATGGCCAGCGCGCTGAGAGCCACCAGTGGGTCAGCCTGCCCGAGCGTTTTGAGCAAAGGCTTGAATGCCCCAGTGCCGTCGAACAGGCACAGGGCCTGCTGTTCGGCGCCCAGCGCCTGCTGAACGCCCTGCAGGCCTGGCTGGCTGCGCGCCAATCGGGCGTGCTCGCGTTCACCCTGCACTGGGAACACGACCGCGTGCGCCGCAGCGAGTTGCGCGGTGGCCAGTTGGCGCTGCGCACCGCCCACGCCACCCGCGACATGGCCCACCTCACGCGCCTGCTGGCCGAACACCTGGCGCGAACCACCCTGGCCGCGCCGGCCACGGCCCTGCGGCTGGTGGCCGACGAGGTGGCGCCGCTGCCCACCACCTCGCTGAGCCTGCTGCCCGGTGAGCGCCCGGCCGGCGGCGAAGCCTGGGGGCAGTTGCTGGAGCGCCTGGCAGCCCGACTGGGGCCACAACAGGTGTTGCAAGGGCTGCTGTGCGCCGACCACCGGCCCGAGGCCATGGCACGCTGGGCACCGGCCAGTGTGGCTCGTCAGGCAACTGCGCCCGCCTTGCCGCCCACGCTGGCCTGGCAGCCCCCCTGGCTGCTGCGCGAGCCTGTGCGCCTTGCGGTGGTGCAGGAGCGCCCGGTCTACCAAGGCCCGCTGCAACTGCTGACCGGGCCACAGCGCGTTGAAAGTGGCTGGTGGGTGGACGAACGTTGTGATGCTGGACCGGTGCAGCGCGATTACCACGTGGCTTTGAGTCCACAGGCGGGGTTGGTGTGGATTTTTCTGCTGCGCGGCAAAGAGCCTGCCTGGTTTCTGCACGGTATTTATGGATGAAGCCCCCACGCTCCACCGCTGCGCGGGTCGCTGCCCCCCAAGGGGGTGCGGCCTGGCTTGGGGCGGCCCGGCGCTGCGGCCTTGAACCATGCTGCCCCCTTATGCCGAACTCCACGCGCTGAGCCACTTCAGCTTCCAGCGCGGCGCCTCCAGCCCCGACGAGATGGTGGCGCGTGCCGCCGCGCTGGGCTACAGCGCCCTGGCCATCACCGACGAATGCTCCATGGCCGGCGTGGTGCGCGCCCACCTGGCCGCCAAAGAGGCTGGTCTCAAGTTGCTCATCGGCACCGAACTGCGGGTCAGCGCCCCCGAGCTGGCCTGTGGCGGTTTCACCCTGGTGCTGCTGGCGCGCACACGCCGGGGCTACGGCCAGTTGTGCGAGCTCATCACCGCCGCGCGTGGCCGTGAACAGCGTGGGCGCGAGCGCTACCACCTGCACTGGCAACAAGCGCCGCTGGCCGATGCCCCACTGGACGACGTGTTGGCCTTGTTGTTGCCCTGGCGCGACCTGGCCGATCAGCCTGACCAGCCCCACGGCAGCCGCCTTGCCGACATCGAGGCCACCGCGCGCTGGTTGCGCCAGCGTTTTGCCGGCCGCGCCTGGCTGGGGGTGGCCTTGCACCGCCGCCTGGACGATGCCTTGTGGCTGGATCGCCTGACGGCTGCTGCCCAGGCCACCGGTGTGCCCCTGGTGGCCGCTGGCGGTGCGCTCATGCACGTGCGCAGCCGCAAGCCGGTGCTGGACGTGATGACCGCCATCCGCGAACACCGGCCCGTGGCCGATTGTGGTTTTGCCCTGAGCCCCCATGCCGAGGCCCACCTGCGCAGCCGCCTGAGCCTGTCGCTGATCTACCCGCGCGAGCTGCTGGCCGAAACGCAGCGCGTCGCCGACTTGTGCCGGTTCGAGCTGTCCGAGTTGCGTTACGAGTACCCACACGAGGTGGTGCCGCCCGGCCAAACCCCCAGCAGCCACCTGCGCCAGCTCGCCTTGCGTGGCGCGGCAGAGCGTTACCCGCAGGGCGTGCCGAGCGACGTGAGCACGCAGCTTGAGAAGGAGCTGGCCCTCATCGCCGAGCTGCGCTATGAGCCTTACTTTTTGACCGTGCACGACGTGGTGGCCGAGGCGCGCCGCCGCAAGATTTTGTGCCAGGGCCGGGGCTCGGCCGCCAACTCGGCGGTCTGCTACTGCCTGGGCATCACCGAGGTCAACCCGGCGCAGTCCACCTTGTTGTTCGAGCGATTCATCAGCAAGGAGCGCAACGAGCCGCCCGACATCGATGTGGACTTTGAGCACCAACGGCGCGAAGAGATCGTCCAGTACCTCTACACCAAATACGGCCGCCACCGCGCCGCCCTGGCCGCTGCCGTGGCCACCTACCACCCGCGCAGCGCCTTGCGCGACGTGGGCAAAGCCCTGGGCCTGCCGCTGGCCACCGTCGATGCCCTGGCCAAACACCAGCAGTGGTGGGACGGCGCCGAGCTGCTGCACGAACGCCTGATCGAAATCGGCCTGAACCCGGACGAACCCCGCCTGTGCCAGCTGCTCGCCATCACCCGCACCTTGCTGGGGTTTCCGCGCCACCTGTCGCAGCACAGCGGCGGCTTTGTGCTCACGCAAGACCGACTCACCTCCACCGTGCCCGTGGTGCCCGCCGCCATGAAGGACCGCAGCATCATCGAATGGGACAAGGACGACATCGACGCTTTGGGCCTGATGAAGGTGGACGTGCTGGCCTTGGGCATGCTCAGCGCTTTGCGCCGCATGCTGGACATGGTGGGCACCTGGCGAGGCCGCGCGATGGGTTTGCACCACATCCCGCAGGACGACCCGGCCACCTACGCCATGATCTGCCGCGCCGACACCGTGGGCGTGTTCCAGATCGAGAGCCGCGCCCAGATGAGCATGCTGCCGCGCCTGCAGCCACGCACCTTTTACGACCTGGTGATCGAGGTCGCCATCGTGCGGCCCGGGCCCATACAGGGCGGCATGGTGCACCCCTTCTTGCAGCGGCGCGAGCTGGTGCGAAAGGGCGGCCGGGTGGACTACCCCAGCGAAGCCCTCAAGCCCGCGTTGGCCCGCACGCTGGGCGTGCCCATCTTTCAGGAGCAGGTGATGCAGATCGCGGTGATTGCGGCCGGCTTCACCCCGGGCGAGGCCGACCAACTGCGCCGCGCCATGGCCGCTTGGCGGCGCAAGGGCGGGGTGGACAAGTTCCACCACAAGGTGGTGCAGGGCATGCTGGCCAACGGCTACACGGCCGAGTTTGCCGAAGCCATTTTTCGGCAGATCGAAGGCTTTGGCGAATACGGTTTCCCCGAAAGCCATGCCGCCAGCTTCGCGTTGCTGGTGTACAGCAGCGCCTGGCTCAAACGCCACCACCCGGCCGCTTTCCTGGCGGCCTTGCTGAACTCGCAACCCATGGGTTTTTACAGCCCCTCGCAACTGGTGCAAGACGCCCAGCGCCAAGGCGTGGAAGTGCGGCCGGTGGACGTGTGTGTGAGCGATTGGGACAGCGTGCTGGAGCCTGCTTCTGCCGACCCCTCACAGCCTGCGGTGCGCCTGGGCCTGTCTTTGGTCAAAGGGCTGTCGCTGGAAGTCAGTCAGCGCATCACCGATGCCCGTGCCCAGGCCATGCCAAGCGATGTGCAGGACCTGGCCCAACGCGCCCGGCTCGACGCCGCCGACCTCAAAGCCCTGGCCGGTGCCGACGCCCTGGCCAGCCTGGCCGGCCACCGCCGCCAGCAGGTGTGGGCCGCCAGCGCCTTGCACGCCGCCCCGGCCCTGCTGCGCGGGGCGCCGGTGCACGAGCCTCTGCTGGCTTTGCCCCAAGCCACCGAGGGTGAAGCCGTGGTGCACGACTACGCCAGCCTGGGCCTCACGCTGCGCCAACACCCTTTGGCCTTGCTGCGCCCGCAGTTGGCCGCCCAGCGCCTGCGCACCGCCGCCGAACTTCGTGATGCGCCCGACGGCCGCCTGGTGCGCGCCTGTGGCCTGGTCACCACCCGCCAGCGCCCGGGCACCGCCAAAGGCGTGGTCTTCGTCACGCTTGAAGACGAGACCGGCACCGTGCAGGTCATCGTCTGGAAAGCTTTGCGCGAACGCCAGCGCGCCGCCTTGCTGCAATCTCAGCTGCTGGCGGTTTATGGCCGCTGGCAGCGAACGGGGGAGGGCGAACACACGGTGATGCACCTCATCGCTCAGCACTTGGTGAACCTCTCGCCTTTGCTGGGCGGGCTGACAAGCAGCAGCCGGGATTTCCACTGACTCCTACACTGTGTGGCAGGAGACCCCATGGCCATCGTCCGCCTGCTGCCCCACCACGCCCCCGCCTACCGCGCGCTCATGCTCGACGCCTACGCACGCCATCCCGATGCCTTCACCTCCAGCGTGGATGAGCGTGCAGCCTTGCCGCTGGCTTGGTGGGAGGCGCGCCTCGCACAGACGCCCGATGCCGCCGAAGCCGTGTGGGCCAGCATGGCGGGCGACGCCATCCAGGGTGTGGCTGGCCTGTCGTTTGAGCGGCGCGAGAAAGTGCGCCACAAGGCCACGCTGTTCGGCATGTACGTCCACCCCGAACAGCGCGGCCAGGGCCTGGGGCGCCAACTCGTGGATGCCGTGCTGACCCACGCCCGCGCGTGCCCCCACATCGCCTTGGTGCAACTCACCGTGTCCGAAGGCAATGCCGGCGCCATCGCGCTGTACCGCGCAGCCGGCTTCGAGCCGTGGGGTTGTGAACCCCTGGCTGTTCGGGTCGGCGAGGGCTTTGTGCGCAAGTGGCACATGGGGTACCCGTTGATGGAACCGGGGCCGCACCGTGTCTGAGACCCTGCGCCAGCAACTCGTGGCACTGGTGCGCCAGAGCCCCGCGCTGATGCGGGCCTTGTCGGCAGGCCGCTCACTGGGTTTGCCGTCCTGGTGTATTGGTGCGGGCGTGGTGCGCAACCTCGTTTGGGACCACCTGCACGGCCGTGGTTTGGCCACCCCTTGCGATGACCTGGACCTGGTCTACTTCGACGCCAACGACCTGAGCCCCGCCACCGAAGCGCGGTTGCGCGAGCGGCTGTCCTCGTGTTGTCCCGGGCCGGTGTGGGACGTCACCAACCAGGCCGCGGTGCACTTGTGGTACGCGGCGAAGTTTGGTCAAGAGGTCGAGCCTTTGCCGTCACTGGTGGCCGGCTTGGCCACCTGGCCTGAAGTGGCCACCGCCGTGGGCGTATGCCTCACGCCCCAAGACCAGATTGACGTGCTCGCACCTTTCGGCCTGGATGACCTGTTCAACATGCACGTACGCCACAACCCGGCCCGCGCCAGCGTCGAGGCCTACCGTCAGCGGGTGCGCGCCAAGCGCTTCGGGCAGCGTTGGCCCGGTGTGGTGGTGTTTGACGCCGAGAACTGAACCCCTTTGAGATGCCCATGGCCCCCCACACCTCCCCCGACATGCTGGCCTACTACGCCGCCCGCGCGCCCATTTACGACGCCGTGTACATGCGGCCCGAACGGCAGGACGACATCGCTTTTTTCCAGCGCCACATCCCCGAGCGCTTGGCCGGGCGGCGGGTGTTGGAGGTGGCCTGTGGCACGGGCTACTGGACGCCGGGCATCGCTGCCCGCGCCCAGTCTGTGGTGGCCACCGATGCAAACGAGGCGCCCATGGCCTTTGCCCGGCTGCGACCGGGCGCGGAAAACGTCCACTTTCGCCAGGCCAATGCCTATGCCTTGCCACACGACCTGGGCCACTTTGACGGCGCGTTTGCCGGCCTGTGGTTTTCGCATGTGCCCATCGAGGCGCGCCTGGATTTTCTGGCAGGTCTGCACCGGCACCTGTTGCCAGGCGCCAGGGTGCTGCTGTTGGACAACACGGCCATTCAGTGCCGCGAGTTGCCGATTGTCGAAACCGACACACAGGGCAACACCTACCAGCACCGGCCGCTGCCCGATGGTTCGGCGCACCGGGTGCTGAAGAACTTCCCGATGGAGGCCGAACTGCGGGCCTTGCTGCCTGCGGGGTGCAAGCAGGTGGACTTCCTCCAGCGAGAGCACTTTTGGCTGCTGGCGTACCAGCTGGGCTCGGCAGCTCCCGGCTAGGAGTCTGCGCTGTCAGGCACCTTTGTGGTTGATGTGCCGCCTTGGGCTTTCAATTCCATCTTTTTCGATGAAAAGCGCTGTTTTTGTGCTTCCCTAGAAATGCAAAAGTGTTTTACATTTCGGTCGTCTGCATCTGGTGCCCCAAAGTGGGGCCGTGTGCAGATGCGGGACAAAGGGCAAACACCACACAGTTGATGGCCCCATGTTCCGGTGGTGGGTTTGTGCATTCCATAACAAGACAAAAGGGAGGTCATCATGAACATGATGTCGAATGTTCGCGTTGCCACTCGGCTGACCGCCGGGTTTCTGATGGGCATCGTGCTGTTGTTGGTCCTGGGGGTGGGCAGTCTTTTTGCCCTGAGCAAAACCAACGAGGGTCTGGAGACGGTCTACAACGACCGCGTGGTGCCGCTGCAGACACTCAAACGCGTGGCCGACGCCTACGCCATCAACATCATCGACGCGGTCAACAAAGCCAACGCCGGTTTGCTGAAGGCGGAAGACGCGCTCAAGCTGGTGCAGGCAGCACGCAGCGACATCGACTCCAGCTGGCGTGACTACGTGTCCACATCGCTCACGGCCGATGAAAAGCGTTTGGTGGGCGAGGCCGAGACCCTGTTCCGTCCGGCCAATGAGGCGGTGGCCCAGCTTGAGGCCGGCCTGCGTGGCATGAGCGGCACCGTGCGCGACCAGCTGGCCCAGTTTGACGGGCCGCTGTACCTGGCCATCGACCCCATAGGGGGCAAGGTGACCGAGCTGATCGACCTGCAGCTTCGAGTCGCTGCAGAAGTCAACCAGAGCGCGGCGACGCAGTACCAGTGGGTGCGCGCACTCACCCTCGGCTTGCTCGGGGTTGCGGTTCTGATGTCGGTGCTGGCGGCCGTGTGGATCACACGCTCCATCACCCAGCCCATTGCCCGTGCGGTGCGCCTGGCCGAGGCGGTGGCCGACGGTGACCTGACGATGCAGATCGAGGCCCACGGCGAAGACGAGCTGGCCGACCTCCTGCGGGCCTTGGGCGCCATGAACAACAGCCTGGTGCGGGTGGTCAGCGAAGTGCGGCTCAGCAGCGATTCCATCGCCACCGGCTCGGCCCAGATCGCGGCAGGCAATGCCGACCTGTCCTCGCGCACCGAAAACCAGGCCGCCAACCTGGAGGAGTCCGCCGCCTCCATGGAGGAGATCACGGCGACCGTGCATCAAAACGCCGAAACCGCGCGGCAGGCCAGCCAGCTGGCCTCGGCCGCCAGCGAAGCCGCCGCCCGGGGTGGCCAGGTGGTGGGGCAGGTGGTGTCCACCATGCAGGAGATCTCGGCCAGCAGCCAGAAAATCGCCGACATCATCGGTGTGATCGACGGCATCGCTTTCCAGACCAACATCCTGGCACTCAACGCCGCCGTGGAAGCAGCGCGCGCCGGCGAGCAGGGCAGGGGTTTTGCCGTGGTGGCCGGTGAGGTGCGCAACCTGGCACAGCGCAGCGCTTCTGCCGCCAAAGAAATCAAGACCCTCATCACCGCCAGCGTTGAACGCGTGCAGCAGGGCTCTCAGCTGGTGGGGCAGGCCGGAGAAAGTGTGGGTGACACGGCCGTTCAGGTCCAGCGCGTGACGGGGCTCATCAACGAGATATCTGCCGCCGGCAGCGAACAGTCCACCGGCATCAGCCAGGTGGGCGAGGCCTTGCAGGAGCTCGACCAGGTGACGCAGCAAAACGCCGCGCTGGTGGAAGAGAGCGCGGCCGCCGCCGAGAGCCTCAAACTGCAGGCAGCTCGGCTGGCCGAGCTGGTGGGCGTGTTCAGGCTGAGGGGCTCAGGCGCTTGATCCGTCGCGGATCAGACCGACCATCACGCCTTCAATCTCGAACGCGTCGTTTGGCCCCACCACCAGGGGCTGAAAGTCGGGGTTGGCCGGATGCAGCTCGATGTGGCCGCGCAGGCGCACCAGGCGTTTGACGGTCACTTCGTCGCCCAGCCGCGCCACCACGATCTGGTGGTGCAGCGCCTCGCGTGTGCTGTGCACGGCCAGCAGGTCGCCGTCCAGAATGCCGGCATCGCGCATGGACAGACCGCGCACACGCAGCAGGTAGTCGGGCCGGCGGCTGAACAGGCGCTGCTCGACCGTGAAGCGGCTTTCCACATGGGCCTGCGCCAGGATGGGCGCGCCAGCGGCCACGCGGCCGATGAGGGGCAGGGTGAGCTGCTGCAACTCGGGCAGGGCCAACGGCATCTGCCGGGCCAAGGGGTGGCTGCCGGTGCGCAGCCGTATGCCGCGCGAGGTGTTGCCGACCAGTTCAATAACGCCCTTGCGGGCCAGGGCGCGCAGGTGCTCTTCGGCCGCGTTGGCCGACTTGAAGCCGAAGGCGGTGGCGATCTCGGCCCGGGTGGGCGGCGCGCCGGTGTCGGCCATCGTGGTCTCGATCAGCGTCAGGATGTCTTGCTGGCGGGCGGTGAGCTTGACCGGTTCGTTCATGGGGGCGTGACTCCAATGTGTCGCAACTGTATTCCTATACAGCGCTTTCCCATGATAACTTGCGCGTTTTGACTTCAGCCACATCCAGAGACAACCATGAGCGACATCCTCGTCCACACCGAAGACGGCATTTGCACCATCACCTTCAACCGCGCCGACAAGAAAAACTCCATCACCGCCGCCATGTACGCGGCCTTGGCCGACGCCCTGGCCGCCGCACAAGACGATGCGGCCGTGCGCGTGGTGGTGTTCCAGGGCCACGAAGCGGTGTTCAGCGCCGGCAACGACATTGCTGACTTCCTGAACACGCCGCCCACGTCCGACGACGCGCCCGTGTTCCGCTTCTTGCGCGGCATCGCCCAGTTTCCCAAGCCGGTGATTGCCGTCGTGTGTGGCCCGGCCGTGGGCATCGGCACCACCATGCTGTTCCATTGCGACCTGGTGTACGCGGGCGACAACGCTGCGTTTGCCATGCCTTTCGTCAACCTCGGCCTGTGCCCCGAGGCGGCCTCCAGCCTGCTGGTGCCGCAGATGATGGGTTACCACCGCGCCGCCGAGGCCCTGCTGCTGGGCGAGCCCTTCATGGCCGAGGCCGCACTCGAAGTGGGCCTGGTCAACAAGGTGCTGCCTCCCTCCGAAGCCACCAACTACGCGCAAGCCGTGGCGCGCAAGCTGGCGGCCAAGCCCATGAGCGCGCTGCTGCAGACCAAACAGCTCATGAAAAAAGGCCAGACCGCGCTCGTGCTGGCGCAGATGAACGAAGAAGCCGCTCACTTTGGCCGCATGCTGCGCGAACCCGCCGCCCGCGAGGCCTTTGGCGCCTTCATGGAAAAGCGCAAGCCCGATTTCTCCAAACTCTGAGCCCGGCGCATGAGCGATGCCATGGCGCGCGCGCGCTCGCATTTTCTGCAAGGTGTTGAACGCTTCGAGCAAGGCCACCTGGACGACGCCGCGCAGGCCTTCGAAGCCGCGCTGGCGCTGGCGCCCGGCCGCCCTTCGGTGCTGAGCAACCTGGGCCTCACCCGCTTTCACCAAGGCCGTTTTGAAAACGCGGCCGCCCACTTGCGGGCCGCCGCACAGGCCGACCCCAACGAGCCCAGCACCTGGGTGGCGCTGGCGCGGTGCCTGGGGCAACTTGGTGAGCCTGCCGAGGCGCTGGATGCCTTGACGCGTGCGCTGGCCCTGGACGAGGGCATCGCCGAGGCCTGGTCGCTGCGAGGCAACCTGCTGCGTGAAGCGCGCCGCTTGTCCGAGGCGGCCCAGTGTTTCGAGCGCGCCCTGGCGCTGGGTGCAGACCCCGAGTTGCACCGCTATTTCCTCGCCGCCGTCACCGGGGGCGAGGCGCCCGATCGCCCGCCGCGCGCCTACGTCGAAACCCTGTTCGACGACTATGCCGACAGCTTCCAGCAACACCTCGTGGCATCGCTGCGCTACCAGGGCCCCCAGCGCTTGGTGCAACTGCTGCAAGCCCAGGGCGTGGCGCGTTTTGACGCGGCGCTGGACCTGGGCTGTGGCACCGGCCTGTGTGGCGCTTTGTTGCGCCCCTGCTGTGACTCGCTGACCGGGGTGGATTTGTCCGAGCGCATGGTCACGCAGGCCCGCGCCAGCGGCCACTACGACGCGCTGCAACACGCCGACGTGGTCGATGCCCTGAACGGCGCACTGCAACGCTTCGATCTGGTGATCGCGGCCGACGTGTTCATCTACGTGGGCCGGCTGGAGGCGGTGTTCGAAGGCGTGGCCAAAGTGCTGCGCCCCGGAGGCTGGCTGGCCTTCACGGTCGAGCGCGCGCCCGATGAGCATGATGTGTTGCTGTTGCCCAGCCTGCGTCACGCGCATTCGGCGCCCTACCTGAGCCGCCTGGCCCAGGCGCATGGCCTGCAACTGCGGGTGCTGCAAGAAGCGCCCATCCGCGAAGACCAGGGCCAACCGGTGCCGGGTTGGTACGTGCTGATGCAGGCGGGTTGACCTATTGGGAGGGCGCAAGCCATGAGCTACATGTTGTTGATCGTTGAACCCGTGGGCCAACGCGCCACACGCACCGAAGCCGAAGGCCGCGCGGCCTACGCCGCCATGCAGCGTTTTGGCGAGGCCATCGCCGCCAAGGGCCAGCTCAAGGCGGTGGAGTCGCTCTCGTCGCAAGACACCGCTGTGCGCGTCAGCCACAGCAGCGGACGCGCCCAGGCGCTGGATGGCCCGTTTGCCGAGGCCAAAGAAATGGTGGGGGGCTTTTTCCTGCTGCAGAACGTGACCCGCGACGAGGCCCTGGCCTGGGCCCGCGCCTGCCCGGCCGCGCAATGGGCTACGGTGGAGGTGCGCGCGCTGGCACCGTGTTACGTGGCCTGAGTCTTTGCCTCTGGAGGCAGCCTAGGGAAACCACTTAGGCCCGGTCTGTCGAAACCTGGTCGCCAGTTTCGTCGTGGGAGTAGAAACCGAACATTCGGTTTCCCCGACCAGAGGTGACCATGAAGACACAACATTTCGACATCCTGATCCACGCCCCACCCGAGCGGGTGTGGCGCACCATGCTGTTTTCACCCACCTACGAGCGGTGGACCAGCGCCTTCTGCGAAGGCTCACGCTACGAAGGTGGCTGGGACGCGGGGCAGACCATCCGTTTTCTGGGCCCCAACGGGGAGGGCATGGTGTCGGTCGTTGCCGAACACCGGCCGGCCGAATTCGTGTCCATACGCCACCTGGGCATGATCGCCCAAGGCGTGGAAGACACCACCAGCGAAGCCGTGCGCGCCTGGGCGCCTTGCCACGAAAACTACCACTTCATCGCCGAAGCCGGCGGCACCCGCGTGCGGGTGGCGGCCGACGTGTTCGGCACTTACGAGGCCTACATGGCCGAGACATGGCCGCGTGCCCTTGCGCTGCTCAAAACCCTGTGTGAAGGAGCACCGTCATGAGGTTCATGATCATCGTCAAGTCCTGCCCCGAGTTCGAGGCCGAGACCACCCCCGCAGCCCCTGAGGAGCTGATGGCCGAAATGGCCGCCTACCACGAGGAACTCGCGCGGGCCGGTGTGCTGCTCGACGGCAGCGGCCTGCACCCCAGCCGCACGGGCTGGCGCGTCCAGTACAGCGCCGATGGCGCCACCCGCGTGGTGGACGGCCCCTTCGCAGAGGCCAAGGAGCTGATCGCCGGCTACACCCTGATCCAGGTGCGTTCGCGCGAAGAGGCGCTCGAATGGAGCCGGCGTTTCCCCAACCCCGCCGGGCGCGGCAAAGAGGCGGTGATCGAACTGCGCCAGCTGATCGAACTCGACGAGTTCCCGCCCAGCGAGGCGCTGGACAAGTTCAAGCAGTTGGATGCCCAGCAGCAGGCCAAGGACTTGCCATGATCAAGACCGTGGCCGTGCTGCTCCTGGTGGCCGTGGCCGCTCTGCTGGTCTACGCCAGCACCCGGCCCGACGTCTTCCGCGTCGAGCGCGCCACCACCATCCACGCCTCGGCCGAGTGCCTGTTTCCGCTGATCAACGACCTGCACCGCTTCAACACCTGGAACCCCTACAACCAGAAGGACCCGGCCATGAAAGGCCAGTACAGCGGGCCCGGGGCCGGCCTCGGCGCGGGCTACGACTTTCAGGGCAACAAGGACGTGGGCAAGGGCCGCATCGGCATCACCGCCTCGCAGGCGCCCACGGCCGTCACCATGCAGCTGGACATGTGGGAGCCCTTCGAAGGCCACAACGTGGTCGAGTTCACGCTGGCGCCCGACGGCGCCGGTACCCGCGTCACCTGGGCCATGCACGGCCCCAGCAGCTTCCTGCCCAAGCTCATCGGCATCTTCATCAACATGGACCACATGGTGGGCCGAGATTTCGAGCAGGGACTGGCCAACCTCAAGGCCCTCGCCGAAAAACCCTGAACCCCTCCCATTCACCGACAAGGACATCCCCATGCTCAAACAGATCTTCGTCAACCTGCCCATCCAGGACATGGCCCGCTCGCAGGCCTTCTTCAAGGCCCTGGGCCTGAACTTCAACCCGCGCTTCACCAACGAGCAGGGCGCCTGCCTGGAAATCGCCGAGAACATCTACGCCATGCTGCTGGTGAAGCCCTTTTTCCAGGGCTTCACCCAGCTGCCCGTGGCCGACGCGACGCAGACCACCGAGGTGCTGATTGCACTCTCGTGCGAAAGCCGTGCCGAGGTGGATGAGCTGGTGGCGAAGGCCGTGGCCGCAGGTGGCACCACGCCCAATGCGCCACAGGACCATGGCTTCATGTACCAGCACGGTTTTGCCGACCCCGATGGCCACCAGTGGGAGGTGTTCTGGATGGACGAGGCCGCCGCGCCGGCGCAAATGTGATCAGCCGCACGTGCATTCGGCTGTCCACGACACCATCGCCACCGTCTGGCGCCTGGAATCGCCCGTCATTGTCGGCGCGCTCATGCGCTTGGTGCGCGACCTGGGGCTGGCCGAGGAGCTGGCGCAGGACGCGCTGGTGGCGGCGCTGGAGCACTGGCCACTGAACGGCCTGCCCGACAAACCCGGCGCCTGGCTCATGACCACCGCCAAGCGCCGTGCCCTGGACCACCTGCGCCACCGGCAGATGAGCGAGGCGCGCCAGGGCGAGCTGGCGGCTGAACTGGCCGCGATGGAGGCCCTGACCGTGCCCGACTTCAGCGACAGCCTGGACGAACGTCGCGCCGGCAACGTGGCCGACGACCTGCTGCGCCTGATCTTCACCGCCTGCCACCCGGTGCTCGCGCCCGATGCCCGTGTGGCCCTCACGCTCAAGCTGCTGGGGGGCCTGAGCACCCACGAGATCGCGCGTGCCTGCTTGGCCACCGAGACCACCATCGCCCAGCGCATCGTGCGCGCCAAGCGCCGCCTGGCTGAGGCCGATGTGCCCTACGAGGTGCCCCGTGGCGCCGACCTCGCGCCGCGCCTGGCCTCCGTGCTGGAGGTGGTCTACCTCATCTTCAACGAGGGCTACACCGCCACCAGCGGCACCGACTGGATGCGCCCCGCGCTGTGCGAGGAGGCCCTGCGCCTGGGCCGCATGTTGCTGGAGCTGGCACCCACCGAGCCCGAGGTGGCCGGCCTGCTGGCGCTGATGGAGCTGCAGGCCTCGCGCACCGCAGCCCGCACCGACGCCCAGGGCCGGCCTGTGCTGCTGCCCGACCAGGTGCGCGGCCGCTGGGACCGGCTGTTGATCCGGCGTGGCCTGGCTGCGCTGGAAAGGGGGGAACGCTTGGCGGGCGGGGCGCGAGGCCCCTACCTGCTGCAGGCCGCCATTGCCGCGTGCCACGCCCGCGCCGCCCGCTGGCAAGACACCCACTGGCCAGACATCGCCGCGCTGTATGCCGAGTTGGCCACGGTCGCGCCGTCGCCCGTGGTGGAACTCAACCGCGCGGTGGCGGTGGCCCAAGCCCACGGCCCCGAGGCCGGTCTTTCCATCGTCGATGGCCTGCTGACCCATCCCGCCCTGGCGCGTTACCACTGGCTGCCCAGCGTGCAGGGCGACCTGCTGCTCAAGCTCGGTCGGCGGTCCGAAGCGCGTGTGGCCTTTGAGCGGGCGGCCGCGTTGGCCGGCAACCAGCAAGAGCGCGGCTTGCTGCTGGCGCGGGCCGCACAGGCGGGTGACCCTGCCTGACGCTGCGCTTCAGAAACTTTCCCATTCCCCGCCGTCGTTGGCAGGCGACGGTTTTCCGGGACGCGCCAGCGATCCCCGGGGGGCCGTGGCGCGTGGCTGGGGGAGGGGGGCTTTTCGCGTGGGTGCGGGCTTCGTCGTGGCGGGCCCGACTTGGGGCACAGGCGGCTTGCGTGGGGTGGTGGCAGGGGCAACGGGGGCATGGTCCACGGCACCGGTGCGGAACACCGCCACCGCTTGCGCCATGCGGTCGGCCTGGTCGCGCAGGCTGGTGGCCGCAGCGGCACTCTGCTCCACCAAGGCGGCGTTTTGCTGGGTCATCGCATCGAGCTGATTCACGGCGGTGTTGACCTGGGCGATGCCCTCGCTCTGTTCCGTGGCCGCGCTGCTGATCTCGCCGATGATGTCACTGACCCGCTGCACACTTTGCACGATCTCCTGCATGGTCGCGCCGGCTTGCTGCACCAGCTCGCTGCCGCCCTGCACCCGGTCCACGCTGGCGTTGATCAGTTCCTTGATTTCCTTGGCCGCCTGTGCGCTGCGCTGCGCCAGGTTGCGTACTTCACCGGCCACCACCGCAAACCCCCGCCCCTGCTCGCCGGCGCGGGCCGCTTCCACCGCAGCGTTGAGCGCCAGGATGTTGGTCTGGAAGGCGATGCCGTCGATGACACCGATGATGTCCGCGATTTTCTTGCTGCTGTCCGAGATGGCGTCCATGGTGCCCACCACCTGCTGCACCACGCTGCCGCCACGTTGCGCCACTTCGGCCGCGCTGCCGGCCAACTGGTTGGCCTGGCGGGCGGCGTCGGCGCTTTGGCGCACGGTGGCGGTCAGTTGCTCCATGCTGCTGGCGGTCTGCTGCAGGCTGCTTGCGGTTTGTTCGGTGCGCTGGCTCAGGTCTTGGTTGCCGCTGGCGATTTCGCTGCTGGCGGTCTGAATGTTCTGCACCGCTTCGCGCACGGTTTGCACCGCCGAAGCGGTGCGGCCCAACACGGCCTTGAGCTCGCGTGCCAGCGGGGCGTTGACCTCCAGGCTGGCCACGTCGAGCACGATGTGGGTGGGGTCCTGCATGCGCTGGGCCAGCGAGGCCACTTCGGCGTTGCCGCGCACGCTGTTGCCCAGCCTCACCACAAAAAACAGCTCGAAGGTGGTCTGTATCACCACATAGGCAGCATGGGCCACGATGAGGCCAAAGTCGGGCTCGCTCAGGCAGTACAGGCCCCAGCCGGCGGCTTGCAGGCGGTCGAAGCCCACGTGGTGCAGCGCAAACAGCACGGCCGACAACAACACCGGTCGCCAGTCCAGGTAGACCATCACCAGCGCCAGCGTCACGAACACACCAAAGTGTGTTTCGCGCAGGCCGGCGCTGGCCTGTATCTGCAAGGCGACCAGGGAGGTCAGTGAAAACGCCATCAGCATGCGTGTGGCCAGGCTGCCAGGCGCCATCAGGTAGCCGAGCAGGCCCGGCAATGCCAGGCCAAGGGCCCACATCACACCGCCCATCAGGCCAATGCCCGGTCGGTCGAAGGCGATAACGATGCCCACTGCGGTGAGGCTGTAGATGAGCAAGGCAACCAGCATCAGCCGGTCGCCCCGCTGGTACTGCTCGGCCAGTCCGGCGGCTGGTGTGTTGTGTGTGCTCATGAAGCGTGTCTCCTGGGCCGGGATAGGCGCGCTGATTGTGTCAAAACATCAAATCAACCGCCTTGACCTGGCGCAAGAGGGCTTCTACTGCCGGGGGGTATGCCGATCCCCAGGTCTACACAAAGTCGCGCAGCCTGTACCAACCCATGCCCACCGCCTGCATCAGGCCACCCAAACGCTCACCGCCGGGGAAGGGCGGGTTGACGATGCCGGCGAACCAGTCGAGCCGCTCGGGCTGGCCGGCCATGGCTTCGGTCACCAGCGTGGCGGCCACGCGGGTGGGCACCAGGCCGTGGCCACAAAACCCCTGGGCCCAGAACACCCGCTCGCCGCGCCGACCCCAATCGGGCATGCGGCGCATGGTGATGTCGATGTGGCCGCCCCAGGCAAAGTCCATGCGCGCATTTTTGAGCTGCGGGAAGGTGCGCAGGATGTTGACCTTCATCGCCTGCGGCAGGTTGGCAGGCGTGCCGCCCATGTAGGTGCATTTGCCGCCGAACAGCAGGCGGTGGTCGGCCGTCATGCGGAAGTATTCGAGGATGAACTGGTTGTCGTACACCGCGTGGTTGCCGGGGATGAGGCTGCGGCACACCGATTCACCCAGCACCTCGGTCACGCCGATGAAGGTGCCCACCGGCAAGGTGCGCGCCGACACCCGTGTGTCCACCTGGTCGAGGTAGGCGTTGGCCGCCAACACGACCTGATCGCATCGCACCTGCATGCCGCCTGCCACCTGCACGGTGATGCCTTGCGCGTCCTCGGTGTAGCGCTCGACACGGGTTTGTTCGTGGATGGTGGCGCCGGCCTTCTCGGCCGCCCGGGCCAGGCCCAGCACGTACTTCAATGGGTGGATGTGCGCGCCCTCGGGGTCCACAATCCCGGCCTGGAAACGCTCGGAGTTGAGGTACTTGGGCAGCGTGGCCTTGTCCACAAATTGCAGCTTGTGATAACCCCATTCGGTTTCGCACTCTTCGATCCAGCCGGTCAGGTCGGCCACCCGGCGCGGCAGCACCGCCACCTCCAGGTGGCCTTCCACCAGATCGCAGGCGATCTGCTCGTCGCGCATGAGTTGTCGCATGGACGCCACCGCCTTGAGCGATTCGTCGAACATGTTTTTGGCCTTCTCGTGGCCCATGACACCCTTGAGGCGCTGCATGCCACACGGAAAGCCGATGATCATCTGCCCGCCGTTGCGCCCCGACGCGCCCCAGCCCACGCGGCTGGCCTCCAGCACCAGCACCGACTTGCCCGCCCGCGCCAGCTCCAGCGCGCAGTACAGGCCAAAAAAGCCGGCGCCCACCACACACACATCCACCCGGCGGCTTTCGCTCAGGGCGGGGCGGGGCGTTTGTTGCTCGCGCGAAGTGGCGGCGTAGTAGCTGTCAACGTGTTCGGTGCTGCTGCGAAACATGGGGGCCTTTCTGGGGAGGTGCAGACAAGGCCTGGATGGTGACGCAATTGGTTCTGTCAGGTGGGTCCATTTGGTGTGGTCGGATGGTGCCAAATGTTGGACTCAACCCGCCAGCGGCAATGCGTTGAGTTCAGCGCGTGCCTCGCGCCACTGTGGCCAATGCTGTTCCAACAGTTCGATGAAACGACCGTTGTGGGTAGGCTCCAGGAGGTGCAGCATTTCGTGCACCACCACGTACTCCAACAAATCCCTGGGCTTCTTCACCAGCTCGGTGTTCAGCCGGATATTCCCTGCTGTGTGGTTGCAGCTGCCCCACTTGGTTTTCATGCGTTGCAGGTAGTAGCCGTTGACCTTCACGCTCAGCGTGCGCTCCCACTTGCTGATCACGCGCGGCAGCTCCGCGTGCAACAGCGTTTTGTGCCATTCGTGAATGGTCTCAGCCCTTTTTGTCTGATCGGCGCCGGGTCGAACAAACAGTCGAATCTGCCGATGGTCCAGCATCACGTGGGGCTTGGCATCGATTTCAATGATGTTCATCAGGTAGCGCCGCCCCCAGACGTGGTGGCTTTCCCTTGTGACGAACTGCCGAGGCTGTTCACGCTGTTGCTCGCGAAAACGTTGCTGCTGCTGCCGAATCCAGCGCAGGCGCGATACAGCGTACGCGCGGGCCACCTCGGTGCGAGTGGCAGGTGGTGCCACCAGCGTCACCCGGCCGTCGGGCGGGTGCACCGTCAGGTGCACGTTCTTCACCCGTTTGCGCGTCAGGCAGATGGTGATGTCACCCAGTTCGAAAGCTTCGGTCATCAGTAACCCGGCTGCTTCTTGATGATTTCGAATATGGCGAGCGTGGCCGCCTTGTTCTTGCTCAGGATGGGCGCGATCGCGTTCAGCACCTGGGCCTCGCGGGCGGGGTCACCCTTCCAGTCAGCGGGCGCGTGCTCGCGAATCGCCTTGTCCAGTTTCAATGCCAGGGCCAGGCATTCGTCGCCCCAGGTTTTTGCCGGCTCAGCCACCGTGTTGACCGGTACAACGGCTGCCAGCACCGCCGGCAGGTTGTTGTAGAGCACCGTGGCTTCCTTGTTGCCGTGCAGTTTGGCGGGCGCGTTGTTTTCACCTCGGCCTTTGCCCAGTTGTTTCGCAAGCGCTTCGGCGTTCTTCAAAAACTGCTCGTATGACGCGGTGTCCTCGCGCTTCTGCCGTATCAGGTCGTTCAGCAACTTGGACATCTCGGCATAGAAAGCGGGATCGGTCAACTGCTCGCGGATGATGGTCTTGCGCACGTTGTTGATGATGGCCTCGGCAATGGCGTTGTTCGACAGCTTGCCCTTTTCATTCAGTTTTTTCGCGATGGCGTCATGGATGCCGGTCTGAATGATGAGCTCCGTCAAAGACAGCTCGCTCAAATCACCCAGCAGGTCGGCCGGGTCGGCCTGTATGTAGGTGTTGATGAGGTGGCGCATGTCCGCCTCGAAGGGCTTGATGTCCAGCTCCTCGCCCGAGTGGTTCTTGATGGCCGCGCGCACTTCGGCATAAAACTGAGTTTCCTGCTCGAAGGTCTGTATCTGCGCAACGTTGTAGCCAGCCTCGGCGAGGTGTGTGGTCAGGTCGGCGTAAGCGCGCACATAGGCGGCCACGGCCTTGTAGAAAGCCACGCGCAGCGGTTCGGTGTCGGTCAGGGCCGTGGGGCTGGCGGCAGCGCCACAAAAATATTGGATGTGTTGCTCGATGCCCTGCGGTTGCGGCACCGGTGCACACAGGTAGATCAGGGCCTCGCGTGCCGCGTCCAGCTGGGCCCTGCCTTCCTCGCGCCAGTCCTTCACGATGACGTTGCCGTCCTCACCCACCGTCTCGGTGTCCAGTTCGTCTGACGTGTAGACCGCGATGGCGTTCTGCACGTGGCTGAACTGCTCCTTGTAGTCCACCACGTGACCATAGTCCTTGTCGTCGCCATCCAGCCGGTTGGTGCGGCAGATGGCTTGAAACAGGTTGTGGTCGAGCAACTTGTGGTCGAGGTAAATGTAGGTGCAGCTCGGGGCGTCAAAACCGGTCAGCAGCTTGCTCACCACGATCAGCAGCTTCAGGTTGGCGGGCTCTTCGATGAAGCGGCGCTTCATCTCGGTTTCGTACTGCGTGGTGGTCTGGTTCTTGGCCAGCACGTGCTGGGTGTAGGTGTCGAATTTGTAGCGTTCGTCGCTGCCCTTGGGCTCTTGCGAAATCGCGTTGTGGTTGGGCTCGTAGGAGGTGATCAGGCCACATTGCGGCCCGAGCGGCGTGGCGGCCAACAGCCGAAAGTAGTGGCAGGCATCGTAGATGGACGCCGCTACCAGAATGGCCGTACCCCGGTCGTTGTTCAGCCGTGGGCGCACGCCAAAGTCGTGGTTGATGTCGGCAATGATGCGCTGCTTGCGCTCGGCCGAACTCATCAGCTCCTCCATCGTGGCCCAGCGCTTGCGCAGAACCGATTTCTGGAAGTTGTTGAGGCCCTTGGTCTTGGTTTCGAACCAGTCGTCGATGGCCTTGCGCGAACTCAGCCGCTGCGGCACGTCGCGGGCTTCGTACTTCAGGTCAAGCACCACCTTGTCGGACACGGCTTCATCGAACTTGTAGGTGTGGATGAAGGTGCCGAACACCTCTCGGGTGGTTTGTTTGTCTCGGCGCAGCAGCGGCGTGCCGGTGAAGCCAATGAAGATGGCGCCGGCCAGCCAGCGTTTCATCTGCTTGTTCATGTCGCCGCCCTGGGTGCGGTGGCATTCGTCCACAAACACGTAGAAGCGCCCCGCCACCCGGGGCGGCTCGCCCTTCAAGTCAGCCACGTCGATCTTGTGGATCAGCGCGCACATCAGGCGCGGCGTGGCGGAACCCAGCTTCGCCACCAAGTCCTTGCGCGAAAGGATGCGCGGTGAGGGCGCCTCGGCGCCAATCACCCCAGCGTTTTTCATCACGCCCTCAATCTGCTTGTCCAGCTCGTCCCGGTCGGTCACCACCAGAACGCGGGCTTCGGGGTCGTGCTCCAGCAACCACTTGGCAATCAGCACCATCAGAATGCTTTTGCCGCTGCCCTGGGTGTGCCAGATCACGCCACCCTCGTGCCGCTGCATGCGCTCCTGCGCCGCCTTCACGCCTTCGTACTGGTGCAGGCGCGGCACTTTTTTCTGGCCAGCGTCAAAAATCACGAAGTTGCGAATCAGGTCGAGCAAGCGCTCGGGCGCCAGCATCTGGCTCAGTGGCCCGTCCAGCAGCTCACCGGCCGCCAGGGCTTCATCGGCGCCTCCTGTTTTGTGGCGCAGATTCAACTACAAAGTGCACCGAATTTCAGTGTAACGGACGAATCTCCAAGCCCATGAACACCTCGTGGGGAGTGCGGTAGTTGAGGCACTTGCGGGGTCGGTGGTTGAGCCGGTAGAGCGCA
>NZ_JBHTCA010000039.1:0-23017 GCF_042665215.1 Hydrogenophaga atypica
GCGCGCAGATCAGTTGGAAGAATTTGTTCACTTCGTGAAAGGCGAGATCACTAAGGTAGTCGGCAAATGATGTCTAACAATTCGTTCAAGCCGATGCCGCTTCGCGGCACGGCTTAATTCAGGCGTTGGGCGAACCCGGAGCCTCATTAATTGTTAGCCGTTAAAATTAAGCCCTTTACCAAACCAATACTTATTATGAAAAACACAATACATATCAACTTCGCTATTTTTTTAATAATTGCAAATATTATCTACAGCAGCGCCAGTGCATCAACAGATATCTCTACTGTTGCATCTCCATTATTTGAAGGAACTGAAGGTTGTTTTTTACTTTACGATGTATCCACAAACGCTGAAATTGCTCAATTCAATAAAGCAAAGTGTGCAACGCAAATGGCACCAGATTCAACTTTCAAGATCGCATTATCACTTATGGCATTTGATGCGGAAATAATAGATCAGAAAACCATATTCAAATGGGATAAAACCCCCAAAGGAATGGAGATCTGGAACAGCAATCATACACCAAAGACGTGGATGCAATTTTCTGTTGTTTGGGTTTCGCAAGAAATAACCCAAAAAATTGGATTAAATAAAATCAAGAATTATCTCAAAGATTTTGATTATGGAAATCAAGACTTCTCTGGAGATAAAGAAAGAAACAACGGATTAACAGAAGCATGGCTCGAAAGTAGCTTAAAAATTTCACCAGAAGAACAAATTCAATTCCTGCGTAAAATTATTAATCACAATCTCCCAGTTAAAAACTCAGCCATAGAAAACACCATAGAGAACATGTATCTACAAGATCTGGAGAATAGTACAAAACTGTATGGGAAAACTGGTGCAGGATTCACAGCAAATAGAACCTTACAAAACGGATGGTTTGAAGGGTTTATTATAAGCAAATCAGGACATAAATATGTTTTTGTGTCCGCACTTACAGGAAACTTGGGGTCGAATTTAACATCAAGCATAAAAGCCAAGAAAAATGCGATCACCATTCTAAACACACTAAATTTATAAAAAATCTAATGGCAAAATCGCCCAACCCTTCAATCAAGTCGGGACGGCCAAAAGCAAGCTTTTGGCTCCCCTCGCTGGCGCTCGGCGCCCCTTATTTCAAACGTTAGATGCACTAAGCACATAATTGCTCACAGCCAAACTATCAGGTCAAGTCTGCTTTTATTATTTTTAAGCGTGCATAATAAGCCCTACACAAATTGGGAGATATATCATGAAAGGCTGGCTTTTTCTTGTTATCGCAATAGTTGGCGAAGTAATCGCAACATCCGCATTAAAATCTAGCGAGGGCTTTACTAAGCTTGCCCCTTCCGCCGTTGTCATAATCGGTTATGGCATCGCATTTTATTTTCTTTCTCTGGTTCTGAAATCCATCCCTGTCGGTGTTGCTTATGCAGTCTGGTCGGGACTCGGCGTCGTCATAATTACAGCCATTGCCTGGTTGCTTCATGGGCAAAAGCTTGATGCGTGGGGCTTTGTAGGTATGGGGCTCATAGTTAGTGGTGTAGTAGTTTTAAACTTGCTTTCCAAAGCAAGTGCCCACTAATAAACTCAGTCATCTAACAAGTCGTTGCAGCACCGCTCCAGCACTTCGTGCCTGCGCTGGACAGTTTTTAAGTCGCGGCTTTATGGTTTTGCTGCGCAAAAGTATTCCATAAAATCACAACTTAAAAACTGCCGCTGAACTCGGCGTTGAACGACAGCTTTCCCAAAAGCTCTACGGCTGCTCTGGGTCGACACCGGTAATCGGATCGTTGCCGCACTGAACAGCGCCCCGTTCCAGGTCGCCTCCATTTATGCGGCTGAACCGAGGGAGAGCAGCTTTACGCCGTCTGGCCGCAGTTCGCCCTTGGGCGACACGTGCCGGTAGAGCGTCTGCCGGGTAATCCCGAGTTCTTCGCAGAGATCGCCCACCTTGGTTTCCGGTTGCCCCATGCTGGCCATCGCCAGGCGTAGCTTGGCGGCGGTCATCTTGAAGGGGCGCCCCCCTTTCCTGCCGCGAGCGCGCGCCGAGATAAGTCCAGCGACTGTTCGCTCGGAAATCAACTCACGCTCGAACTCGGCCAGCGCGGCAAAAATACCGAACACAAGCTTGCCGGCGGCAGTCGTCGTGTCGACCGCCGCACCGTGACCGGTCAGGACCTTCAGGCCCACGCTACGCGCAGTTAGGTCGTGCACGGTGTTGATCAGGTGGCGCAGATCACGGCCAAGCCGATCGAGCTTCCACACGATCAGCGTGTCCCCTTCACGAAGCGCCTTCAGGCAAGCAGCCAACCCTGGGCGATCATCGCGCCTGCCCGAGGCCAGATCCTCGTAAAGGTGCGCAAGGCTCACACCAGCGGCGATGAGCGCATCGCGTTGCAAATTGGTGGACTGGGATCCGTCCGCCTTCGATACCCGCATGTAGCCGATCAGCACCTTTTCACCCGTCACGTATACGTTCGATTATGTGACAGTGTGGGTTGGAAAGTTTTGATCGTCAAATTTTGTCACTTAACCCGTCATTCATACTAAGGAATGCAAAGGGTTCGCGAGGAACATAATGTGACAGAAATTCCGGGGGAATGCCCTCCTGGGCAAACGTGTCGCGCAAGCGATCCAGGGACTCGGGGTCGCGCCGCCCATAAGACGCCAGCGTGAACAGTGAGCGGGCCGTTTCGCAATTATGTCGGGCCTCGGCGATAGCCTCGTTGAGCGCCTTGACCGCCTCCCGCCAGTGATCGACAGGCTCAGGCTTACGTTTCTTCTCGGGCAGGCCATTGGTGAACCCGGTGTGCGGCTCCGACAAGAACAGTGCTCCCAACTCCCCGTGTGGACGCACCACGCTCGATTCGATCAGCTCGATGGCGGTAGCCGCCGCCTCCAGCATTTGTAACTGCACCGCCGGGGCCAGAATCTCGTAGGGACGCCACTGGCTTTGTCCAGCGCGCAGTAGATGGCCGCAGCACGCCCAGACATGGCGAATGCTCCAGACGCAAGGCCCGCACTGCGAGAGTGGCGTGTTCAGCTCATCGAGCAGGGTGCGCAGCAACCGAAACCAGAGGCCGGCATGAATGCGTCGGCGCGGCAGCTCGACGTAACCCGTCGTCAGCGCCTGCCAAGTACGTCGGTCCATTGCCACCATCGCGTCGCTGGCCGTGCGTGGGGCCGCATCGGCGTTTTCCCAGCCGAGAAACTGCCCCGGCACGCCACTATAGGATTCCAGCCAGCAGCCATGTTGCGGGCAGCTCAGCATCAACGGCAATTTCCACGCGAGCAGTATGGCTTGATCCTCCGAGTCGTTCAGGCAAAGCGGGCAGGCGCGGTGAATCGGCTGGCTTGGCAGCCAGGCGCGCCAGCTCGTGATTGATCTCGTCTTGCGGCCGCGTCTCGGCAGCAATAGCGAGAACTGGAACGCATAGGTTTCCAGCGCGTCTGGAATCCGGGAATCGAGGCTGTCCAGCAGCCACGGCACCCAGCCAGCGAAACTCATGCAACGCAGCCGCTCCAGCTCAATGCCGCTGCGCAGGGAGAGGGCCGTCAGCAGCGCCGGAGGTGGCGCAGTATCCAGGTCATCGACCCGGCCGTGACCAAGGTCGTGCTCCAGCAGGTCATACAAGTCCATCTGGTAGCGGGCGGCGACACGCTGGAGCCATGAGGACAAGGCTTCGCCTTCCCTGGGAGCAGGATGCAGCGGCCAGCGTGCTGCCGGTTTCACATCAGTTCCCGCTCGAACTGCCGACGCCGCTCGCCAGGGCCGGTGTAATCGGCCATGCTGAGCGTGCGGTGATTGATCGCTTCTTCACCGCTTTCCAGGGCGGCGACCGCCGCCGCCATCAACAGGTGCGCCAATTCACCAATGGTGCCTTCGCTGCGCGTGAGCAGGTAACGGGCCATATCCGGCGTGGCAATTGGGGAAGGCCGCCGCAGCGGGAGCGACGCGGCAAAACTGGCCAGCAGCGAGCAGCAATCGTCGTTGGCCTCCCACAGCGGCAGCATCATGGGCTCGAAGCGGTTCTCCAACTGGTCGTCCGACCGGATCGCCAGATAGGCGTCGCGCGTGCCGACACCGACCAGCGGGATGCGCAGCTCGTTGCCGAGGAAGCGCAGCAGGTTAAGGAATTCCCGACGGTTGACGCTGTTGCCGGCCAGGACGTTGTGCAGTTCATCGATCACCAACATGCGCACGCCGACCTTGCGCAGCAAGGCCAGCGCCAATTGCTCCATTTCCGGCAGTCGTGGGCGCGGGCGCAAGGGAGCGCCCATCGCGGCGAGCAGTGCGACGTAGAAGCGGATCACCGAAGGCTCGGACGGCATCTGCACGACAAGCACCGGAATGTGCTCCTGGTCGGCGTCGGAGCTGGCCGGATGCGTGCGCCGGAATTTCTCGACGATCATCGACTTGCCGTTGTTGGTCGGGCCGATCAGCAGCAGGTTAGGCATGCGCTGCTTGTTCGGCCACGCATACAAGGTTTCCAGCCGGTTCAACGCCTCGACCGCGCGGGGATAGCCGATCCAGCGGTCGGCGCGAAGGCGCTGGATGCGCTCGTCCGCCGGCAGCCGAGCCAGCCCCTGCACCGCCGGCAGCAGGTGGGATAGGTCGATGATGGGATATTCGTCCACGGCTACCACTCCTCAATCTGGTCGAACGGTTTGGCGGGCGGCAAGTTGTCTGCCTGCGCGGCCGCAACGTCCGTTTCTGGCGGAGTCAGCTTGTCCGGCGGAACCAACGCCTTGAGGTGTTGGCGTCGATCCGCATCGCGCCGCGCCTTGCGCGTGGCCTTCTGTGCGGTGGTCACGATCTCGCGCATCTGCCCGATCATGCGGAACAGCGCCGATTCATCCACCTGCTCGCGCCCTTGCTGCCGCAATTTCGCTAGCGCCTGCCTTTGTTCCCATAGGGTGACAGCCGGGTGCGACAAAGTACGGTAGGGGACTTCCAGGTAATGCTGCCCCTCCGGTTCCAGCACCCAGATGCGGCTTATGTCGCGCGGGTCGCGCCGGATCAGAAAGGACGGCCAGCGCTCACGCCGTGCGATCCACGGCTTGAGCGCGTCGGCGTAGTAGTGAATGTGGTCGATGACGAAGCCGGTGCGGGTCAGCGTGCGGCGGAGGATGGGCAGGAAATCGACCAGAAAGGCAGTGGCGCGGGTGACGACGGCCGGCACACCGATGCGGGCCACCGCCTCGGCCCAGCGCGCTTCCGGCGGCTGAAGCAGACCGTTGTGCACGGAGCCGTGGTAGGTGCCGACCGCCAATGTGAGCCAGCGCTCCAGCTCGCGCAGCGTCAGGGCGGCCTTGTTTTCGGAATCGTAGTCGCCTCGCTGGTCAGGGTTGGAGAAGGTCGTTCCCGGCAGTTCGTCGTGGATCATCTGCATCGCCGTGCCGATGATCCGTTCCACGATGCCGCCGTAGTGCGGCTGCCCGAGCGGGCGATAGTCAAGCCGGATGCCATGCTGCTCGCAGCCTCGGCGTAGCGCTTCGCTCTTGAACTCGGCCGCGTTGTCCAGGTAGAGCAGCCTGGGCTTGCCGCTCATCGGCCACTCCATTTTCACGTTCAGCCCTTCCAGCCAGGGGCGCTTGTCGCAGGCGACATGCGCCAGGCACAGGCCGACCGAGACGGCAGATGGTGCTTCCAGCGTGACGACCATGCCGAGCACGCAGCGGGTGAACACGTCGATGGCGATGGTCAGATACGGGCGGCCAATCGGTTGCCGGTCGCGCTCATCGACCACGATCACGTCGATGACCGTGTGGTCAATCTGTACTTGCTCCAGCGGTGCTGTCACGGCAGGAGGTTCGCCGCCAGCACCTTGCAGGCCGCGGGACGCATCCTGGCCTTCCCGCCGGCGAGTGACCTTGCGCGGATCGAGGCCGGCGATCCTCAATGCCACGGTGTTGCGCGCCGGCACCCGCAGCTTTTGCGTTTTGCAAGTCTGCGCGACCTCGCGGTGGAACGCTGCCAGAGTCCGTTTCTGCTTGGTCAGGAACCGCTTTTGCAGCAACTCGCGGATGATGCGCTCGACCGGATCCGGCAAGCGCCCCTTGCCTTTGCCACCGCCGGATTGGCCGGGGACCAGGTCCGTCACGAGGCCGCTGCCTTGCCGGGCTCGCCGGATCAGAACGTACACCTGCCGCCGAGACAAGCCCAACGCCTGAGCAGCCATATCGGCCGCTTCGTGCCCGACCGTCTCCGACTGCGCCAACGGGCCGATGATCTCCGCACGACGGCGCGCACGCTCCCAAGCCTTATCAGGCAGAGTGGCCACGCCTTGCTCGGGAATCCGTGGGGTGTCGGTCGTCATGCTCACCTCGCTTTGGTGCACACGAGTATTGAGCATAGTCGAGATTGGTGCAGATCACTTCTGATATTGGACTGTCAGGAGCTGGCTGCACAACAGCCGCTACACTCAATCAACTGGTGCAGTCGTCTTCTGAAAATGACAAATAGCATTTCAAGAACTATTTTCGAGAACCATAATGCCTTAATTTCCCGTGCCGCGCCGGTTGCCTTGGCTGGTTAATCACAAACGAAGGTTTGCAAGAAGTCTTGCCGAGAATGTGGCGCTGTCCAGCGCCGATGTGGTCTGGATGTTCTCAAAAACCGTTCTCGCTTGAGGCAGAGCAGAACGGCGAGTTTCGAGAAGGTCAGGCTGCTTCGAGCACCCGCATTTCGATGTGAAGCCCGGCAGCCGTCGCCATGTTCACCAGTGCATCGAGGCCGAACAGGTTGATCTTGCCGCGCATCAGGTCAGAGACACGCGGCTGGGTCACGCCAAAGAGCTTAGCCGCTTGCGCTTGGCTCATCTCGGTGCGAGTAAGGTGGTTCTTGAGCGCCGTCAGCAGGACGGAGCGCAGTTTCATATTTTCCGCTTCTTCCGGGGTGTCCTCGATAGCATCCCAGACGCTGGCAAATCGTTGGTTGCTCATTGGCCTAGCTCCTTCAATAAGTCACGGTAACGCTTGGCAGCCAAGTCCAGATCAACCTTACTGGTCTTCTCTGTCTTCTTCTTGAAACAGTGAAGCACGTAGACGGCATCAGCGAACTTGGCAACGTAGATGACCCGAAACGCCCCGGCAGCATCCCGAATCCGAATCTCCTTCACGCCTTGGCCCACGGTGTTCATGGGCTTCCAGTCGTCCGGTTCCTGTCCGTTCTGTACCTGGTCGAGCTGATGACCTGCCTCGCGCCTGGCCGAAAGCGGAAAGGCGCGAAGGTCATCAAGGGAGTTGCCCCGGAACTCGACGGGCTTGGAATCGGTCATGCTGCAATTATACAAAATTTTGTATGGCTTAGCAAGTCGCATCAGGAAGCAACGGAACAGCCAACCGGCTTAGCGTGCTTTAAATTCCGTTTTCTGAGACGACCCCGAGCAGAACGAAGACACCAGATCGCAGTCCCTGGCGAAGCTGGCGACAACATCTACCCTGTCGGCCTTCACTCTCAAAGGCTACTCAAGCGCGGGCGATGACCTGGAGGTGCGTGACCTGGTTGTTGAAATGAGGAAGGCCGGGGATGAAGCGGTCGCTGGCGACATGGGCCGGGTCGAGCGAATGCTGACCAACCAACTGATGACCCTGGACGCCATCTTCAACAACATGGCGCAGCGGTCGCACCGGCAAGACACCTTCAAGGGTATCGAGGTGCTGATGCGCCTGGCGCTGAAGGCCCAAGCGCAGGCCAGATCAACGGCTGAGGCGCTGGCGGTCATCAAGAACCCCATGCCCTACATCAAGCAAGCCAACATCGCCCACGGCCATCAACAGGTCAACAACACCGCCACGCATACACCATCGCATAGTGGCATACGGTCGCACGCGGGAAATTCTGAAACCGAGCCAAACAAACTATTGGAGGCAGATCATGGTCAACGGCTGGACATTGGAGCGCAGGCGCAAGCAGGCCGAGCTGGTGAAGCAGTGGCGGCCCTGGGCTAAGTCCACCGGGCCAAGGACGCCTGAAGGCAAGGAGCGGGTTTCCCGCAACGCCTGGAAGGGCGGGCACCGGGAGAAGCTGCGGGAGCTGATCAAGCTGGTCAACGCTGAGGTGAGGGCATCGCGTGACCTGGTGGCCGAGTGCCAATAGGCGAGCTGGTCAAAGTTGCCAAAAGTAGCCAAGGAGTTTCCAACACCAGACACCCCTGCAAGGCAGGCCAGTACGCAAGCTGGTACGCACGAAAACCGGCCTACTGGTTAACAACAGTTTCCAAAAGGTTTCCAAGAAAAAGCGGCATCAGGGGGTGGTGCGGTGGTGAAAAGGTACTCCCCAGCACTTCGCTGGGCGGGCACGCTGAGGCGCACAGATCGACAGTTTTTCGGGGTCTATGGGGGTGGTGTTTATTATTTGATTGCATAGTTGCATACATATGCAATGACAACAGGATACAATCACATCAAGACCAACAAGCCGAAAGCGCAAGATGGCAACCCACCCGGCCCCCAAAGCCATAGACGCCCTGATTAATCAGGCGCTGGCCATTGAAGATGAACAAGCGCAGGAAGCCGGGGCGCTGGGCTTCATGGCCAGAGCGATGGTTCAGGCCACCCTGCCCCACCGCGCAGTGGATGGCACCTACTTTGAGCGCAAGAACGGCGCGTTCACCCTGTCCCTGCTGGCCTCCCCCAAGATCGGCCTGCCCTATGGGTCTGTGCCTCGCCTGCTGCTGGCCTGGGTCACTACCGAGGCGGTCAAGACCAAAAGCAGGGAGCTGGAGCTGGGCGATTCAATGTCGGCATTCATGGCCGAGCTGGGGCTGAAGCCAACCGGCGGGGCCAACGGCAGTATCACCAGACTGAAGAACCAGACGCGGCGGCTTTTCTCTGCAACCGTGGCGGCCAGCTATGAGGACGGGGAGCAGATCGCAGACATGGGCTATCGGCTGGCCGACAAGTCCGTGCTGTGGTGGCACTCAAAAGACCCTGAGCAGGCGGGCCTGTGGAAATCAACAGTAACCCTGTCTGAGCACTTCTTCAATGAGGTCATAGACCGGCCTGTGCCCATCGACATGCGGGCCATCAAGGCGCTGAAGCAGTCGCCTATGGCGCTGGACATTTACACCTGGTTGACCTACCGGGCCAGCTACCTGAAGCGGCCGACCGTCATCCCCTGGGCATCCCTGGCGCTGCAATTCGGGTCTGACTACACCCGGCTGCGAGACTTCAAGCAGGCATTTCTTGCAGAGCTGAAGAAGGTCACGCTGGTCTACGGGCAGGTTCAGGTCGAGGCCACCGAGCTGGGCCTGATGGTCAAGCCTTCGCTGACCCATATCAGCAAGAGGGAAGCACCATGAATGACCGTGTTGAAGCATTCATCCTGAGAGCACAGTCGGGGCAATGGATGGTCGAGGTCTGGCGTGATGGCAGACCAGTTGAATGCACTGCGGGTCTGGAGACTGAGCTGGACGCCGTAGAGGAAGCCTCAAGCCTGGCAGAGCAGTATGACGGGCTGGAGTTCGTCATCACGCAAGGCAGGGAGCGGCCAACCCCATGAAGCACCCCAACCACTCACGCATAAACGGTCACGCACCTGGTGGGAGTTATCCCCAAAAAGCTGTGGATTGTGGAAGTTGTCCACGCATAAATGGTCGCGCCTGGAGGGGTTGTCCACGCATAAATGGTCGCGCCTTCACGCATAAATGGTCGCGCCCCTATATAGAACCTGTATTCCCTGTAGTTAATACACCTGTAGTTGGAGCTGCGCCTTTTGGGGACAAGTCTTCGACTTGCCCACCAACCGGCTTGCACCCACCACCAACAGCCATTGATTGAAGCCAAGGAAAACCGAATGCCAACAGCCAACAGGACAAGGCCATGAGCGCCAAGACCATCGGCATCATCCAAGTGAAGGGCGGGGCCGGGAGATCGACTGTCTCCACCAACCTGGCGGGCGAACTATCCAAGATCGGCAAGACCGTGCTGATCGACTGCGACATGCCCCAAGGCACGGCCGCGAGCTGGTTTTCAGTACGGGAGCAGGCAGGCAAGGCTAGCAACCTGGTGGCAGACACCGCCACAAACCACCGGGAACTGGTCGCTAAGGTTGAGCAGTACCAAGATGCTGACTTCATTGTGCTGGACGGGCCACCACGCATCGCAGAGCTGACAAGGGCCATCCTGGTGCTGGCCGACCTGTGCCTGATACCTGTGGGCGCATCAGCGGCCGAGATATGGGCCACCAGTGACCTGCTGGCGCTGGTCGAGGAAGCCAAGAAGGTGAAGCCGGTCAACGCCCGCATGGTCTGGACGCGATACCGGGCACACACCCGGCTGGCGCAAGAACTGTCTGAGCTGGCCACCAAGGAGCTGGGCCTGGTCGCACTGTCCACGGCGCTGGGGATGCGGGTCGCCTACATGGAGGCATTGGGCGCGGGTCTGACCGTGGGCGAACTGTCAGAGCCAAACGCAAGGGCTGAGATCACCGGCCTGATCAACGAGATTCAAAAGCTACTGAGGAAGAAGCCATGAGCAAAACCACCACCCTGGCCAAGCCCACCCTGGGCGGCAAGACCACATCAGCGGCGGCGCTGGCATTCGCAGAGGCTGGCGCATCAAAAAGCGCAGGCAGCGCAGCGGCTGAGAGGCGAACCTTCTTCGCGCCTGAAGGCTATCGGCGGCTGACTGTCAATTTGCGGGAAGACCTGCACAAGAAGCTGAGGCTGGCAGCGGTCGAGCAGGATTGCACCGCCACCGAGATCATCGAGCGCCTGTTGATCAAGGAGCTGACGAAATGAAATTCCGACTTGCTTGCCTTTTATTTTCTTTGGCGACAGCCGCATCTGCCCAAGTGAGGACTCCTCAAGAGGTACACCAGGCAGTGCGGGCTGCGGGAGGGGCAGAACCTTTTTTGAAGGAGATGGTTCGGCAAACAGCAAATGCGTTACCGATACGCCCCAACCAAAATGTTGAGATAACGTCTGTTGTTGGCCTGGGCAAGCGGATTCGGTATCAGTCACGCCTACTGCTGGTGGAGAGCAAGGCTTCGGTTCATGACATGAATGCACTCAAGTCATCGAACATCAACTACGCCGCCTGCTCATCTCTGATCATGAGCGTCATGATCAAAGAGTATGGTGCAGCGTTGACCTATGTTGTTTTGGCTCGAAATTCTGAATACCTTTTCGAGTACGAGCTGAACAGCGAAACCTGCAAAGGTAGGTAGGCCGAGTTGCTGCTGATCAAGGGGCTGGGCGACTGAAAGCAAAGGGGCATCAGCACCCTTTTCCACTGTTGCATATGTATGCACGGCTAAAAGTATGTGATAACATAGTATCCAGTTAAAAGGAAAACAGTTCCATGAAACAGGCCATCGGGTACATCAGGGTCAGCACCGAAAAACAGGCGAATGAAGGCGTGAGCCTGGAGGCGCAGGAAGCCAAGATCGTGACCTGGTGCAAGGCCAATGGCTACGAGCTGGTGAAGGTCTATGTCGATGCTGGCATCAGCGGCAAGCGCATGGACACGCGCAAGGAGCTGCTGGCGGCGCTGGCATTCCTGAAGAAGGGCATGGCGCTGGTTAGCTATTCACTGTCACGCCTGGCGCGGTCAACCAAGCACCTGATTGAAATCAGCGAACTAGTTTCCAAGAAGAAGGGCGACCTGGTCAGCCTGACTGAGAAGATCGACACCACCACGCCAATGGGCGAAATGATGTTCACCCTCATGGCGGGCATGGCGCAACTTGAGCGCCGGATGATTTCTGATCGCACATCGACAGCCCTGCAACACAAGAAGCGCAGCGGCTTGAAATACACCAACCAGACACCCTACGGCTTTGAGGCCATCGAGGGTCGCCTGGTCGAGGTCAAACAGGAGGCTGAGATCGTGGCTGAGATTCAAGCGGCGCGGTCGAGCGGCAGCACCCTGCAAGCCATTGCCAACAACCTGAACGGTCGCGGCATCCCCACCAAGACCGGCAAGACCTGGGCACCGGCAACCATCCACCTGCTGCTGAAAAGGAGTTCGCTTGTCGCTGCAATCTGAGCTGAAGCGCCTTTTCTCCCCCCCCGTCATCAGGCAGTCCAAGCGGCTGAAGCCTGATCGAGTGGATGCCCTGGCAGTCGGTGAGGCGGCCGGGGCATTGTTGCGTCTGAAGGGCAAACCCACCGAGCAGATCGCACTGGTCAGAACCATGAGCCCCACCACTGCGGCGGCGCTGTGTCGCTGGCTGGCTGACCCGGCTTTTTGGGGTCTGGTGAGCAATGTTTCCCACCACTAGCCGATGAATTCAGCGAGGGCAACTTTCAATGGCAAGGTGAGTCTCAAAAATAAAATCCCCCGAGCTATCGACATACGCATATTTAATGTCTAGCCGCTTGAATAATTCGATCTGCCGAGGATCGCTACACCAACTTTTTAGTTGCGTGTCAATCAGTTCTTGTTTTTTGCTTAGATCTGCTTCTGATTTTTTAATGTCCATCCGCATACGATACATAAGGGATGGCTTCTTTCGGCCTGGAACACAAGTTGTTCCAGTCACAGTAGTGAGCTTGTCTATTCTTTGAGGAAAAAACTTATTTATTTCGGATGAATACTCTATGCAGTCTGAAAAAGAGACCGCATGTGCAGAAGAGGCGAGTAGGCCAGCAAAGACACTGAACGCTAAAAGTCTAGTCATCAAGCACTCCATTTTTAGCGATTATCGGAGCTTTGGGAGGAAGAGCAAGAGGTGTTTTTTAGCAATCGACCGTTCGTTAAAAAAGGAAGGGGTCAAAAAATGGTCTTCAAGGTCAAACCCAAGGCGGCGACACCGGCCGCGCTGATCAAGGATGGCACCTACCGGGCCACTGTCTCCAACCTCAAGCAGTTTGCCAACACCTACGGGGAGCGCATCGGCTTCGAGTTCACCATCAAGGGCGGCCAGTTCGATGGTGAGCGGGTCATGCGGTCAACAGCACCGCAACTGAGCAAGCAGTCCAAGCTGGCCGAGGTCATCGAGGGAATCCTGGGCCGGGAGCTGACCGACAAGGAGCTGCAAGGCGGCTTCGACCTGGAAGACCTTATCGACAAGGAATGCAACATCCTGGTGTTGCAGTCCAAGAGCAAGGCCGGGGCGGTCTATTCCAATGTGGAGCGGGTATTCAGCGCCTGATCACCTGGCACTACATCAACCAAAAGGCCAACAGCGCCATGAGGGGAACAGATGGCAAGACAGGGAACTGTCCCAGAGGATTTTTTGATGCACCTTCAAAAAACCATTCCCGGCTTCAAGTCGGAGCCAGTTCGTCATCAGCACGCGCTGGCCAAAATGACCTGGCTGGGTCGTACCCCGCGCAGGCGGCACCCTCACTATGAGGATGCCATGAGCTTCGGCTACGAGGAGCTTGATGAATGGTTCGGCCGTGGTGGGTTCAAAGTCGTCAACGACAGGCTGGGATTCTTCAGGGTGTCAGACCACTGGCTGCACAAGATGGAAGGCAGCGTAAGAACTGATGACAACTACACCAAGGGTTATTGGTTCACAGACCTGGTGCAGGGGAGCCGAGACAAATACCTTGATCGGCGCTGGCGCACAGAAACCAGACTGCTAATCGTGGAGGGCAAGATTCTGAAGGCTAAAAAGACGCTACCGAGCGCACTTGCATCAACTGATACGAGGGGCAAGGCAGCGCGGGCACCCAGAGCGGCGAAAGCATCCAAGGAGCTGCGCCATGTGCCGGTTGATTTGGAAAATCTTGAGAGGCTGCGAAAGTGGCTGAGGTTCATCAAAGGCGAATGGGATGCTGGTCGCGCACCGCATGATCTGGCCACGGAATACCCGTCACTGACTGTCATCAACCGGCTGTATGAATTTACTTCGCAGATCATCAGGCTGGCCAAAACCGATGTGGCGGGCCGTGGCTATATCGCGCAGCAGTACACGGAGTCACCCAGCGGCCGCTGGTATGCCAATGAGGTCAACCTGCAAAACGCATCGGGTTTGATCAAAGAGGCGGCGCTGGAAGGCAAGTGGGAATATGACTTTTCCAACTGCCACTTCGAGATCATCAGGCAGATGGCGGCGCACTATGGCTATCAATGCACAGCCATTGCCCACTACCTAAACAACAAGAAGTCCACCCGACAGGCGATTGCAAGTCAGGCGGGCATCAGTGTCGAGGATGCAAAGGTCTGCCTACTCGCCATCATGTACGGCGCGAAGGCATCGGCGTGGCATGAGAATGCCATCCCCCAGCAGATCGGGGAAGAAGCGGCAAAGCGGCTGTATGAGGTCGATCTTTTCAGAGCCATCGTGAAAGATGTTGCGAGGGCGCGGTCGGTCATCCTGAAGAACTGGCCACGCACAGCCAATGGGAGCTTGACTAACGCCTATGGCAAAGCCATCAGCGGGAAGGAAAAGAAGGCGCAGCTACTCGCCCATCTCATTCAAGGCGCTGAAGCCAAGGCGCTGATGGTCGCCATTGAAATGCATCCCAATGACCTGGTGCTACTTCAGCATGATGGTTTCGTGGCCACCAGAAAGCTGTATGTCCCGGCCATCATCAAGGAAGTCCAAAGGGCCACCGGCTACACGCTGGAGCTTGAAGAAGAGCAGATTCAAGTCAACCCTGATGCCCATTTCCTGAAGCACAGAATAAAAATCGAAAACAGCGCCAAAGCCAATGGTGGCGCGGGTTACAGCGGTTCCATTGCGAGTTAATACCTGTCATGCTTTACTCCCCCTCCCCTCCCCTTCCTCCCCACCTCCCTGCCATCAGACACATCGCGGCCCCCCACCGCACCACCATTCGGCTTGAGCGGGTGTTTTGGCTGGCCATTGACCGGCTGGCAGAAAAAACGGGGCACACCTGGAGCGAGTGGGTCGCCACCGAGCTGACCGGCAAGCCTGATGGCATCGGCGCGGCGAGCTGGCTTCGGGTTCGGTGCCTCATTCGGTCAACACAAGGAGCATGAGCATGGCGGCGAAAAAATCGACCCCAAAAAAGTCAGCAACAGTCAGCAAGGTGTCGCCACCACGGCGGGCCGACCCCAACGCCTTTGAGATCGAGCAGGGGTCGTCTCAGAAAACGGAATTTAAAGTACGTTAAGCATGCGCCGAGGCTGGCACCCAGCGGTATAGTGTTGGAACGAACACGTCGAGATTTTTGGTCACGTCCTTGGGCGGAACGCAGTCCATCGGAGAGTTTCGATGCGAAAACATCTGCCGTTCATTTTTAGCATGATGCTAAGATAAGACTGGATACATAAATTCTAGGCTCACGGGGAGGAAATGATGATCAGCTCTGTTGGTTCGTATTCCGCAGCCCAAACAGGGGGTACGTCGAGCCTCAAGGCGGCCTCGGCGACCGGTCAGGTTTCTGACACATCGAAAAATCAGGGCGCATCAGGCACCCAAGGCGGCGGCACGCTGACGATTTCCACGCTGGCCCGACAACTGGCCGCGAGCGCCAGCCGTGCCGAAGAGCGGGATAAAACACTCACCCGCTCGGAATTGGCTGACAAGGCGAAAAACCTTCTGGGTCAAATATCAGGAGACTCTTACCAAGCCAACAAGAAAATACACGACAGCGAAGTTCCAAAGACCAGCGATCCAGAATTGTTGGCTAGGGCCAAGCAAGCCACAGAGTTTGTTAATAGAAGCAGTAATACCGGGAATGAGAAAAATCCTTTTTCCGGTCTATCGCGTGCACAGTTATCAGATATCATCAATGATGATAGTAGCATTTATACAGTCAATGAGCGTCGCGCTGCTTGGATGGAATCATCCAAGCAGGAAGAAGCATGGCGCGAGAAGGTAATAGCTCAAGCCATAGCGGAATATAACGAGTCGGGGAAACTGACCAATTTTTTCAGTGCCGTACTTGACCACTTCAAGGAACTGCCTGCCATCGAGCAAGCGCAATATCCAAAAGATTACGCCAGTGACCTACAGTCCAAGATTGATCTGGACTTTAACTACCGCACGCACCAGGCAGAGGGTAAAGGCAAAGACCCCATGAGCTTGATCGAGATGCTATTCGAGCAAAGCCCGCAACAAGCCAATGAACTACCCCAAGAGCCAAAAAACGCCACTGACTCACCAACCGTAAGGAGTAATCCATGAAATTGTTGCCAAAACTGCTCGCCGCCACCTCCATCTTCGCCGCCACGGCTGCAATTGCGGGGCCACCTGTAACGGTGACCTTCAAAAATAACAACACCACCACAGATGCAACTTATGCGATTGTCACCAGCAACGAATCAAGCACATACGCCAACGCCTCTCCAAAACCGGCCACGACCGTTTCGAAGTTAGGCTCTAACTCTTACGCCGTCACCAGCCTGATCAGCCCGGACGTCAACTATGCAAACGTCCGCTATAAAATCGGTTCCAAGACCTGCGTGTTCAGCACAACCTTCGTCAATGCGCTGCAACCCGGCGGCTACAAAATCCCGCAATGGAACAAGACCGCAACGGCTAGCGGCGGAGCGATCTGCACCGCCACCATACCTCTACCAACCTGACCACCTATGCATGGACGGTCGATTTCGTAATGAAATAGGCAATTTGAGCATCGTCCAAAAAGCCCGGTGATTTTTGCCGGGTTTTTCATATTACGGCCGGTTCGTTTTTTCGCACAGGTTCCAGGCTCACGGAGGCAGTTATGGTCAGCTCTATTGGTTCGTATTCCACTGCCCAAACAGGCAATGCGGTGGCGTTCAAGGCGGCTTCGGCGACCGAGCTTGTTTCTGACGCCTCGAAAAATCAGGGCGCATCAGGCACCCAAGGCGGCGGCACGCTGACGATTTCCACGCTAGCCAGCCAATTGGCGGACAGTGCCAGCCGCGCAGAGGCTCGGGACAAAATGCTCAGCCGTTCAGAATTGGCCGACAAGGCGAACTCTTTGCTAGATCAAATACTTGGTGACGCCTACCAAGCTAACAAAGCCAAGTACAACAACGAGGTTCCTAAGACTGACGATCCAGAGTTGTTAGCAAGAGCTAAGCAAGCAACGGAATTCGTCACTAGCTCGGACAGGGGCAGCAGATCGGTGAAAAACCCTTTTGGTAGCCTGTCGAGAGAACAACTGTCCAACATCATCTATGACGACAGCGGAAACTACACCATCAATGAACGTAGAGCGGCTTACTATGAATCGGATGATAGGGAACAGGCTTGGCGTGTAAAAGTCGCAGCCCAAGCCATGGATGAATATAACCGGACGGGGAAAATGACCAATTTCTTCAGCTCCGTCCTTGACCACTTCAAGGAGCTGCCCACGATCGAGCAAGCGCAATATCCAAAAGATTATGCCAGCGATCTGGAGTCAAAAATAAGCCGGGATTTCAACTATCGCACGCACCAGGCGGAGGGGAAAAGCGAAAACCCCATGAACCTGATCGAAATGCTATTCGCGCAAACCGGCGGCACGATGGCTTCCAAGGTGACGTCTGCGGTCGAGCAAACTTCTGACACCTCGCCAAATCAGGGTGCATCTAGCGGTATGCAAACCATTTCTACGCTGGCCCGTCAGCTGGCAGCGAGCACCAGCAGAGCCGAGGAACGGGATAGAACACTCACACGTTCAGAGTTGGCCGACAAGGCAAAAAGCATCCTGAATCAGACAGTCGGCGATGCGTACTATGCCAACAAAGCGCGGCACGATAGCGAGGTTCCGAAGACCGGCGATCGAGAGTTATTGGCCAGGGCCAAGCAGGCAACGGCATTCGTCAACGACGCCGCTAGAGGCGGAAACGCTATAAAAAACCCATTTTCCGGTCTATCGCGAGAACAGTTGTCGAACATTATTTACGACGACAGCGGTACGTATACGGTGAATGAGCGCCACGCTGCTTGGCGAGAGTCTTACGATCAGGAAGAAGCATGGCGAGAGAAAGTGGCGGCAAAAGCCATGGCCGAATACAACAGCACAGGGAAACTAACGAATTTTTTCAGCTCCGTCCTTGATCACTTCAAGGAATTGCCTGCAATAGAGCAAGCACAATATCCACAAGATTACGCCAGCGATCTGGGGTCAAAGATTAGCTGGGACTTCAACTACCGTACGCACCAGGCCGAGGGAAAAGGTGAAGACCCCAAGAGCCTGATCGAAATGCTGCTTTCTTCAAATCCGGAAGTGGCTAAACAATCTGATTCTTTGCTGCCTGCAGCGCAAAGCAATAAATCGACAGCCGCAGGCGTCGGTCGAGCTCTGATGCTGTCGCGCTTGTTCGGAACCGAAAACAACGGCGTTGAGCCGCCCGTGATCTCAGGCGTTAATGGGATGGACCTCAACCATATTGGTATGAGTCCTCTAAACTTCCTGACCACGAGCGACCGGGCGCTTCTGTCGGATATGTATGACTATGCGCACCAGCAAAGCGCGGACCTCCAGAATGTGGATCATTTGGCATTTGCACTGGGAAATTACCGCCAGAGTAATAATGGACGTGCCATCTACAATTTCAACAATGGCAATAATTTCGATTTTGAAGGGCATTTGCGTACGGTCAGCTTTAACGAAAAAGATACAGCCACTGCTTCTCGTATTTTGAATAGCGATGCGATCAATAGCACCCGGCTCGATCAGGGATTCTTGCGCTACACCCTTGATCCGGGCAATGGCGCCTTGAGCAACACGAGCGACTTTGAGTTCATGGAACAAATGGTCATCAAGTTCTCGGACACAGGCGCGGAGCAAATATCGCTCCCCTCGAAGTTCTCGTCTTTTTCTGGTCGATCCCCTTCGGAAAGTTCCGTTTTTACTTTGTCAAAGGAAGTCCTGAACCCAAACCCCGCGTCCACCTTCAAGCCGCAGATTATCAACGACAACGGGAAATGGATTGTTCTTGACCCGGCTGCGCTGGGCGGCAATTCACTTGAGCAGACTGTCGCACAGCAAAAGATAAAATCGGCGGTCAGCCTGAACGAGCAGGTCATTAGTGCTTTTTTCGGCAACGACAAAGGCATTTCAGAAGTTTCGACGTCGTCGGGGTTGTTGTCGCTTTTGGGCAAAGTCGGCAAAGCAAAAGTGCTCTGAATTAGCTCAGCGTACGATTTACTCCGTTTCTATCGAGATGCTATTCGAGCAAAGCCCGGAGGAAACCAACGACCTTCGCCAAGATAAAGGCTCCGCTGATTCTCTCACTGAACAAAAGACAGATTAAACGCGTCCAGAGGCTGGAATCCAGCGGTACAGGGTAGGAACGGACACACCAAGATTCATAGCCACGTCACGCGGCGGGACGCCATTAGCCAGTAGTTTTTTCGCCGACTCGATCTTGCTTTCGGTCATCTGCCGTCGGCGACCGCCTTTTCGGCCAAGCTGGCGGGCAACTTCCAGCCCTGCGCGGGTGCGCTCGACTGTCAGCTCCCGTTCCATTTCGGCCAAGCTGGCCATGACGTGAAAAAAGAAGCGTCCAGAGGGCGTGCCAGTATCAATGGCATCGGTCAGGCTCTTGAACTGGATACCTTGCTGGTGAAGTTCGCCAACCAGATCAACCAAGTTCTTGACACTGCGGCCCAGACGATCCAGTTTCCAAACCACGAGCGTGTCACCCTCACGCAGCATTTCTAATGCCTTGGTAAGTCCTGGGCGCTCAGCTCGACTGCCACTGATCTTGTCGTTGAAAATCTTCTCACAGCCAGCCTTGGTCAAAGCTTCGCTTTGAAGGTCAAGGTTCTGGTCTTGCGTCGAGACGCGGGCATAGCCGATCAACACGGGGTGCTCTCCGTCTTATCGTTGGTCACGACTCCATCCCGTCGCCGTTGCGGTCTTCATCGTCGGCATCCTGGCGCACGACGGGCAGTTGCTTGAGCAACGCCGGCAGCCATTCCTGTACCGTCTCCCACACCACATCCAGGTTAATGTCGAAATAGCCGTGGGCCATGCGATTACGCATGTTGCGCATGCTGCGCCACGGCACTTCGGCGTGTGCCTGGGTGAACTCGGCGTAGCCGTCCATCACCTTCGTGGCGGCCTCACCGATGACGATCAGGCTCATGATGACGGCCTGCTGGGTGCGCTTGTCGGCCAAGAAGTCGTCCTTGGCCATCCCTTCCACGAAGCTGCACGCATCGGCTGCGGCCTGCTGGATGTGGTCAAGGTAATCGGGGAGACGGTTTTCGCTCATACCGGCTGCGCCTCAGCGAGCACCTTGGCCCGAAATTTCGGCGGCAGGTCGCCGGGTGTCAGCAAATCGACGTCAACGCCGAGCAGCGATTTCAGCTCTTCTTCCAAATCGCCCAAGTCCAACAACGTGGCACCGGGCAGTGCGTCGACCAACAGATCGAGGTCGCTGCCATCCTGGTCGGTACCATGCAGCACAGAGCCGAAGATGCGCGGGTTAGTCGTGCGAAAGCGGCTCACCACTTCACGCACGGCGCTTCGCTTCATGTCTAGCACAACGGACGGTCGCATGAGCATCCTTTCTTATCGAAACTCATTGTTATGGTATGAGATCGAGAATAGTGTCGTTTTCAGAAGACGGCTGCACTGAACGTCAGAAGCCGACTGCACTATAGCAGCGGAGGGGTTGGATCCATCAGGCAACGACGGGCTGCTGCCGGCCATCAGCGGACGCAGGGAGGACTTTCCGCAACCGGCCGTTCGATGCGGCACCGATGGCCTTCGCGCAGGGGTAGTGAATCCGCCAGGATTGACTTGCGCTGCCCTACCTCTCACTAGTGAGGGGCGGCAGCGCATCAAGCGGTGAGCGCACTCCGGCACCGCCAACTTTCAGCACATGCGTGTAAATCATCGTCGTAGAGACGTCGGAATGGCCGAGCAGATCCTGCACGGTTCGAATGTCGTAACCGCTGCGGAGCAAGGCCGTCGCGAACGAGTGGCGGAGGGTGTGCGGTGTGGCGGGCTTCGTGATGCCTGCTTGTTCTACGGCACGTTTGAAGGCGCGCTGAAAGGTCTGGTCATACATGTGATGGCGACGCACGACACCGCTCCGTGGATCGGTCGAATGCGTGTGCTGCGCAAAAACCCAGAACCACGGCCAGGAATGCCCGGCGCGCGGATACTTCCGCTCAAGGGCGTCGGGAAGCGCAACGCCGCTGCGGCCCTCGGCCTGGTCCTTCAGCCACCATGCCCGTGCACGCGACAGCTGCTCGCGCAGGCTGGGTGCCAAGCTCTCGGGTAACATCAAGGCCCGATCCTTGGAGCCCTTGCCCTCCCGCACGATGATCGTGCCGTGATCGAAATCCAGATCCTTGACCCGCAGTTGCAAACCCTCACTGATCCGCATGCCCGTTCCATACAGAAGCTGGGCGAACAAACGATGCTCGCCTTCCAGAAAACCGAGGATGCGAACCACTTCATCCGGGGTCAGCACCACCGGCAAGCGCCGCGACGGCCGAGGTCTTCCGATCTCCTGAAGCCAGGGCAGATCCGTGCACAGCACCTTGCCGTAGAAGAACAGCAAGGCCGCCAATGCCTGACGATGCGTGGAGACCGAAACCTTGCGCTCGTTCGCCAGCCAGGACAGAAATGCCTCGACTTCGCTGCTGCCCAAGGTTGCCGGGTGACGCACACCGTGGAAACGGATGAAGGCACGAACCCAGTGGACATAAGCCTGTTCGGTTCGTAAGCTGTAATGCAAGTAGCGTATGCGCTCACGCAACTGGTCCAGAACCTTGACCGAACGCAGCGGTGGTAACGGCGCAGTGGCGGTTTTCATGGCTTGTTATGACTGTTTTTTTGTACAGTCTATGCCTCGGGCATCCAAGCAGCAAGCGCGTTACGCCGTGGGTCGATGTTTGATGTTATGGAGCAGCAACGATGTTACGCAGCAGGGCAGTCGCCCTAAAACAAAGTTCCACCGACACCGTTGCTACGTCTGGGAAAAACTCGTCAGGATATGCCATTTGCCAGCGCTGTATACAACGGGACTTTTCTGGTAGCTTGCGCTGCGCCACTGGCATGCGGCACAAGCGAGCTTGAGCGGACATGCCAGTGGCGCAGCGTGAGCACAATCAGAAATTTGTCGGGTTTTGCGAGCAAATGCAAAGGGAGAAAAGTGACATGGCCGCACTCACCGCAACGGCGCAGGTCGAACTGATCGTTGGAACCGATATCCCGCTACGCGGTCTACGGCTCAACTCATTTCGTTAGACATCATGAGGGAAGCGGTGACCGCCGAAATTTCGACTCAACTATCAGAGGTGCTTAGCGTCATCGAGCGCCATCTGGAGTCGACGTTGCTGGCCGTGCATTTGTACGGCTCCGCAGTGGATGGCGGCTTGAAGCCATACAGCGATATTGATTTGCTGGTTACTGTGACCGTAAGGCTTAATGAAGCAACACGGCAAGCTTTGCTCAATGACCTTTTGGAGGCTTCGGCTTTCCCTGGCGAGAGCGAGACTCTCCGCGCTATAGAAGTCACCATTGTCGTGCACGACGACATCATCCCGTGGCGTTATCCAGCTAAGCGCGAACTGCAATTTGGAGAATGGCAGCGTAATGACATTCTTGCGGGTATCTCCGAGCCAGCCATGATCGACGTTGATCTGGCTATCTTGCTGACAAAAGCAAGAGAACATAGCGTTGCCTTGGTAGGTCCAGCTGCGGAGGAACTCTTTGATCCCGTTCCTGAACAGGATCTATTCGAGGCACTGAATGAAACCTTGAAGCTATGGAACTCGCAGCCCGACTGGGCCGGCGATGAGCGAAATGTAGTGCTCACGTTGTCCCGCATTTGGTACACCGAAGTAACCGGCAAAATCGTGCCGAAGGATGTCGCTGCCGACTGGGCAATGGAGCGCCTACCTGCCCAGCATCAGCCCGTCTTACTTGAAGCTAGACAGGCTTATCTTGGACAAAAAGAAGATCGCTTGGCCTCGCGCGCAGATCAGTTGGAAGAATTTGTTCACTTCGTGAAAGGCGAGATCACTAAGGTAGTCGGCAAATGATGTCTAACAATTCGTTCAAGCCGATGCCGCTTCGCGGCACGGCTTAATTCAGGCGTTAGACATCATGAGGGAAGCGGTGACCGCCGAAATTTCGACTCAACTATCAGAGGTGCTTAGCGTCATCGAGCGCCATCTGGAGTCGACGTTGCTGGCCGTGCATTTGTACGGCTCCGCAGTGGA
>NZ_JBHTCA010000040.1:0-21681 GCF_042665215.1 Hydrogenophaga atypica
AGGGGGCTGACCTCGCCTTGGGGCGGCCCGGCGGTGAGGTCGCCACGACGGCCACCGAACCCGCGTACCGCATCAACGGCGTCCTCAGCGACGCCGCTGCGTTTTACCGCGTCGCCTGCGATCCGGCTCGCAGCGTGGCGGTGGAGGCCTGCGCCGGCGCAGGCAAGACCTGGATGCTGGTGTCGCGCATCCTGCGCGCCTTGCTCGCGGGCTGCGAGCCGCAAGACATCCTGGCCATCACCTTCACCAAAAAAGCCGCAGGCGAAATGCGGCAGCGCCTCCTGGCGTGGCTGCGCGAATTTGCCGACTGCGCGGATGACGAACTGGCGCAGCAACTGCTGTGGCGCGGGCTCACGCCCGAGCAGGCCGCCGCCAGCGTGCCAGCGCTGCGCGCCTTGCAACAACGCCTGCAACAGGGCGGCCGCCCGGTGCAGGTGCGAACCTTCCACAGCTGGTTCGCCTCGTTGCTGCGGGCCGCACCGCTGGGGGTGTTGGCCGAACTGCAACTGCCGGCCCAGTACGAACTGCTGGAAGACGACAGCCAGGCCGTGCGCCTGGTGTGGCCACGCTTTTTTGCCACCGTGGCCGGCGACGAAGCCTTGTCCCAGGCCTTCCACGAGGCCGTGGCCACCCACGGCCGCAGCCAGACGCTCAAGGCCTTGACCACCGCCTTGAACAAGCGGGTGGAGTTCGCGCTGGCCGATGCCCTGGGGCGGGTGGATGCCTCGGTGTCTCCTTTTGGCGAACGTTTCCCTGAATTCGCTGTTCACGCCGACCCTGCGCACGCCTTGTTGGGCGATGCGGCGCACTCACGCTGGCACGCGTGGTCCACGGCGCTGGGGGCTGAGAAGAACAAGACGCCGCAGAAGGCCGCCCAGGCGGTGGTCGATGCCTTTTTGCTGCCGGACGACGAGGCCCACGCGCGCCAACGCCTGGCCCTGTTGCGCAAGGCCTTTTTTGTGGCCACCGACGACCGGCTCAACAGCAACCTGCTCAAGTTCGATGCCGCCCAGGCGGCCGGGGACGAACTCGCCCGCCTGCTGGCCGCCAGCCGCCAGCACGAGGGCTGGTTACACCAACGGCGCATGGCCCTGCTGTCGCGTGCGCTGCTGCAAAGCTACGCCGCGCTCAAGCGTGAGCGGGGCTGGGTGGACATGAACAACATCGAACAGGCAGCCCTGCGCCTGCTGGCCGACCCCAGCCTGGCCCCTTGGATGCAGCAGCGGCTGGACGCCCGGGTGCGCCACCTGTTGATCGACGAGTTCCAGGACACCAACCCGCTGCAATGGCAGGCCTTGTACGCGTGGTTGTCATCCTATGCCGGGGCCGGCTCGGGCGATGCGCCCAGCGTGTTCCTGGTGGGCGATCCCAAACAGTCCATCTACCGCTTCCGGCGTGCCGAGCCCCAGGTGTTCCGCGCGGCCCAGCGTTTTGTGGTCGAGGCCCTGGGCGGTGCCTTGCTCAGCTGCGACCACACCCGGCGTTGTGCGCCCGCTGTGGTGGGTGCGCTCAACACTGTGATGGGTGCCGCCGAAGCAGCGGGCGAGTACAGCGGCTTCCGTGCCCACAGCACCGACAGCAGCGCGCAGGGCCAGGTGCTGGGCCTGCCGGCGGTGCCCCGGCCCGAGCGCGGCAGCGACGGCGTGGATGCCAACGCCTGGCGTGACAGTCTGGCCACGCCCAAACGCAGCGCCGAAGACAGCCTGAGCGCCCACGAGGCCCGGCAAGCGGCCGACTGGATTGCCCACACGCTGGCCACCGAGCCGCTGGACCCCAGCGAGATCATGGTGATGGCGCGCAAGCGCGAGCGCCTGGGCTGGCTGCACGAAGCCTTGCGCGAGCGCGGCATTCCCAGCGAGGAGCCCGAAAAGCGCGACCTCAGCGAAGTCCCAGCGGTGCAAGACGTGGTGGCCCTGTTGGACGTGCTGGTGTCGCCCACACAAGACCTGGCCCTGGCACGCGCGCTCAAGTCACCGTTGTTTGGCTGGGGCGACAACGACCTCGTGCAACTGGCTCAGCGCGTGCGCGGCAGCGGTGGCCGCCCGCACGGTTCTTGGTGGCAGGCCCTGTGCGACGCGGCGCCTGCCGGCCTGCCCGAGCCCATGCGTCTGGCCGCCGAACGCCTGCCGCGCTGGCGCGACTGGCTCTGGCAACTGCCACCCCACGACGCCCTGGCCGCCATCTACCGCGACGGCGATGTGCTGGCCACGTTCGCTCGCCAGACACCCGCCGCTTTGCGCCCAACGCTGCTGGCCCAGTTGCAAGCCTTGCTCACGCAGGCGCTGGCGGTGGATGGTGGGCGGTGCCTCACCCCTTATCGGTTGGTGCGTGCCCTCAAGGCCCAGGGCCTCAAAGCGCCGGTGCTCAAACACGCGGGCGCCGTGCGCTTGCTCACCGTGCACGGCGCCAAGGGGCTGGAGGCCCACACCGTGCTGCTGCTCGACACCGACGCCCGGCCGCCCAAAGGCGAGGCCATGGGCGTGCTGGTGGACTGGCCGGGCGAAGACAGCGCGCCCCGCCGCCTGGTGTTCCTCGTCAGCGAAAAACGGCCGCCGCCCTGTGCGGCCGATCTGCTGGCCAGCGAACAGACCGCGCGCGCATTGGAGGAACTCAACGCGCTGTACGTGGCCTGCACACGCGCTGAAACGCGCCTGGTGGTGTCAGCCACCGCACCACACGGCGACAGCGGCAACAGTTGGTTCAAGCGTCTCTTGCCGGTGTGCGAGCCGGCCGCAGTGTCAGCCGCTACCCCGCAGGCAGAAACGCACGCGGGCACAGACACCTTCACACTGCCCGAACTGCCGCCCCACCATTGGACGCCGCCGCCCGCCGAGCCGCTGGACGACAACCCGGTGAGCGCTCGCCTGGGGCAGGCCATGCACCGCCTGTTGCAGTGGCGTCCCACGCCCGCCCAGGGTTTTGACTGGACCGAGGCCCACGTGGCATCGGTCGCGCGCGAGTTCGATCTGGACCTGGCCCAGGCCCGGCAGGCACTGGAGCAAGCGCGTGCCGTGGTGGCCGGCGAGGGCGCCTGGGCCTGGGACGCCCAGCACCTGGACTGGTGGGACAACGAGGTGGAGTTGCTGGACGCCCAAGGCCAGGTCATGCGCCTGGACCGTCTGGTGCGCGAGCGCGCCAGCGGCCACTGGTGGGTACTGGACCACAAGTCCGCCGCGCACCCCGAGCGGCAGGCCGCGTTGCGCGAACAGCTGGCCCGTTATGCTCAGGCGGTCGCACTGGCCCAGCCTGGTGCCCACGTGCGCACCGCTTTCCTCACCGCCGACGGGCGTTGTATCGAGGTGGCCGTGCCCTCAAATGAATCCCTGAACCCGTATTCCCCCGCATGAATGAAGAAGTGAACAGCCTGCCCGTTGTGGTGGTGGGCGGTGGCCCGGCCGGGCTGATGGCGGCCGAGGTCTTGAGCGCCGCCGGTGTGGCGGTGCACCTGTTCGACGCCAAACCCACCGTGGGCCGCAAGTTTTTGCTGGCCGGCATCGGTGGCCTCAACCTCACCCATGCCGAAGATTTGCCCGCTTTTGTGGGGCGTTATGGCGAGCGCGCACCCGAATGCGGGCGATGGTTGGCGGCCTTTGGCCCGCAGGCCATCCGCGATTGGGCGCAAAGCCTGGGCATAGACACTTTTGTGGGCAGCTCGCAGCGCGTGTTTCCTACCGACATGAAGGCTGCGCCGCTGTTGCGCGCCTGGCTGCACCGCCTGCGCCACCCCGCCAGCGGCGTGCCGGTGCGGTTGTTCATGCGCCACCATTGGGACGGGCAGCTGCAACCGGTCAACAACGGCGCCTGGGACCTCTGTTTTCAAAGTCCTGGGGGCGAAGTGACCGTGCGCGCACGTGCGGTGCTGCTCGCCGTGGGTGGCGGCAGTTGGGCCAAGCTGGGTTCAGACGGCCGCTGGGCCGAGCCACTGCGGGCTCAAGGTGTGGACGTGGCCCCGCTGCGGCCCGCCAATTGCGGTTTCGACGCCGCCGTCCGCGGGCGCGCTGGTTGGAGTGCCCATTTGAGCGAGCGGTTTGCCGGCCAGCCCTTGAAATCGGTGGGTTTGTTGGTGGACGACGGGGCAGGGCGGCACTTCAGCCGCAAGGGCGAGTTCGTGTTGACCGCCACCGGCATCGAAGGCAGCCTGGTCTACGCGGCTTCTGCTTTGATTCGCGACACCATCGCGCGCGATGGCCACGCCACCGTGTTTCTCAACCTGCGCCCCGATTTGGATGCTGAGCGGGTGCGCCGCGAAGTGGCCCACCCGCGCGGCTCACGCTCGCTGTCCAGCCACCTCAAAAGCCGCCTCAACCTGAGCGCTGTGCACACGGCGTTGTTGCACGAAGTGCTGTCGGCCGACGAACTGCACGACAACCAAAAGCTCGCGGCGGCCATCCAGCACCTGCCCATCACCCTGGTGGCCACGCGGCCCATCGACGAGGCCATCAGCACGGCCGGTGGCGTGCGGCTGGAGGCGCTGGACGAGGGTTTGATGCTCAGCACCCATCCGGGCGTGTGCTGTGCCGGTGAAATGCTGGATTGGGAAGCGCCCACGGGAGGCTACCTGCTGAGCGCCTGCCTGGCCAGTGGCCGGGTGGCGGGCGAGGCCTTGCTGCGGTGGTGCAAAAAATCGCGCGATGAAGATGCGCGTTGAATGAATAAGGTGACGAGCCTTGACCCCGGCACTGACTCCACAGTTAGGGCTGCTTGGTTCCCCACCTGACCCGGTTGGCCGCTTTGCCATGCGGGAAGGCCCGTCACCGCGTATTGTAGGCGACGCCGGGCCCCGTTTTGCCCAACGCGCCACCATAGAATCGACGCCCTATGTCCTACATCGTCCTGGCCCGCAAGTACCGCCCCAAGAATTTCGCCGAAATGGTGGGGCAGGGCCACGTGGTGCAGGCTTTGGGCAATGCGCTCACCACACAGCGGCTGCACCACGCCTACCTGTTCACCGGTACACGCGGTGTGGGCAAGACCACGGTCTCGCGCATCCTGGCCAAGTCGCTCAACTGCGTTGGGCCTGACGGCAACGGCGGCATCACCGCCACGCCCTGTGGGGTGTGCCAGGCCTGCACCGACATCGACAGCGGCCGCTTTGTGGACTACACCGAGCTGGACGCGGCATCAAACCGGGGTGTGGACGAGGTGCAGGCCCTGCTGGAGCAGGCCGTTTACAAGCCGGTGCAAGGGCGCTTCAAGGTCTTCATGATCGACGAGGTGCACATGCTCACCAACACCGCCTTCAACGCGATGTTGAAGACGTTGGAAGAGCCGCCCGAGTACCTCAAGTTCGTGCTGGCCACGACCGACCCACAAAAGGTGCCGGTGACCGTGCTCAGCCGATGCCTGCAGTTCAACCTGCGGCCCATGGCGCCCGAGACCGTGCTGGAGCACCTGACGCAGGTGCTGGCACAGGAAAACGTGGCCGCCGAACCCCAGGCCCTGCGTTTGCTGGCGCGCGCCGCGCGTGGCTCCATGCGCGACGCGCTGTCGCTGACCGACCAGGCCATTGCCTTTGGCGGCGGCCAGTTGCAGGAGGCCACCGTGCGCCAGATGCTGGGTGCGGTGGACCGCAGCCACGTGTTCGCCCTCATCGATGCGCTGGCCCACAGCGATGGCGCTCAGGTGGTGCAAACCGTGGACACCTTGCGCTTCAACGGGTTCAGCGCCGCGTCCACGTTGGAGGAAATGACGGGTGTGCTGCAGCGCATGGCGGTGGCGCAGAACGTGCCCGCGCTCGCCGCAGCCGACAGCACCGACCCGGAGGCGCAGGAGGTGGCCCGCCTGGCCCAAATCCTGCCGGCCGACGAGACCCAGTTGCTCTACAGCCTGTGCCTGCACGGGCGCGGCGAACTGGGCCTGGCGCCCGACGAGTACGCTGCCCTGACCATGGTGTTGTTGCGCCTGCTGGCCTTCAAGCCGGGGCGGGTCGCGCCAGCGCAGCCGGTGGGCGACGCGGTGGAAAAAAAAAGCCTGAAACCGGCGCCTGAACCCGCGCGTTCAGCCCCGCCACAACCCGCACCGGTGGCGGCAATGGCATCTCGAGCAGCCGAGCCTTCTGCCCCAACGCCCGCACCCGAGCCAGCCCGTCCGCCCGAACCCATGCTGGCACCGGTGGCCGGCGAGCCGCAGCCATCGCCGGAGTTGCCAGTGGTGTCAGCGCTGCCAGCGGTCGTCAACGCGCCCGCAGCGGCACTCCCGGCCGTGGTGAGCGCAGAGGAAGCCGACTTCTGGTTTGACACCGTCATGGACCTGGTGCGGCGTGAGCTGGTGGCGGCACTGGTGCGCGAGCTGGCTTTGCAGTCGCAGTTGCTCGCGCGCGAGGGCAACACCTGGCGCCTGGTGGTGGACCGCGATACCCTCAACCAGCCGGGCACCCGTGACCGCCTGCAAACCGCGCTGGCGGCCGCGGGCCATGCCGTCACGCTGGTGGTGAACACCGGGCCGGTGGCCGATTCGCCCGCCCGCCGCCTGGCCGCACAGGCCGCCGCTCGCCAGAACGAAGCCGAAGCTGCCATGGCGGGCGACCCATTCGTGTTGCAGCTCATGCGCGAATTTGGCGGCAAAATCGTGCCCGGCAGCGTGCGCCCCCTCTGATGCTTTGATCTGGCGCACGCCAGACACCTTTTTCGGTCTTTTTCGTATCAACCAAGGAATTTCATGTTCAACAAAGGACAACTCGCCGGCCTCATGAAGCAGGCCCAGGCCATGCAGGACAACCTCAAGAAGGCGCAGGAGGAACTGGCCCTGATCGAAGTGACCGGCGAGTCTGGCGCTGGTCTGGTCAAGGTGCTGATGACCTGCAAACACGACGTCAAGCGCGTCACCATCGACCCCAGCCTGCTGGCCGATGACAAGGACATGCTGGAAGACCTGGTGGCCGCCGCCTTCAACGCCGCTGTGCGCAAGGCCGAGGAAACTTCGGCTGAAAAAATGGGCAAGCTGACGGCGGGCCTTCCCCCGGGCATGAAGCTGCCGTTCTGATGCGCGCACGTTTGCCGCTGTGAGCGCGCTCGACGCCCTGACCAGCGCCTTGCGTTGCCTGCCTGGCGTGGGTGTCAAGTCGGCACAGCGCATGGCCTACCACCTCATGCAGCACGACCGCAATGGCGCGCTGCAACTGGCCCAGGCCTTGCAAGTGGCCACACAGCAGGTGCGGCACTGCACGTTGTGCCACACCTTCACCGAAGACGAGGTGTGTGCCACCTGCGCCGACCCCCAGCGCAACCGCAGCCAGCTCTGCGTGGTGGAAACGCCGGCCGACCAAGCCGCGCTGGAGCGCACCGGCGCCTACAAGGGGCGCTATTTTGTGCTGATGGGCAAGCTCAGCCCTTTGGACGGCATCGGTCCCAAAGACATCGGGTTACAAAAGCTGTTCGACCGCATCGCCGTGGACGGCGAGGACGCGGTGAGCGAGCTGATTCTGGCCACCAACTTCACCGCAGAAGGTGAGGCCACGGCCCATGTGATTGCCCAGGCGCTCAAGGGGCGCGGGGTGCACGTCACGCGGCTGGCGCGGGGTGTGCCGGTGGGCAGCGAACTCGAATACGTTGATCTGGGCACCATCGCCCACGCGCTGGTCGACAGGCGCTGAAACAGCCGTTCTGGCGCTCGGTGTAAACCCGCTTGGGACAGAACCCGATGCCCAAGGCATCGGTCGTTCATTAGCATTTGGGTCAGTTTGACAATTTGCCACCACCCGGGTGTTCATGACCGAGCTAAACCGCCGACAACTGCTGCAGTTGGCTTGCCTGAGTGCCTTGGGTGGTCACCTGTTGCCTGCGACGGCGCAAGACAAGCCAGAGCGCGCCAGGTTGACTTTGGCGGTGGGCGGCAAGGCGGGTTTTTATTACCTGCCCTTGACCATCGCGGAGCAGCTGGGTTTTTTTAAAGCCGAAGGTTTGTCGCTGGAGATCCGCGATTTTGACGGCGGGTCACAGGCCCTCAAGGCGGCCTTGGCGGGCGCAGCCGATGTGGTGTCAGGCGCCTATGAGCACACCATTGGTCTGCAGGCGCGGGGTTTGTCCTACCAGGCGTTTGTGTTGCAGGGGCGGGCGCCACAGATCGCCATGGGCGTGTCGCTCAAGACCCTGCCGCACTACCGCCACCTGACGGACCTTCGAGGGCGGCGCATTGGTGTGTCCGCGCCCGGCTCGTCCACCAATCTGGTGGCCAACCTGGTGTTGGCACGTGCTGGCATCCGCCCGCACGAGGTGCAGTTTGTGGGCGTGGGCACCTCGGCAGGCGCTTTGCGCGCCTTTCGCACCGGCGAGATCGATGCGTTGAGCAACATCGACCCGGTCTTGACCGTGCTGGAAAAAGCCGGCGAGATCCGCATCGTCTCCGACACCCGCACGCTCAAGGGCACCAAAGACGTGTTTGGTGGCCCCATGCCGGCAGCCTGCCTCTACGCGCCGCAGGCCTTCATTGAACGCCATCCCGCCACCTGCCAGGCACTGGCCAATGGGGTGGTGCACGCCCTCAAGTGGTTACAAACGGCCGGGCCTTCCGACATCATCAAGGCCGTGCCCGAGGCCTACATGATGGGTGACCGAGGCCTGTACCTGGCGGCGTTCAACAAGGTGCGTGATGCCCTGGCCATCGATGGTTTGATGCCAGAGGCCGGCCCCGCCACGGCCCTGCGCTCGATGGCGCTGGTGGACGAGTTGGTGCGTGCCGACCGCATTGACCTGGCGCGCACCTACACCAACACGTTTGCCCAGCGCGCCAAGCTGAAGTTCCGCGCCTGAATCCGGCGCTCAGCGCGCGGCCACCTTGTTGCGTGGAGCGGTGGGTTTGGCCTTCGGTTTGGCTGTGGTGCGCTTGGCCACGTTGGTGCCGGCCTTGCCCGCGGGTTTGGTGGTGGCGCGGGCCATGTGTTTGGCCTTGCGCGGGGGCAACATCAGGGCCAATGACTGGCCTGCCTTGAGTGGCGAATTGATGCTGATGTTGTTCCACTCGGCCACGCTGCTGGCACTCACACCGTAACGGCGGGCCAGGGTCATCACGTTTTCACCCTTGCGCGCCCGCACTGTGGTGCGTTTGAGGATGACTTCGGGCTGCAACAGCAGCTGGGCGTTGTCGGCCACGTGTTCGGGCACATCGGCGTTGTTGCGGCCGTTGCGGTGCACCAGCAGGGTGGCGCCCTTGCGCACCAGCATGCGGGGCGGGATGTTGTTCACACGGCGCAACTCTGCCTCACTCATGCCCAGGCGGTCGGCCGCTGCGGCCGGGCTCATGGTCGATGGTGCGGTCCAGGCGGTCCAGCTCGCCAGCGGTCCGGTGTGGGCCGCGAGCCGTTGTTGGAACACCGCCGCGTTGTCCCAGGGCAGCAGAATGTGGGGGGTGCCAGCCGACATGATGACCGGCTTGTTGAGCGAGGGGTTGAGGGCGCGGAAGTCCCGTTCGTCCACGTCGGACAAGCGGGCCACCACCGCCACGTCGATGTCGCGCTCGATGGGCACCGAATCGAAGAAGGGGTGGTTGCCGATCAGGGGCAACGCGGTGTTGAAGCGCTGGGGCGTGGCCACGATGTTTTTCACCGCCTGCAACTTGGGCACGTAGTAACGCGTCTCGGTCGGCATGTTGAGGTCGAGGTAGGTGGTGGCCTTGCCTTCGCGCTGGTTGCGGGTGATGGCCCGGTTCACGTTGCCCTGCCCCCAGTTGTAGGCGGCCAGTGCCAGGTGCCAGTCGCCAAAACGTTTGTGCAACTGCTGCAGGTAGTCCAGCGCGGCGCGGGTGGACGCCAGCACATCACGGCGGTCGTCGCGGAACATGTTCTGCTTGAGGTCGAACGATTCACCCGTGGCAGGCATGAACTGCCACATGCCGGCCGCGCGCGCGCTGGACACCGCGTTGGGGTTGAAGGCGCTCTCGATGTAGGGCAGCAGGGCCAGCTCGGAGGGCATGTTGCGCCGCTCCAGTTCCTCAACGATGTGGAACAGGTATTTGCTGGAGCGCTCGGTCATGCGCTGGATGTAATCGGGCCGGCTGGCGTACCACTGTTCGCGGTCACGCACCAGGTCGGTGTCGAGGTCGGGCATGGCGAAGCCGCGCCGAATGCGCTCCCACAGGTCGGTCGGAGCGGCCAGGGTGGCCACGTCCGGGCCGCCCGAGGGTGTTGCGACAGCCAGTTCGGTCAAGGGGCCAGAGGGCATCACCGCAGCGCGAGGGCCGGTTGGCTTGTGCCCGCTGGACGTGATGGGCGCCGTGGCGCTGCCGGTCTGCGGCACGGCCGTGGGGGTGCCGGCACAGCCGGCGAGGGCGGCGCTCAGGATGAGGGCCAGCCAGGGTAGGGTTCGGGACATCAGAATACGTTTTTCCATTCACGCAGGGCGGCGAAGACGGCAATGTCGTCCGGCGCGGTGTGGCCGGTGTGCTGTTGCACCGCCTGGGCCACCGTTGGCAGCCGGCTGCGCAAGAAGGGGTTGATGGTCAATTCCAGCGCGATGGAGCTGGGCAGGGTGGGAAGGTTCCGCGATCGCAGGCCTTCACATTGCGACGCGTAGGTGGCGAGCGCCTGGTTCTCGGGCTCAACCGCGCGTGCAAAGCGCAGGTTGCTCAGCGTGTATTCGTGGGTACAGCACACACGGGTGTGGGGGGGCAGCGCGGCCAGGCGGTCCAGCGAATCCAGCATCTGGGCCGGTGTGCCTTCAAACAGCCGGCCACAACCGCCCGAGAACAAGGTGTCGCCACAGAACAGCAGGGGCGCACCGTCCACGTCGTCGCAGTGGTAGGCAATGTGACCGGCGGTGTGGCCGGGCACGTGCATCACCTGGAAACGCAGGCCCAGCACATCGATGTGCTCGCCTTCGTCCAGGCGGGTCAGTGGCTCGGGCATGGGTTCTGCGACGGGCCCATACACCTGGGCCCCGGTGGCTGCACGCAGTTCGGCCACACCGCCGGTGTGGTCGGCGTGGTGGTGGGTGACGAGGATGGCGCTCAGCGTCAAGGCCTTTTCACTCAGGTAGCGCAACACGCCCGACGCTTCGCCGGGATCCACCACCAACGCCTGATCGCCTTGGTGCAGCGCCCAGATGTAGTTGTCGGAAAAGGCCGGGATCGGGAACAGGGAATGGCTCATGCGTGAAAAATTCAGGGCCACGGAAAGGCGGCGCAAGTCGAACTGTACCCCGGGCAGCGTGCGGCGCTGGCAACGTTTACCATCGGTCACCCTATTTTTGGCCGCCCGTGCACCGCAGGCCTGACCCTTGAACACCACCGATTTTCCTTCCGCCAGCGCTGCTGGCATTGCCGACTGGTTGCAGACGCCACCCGGTCGCTACCTGCTGGCGTGGGAGCAGGCACAGTTTGCGTCGGCGGTGGCCGACGTGTTTGGCTTTCACGCGGTGCAACTGGGCCTGCCCGAGCTGGACGCCCTGGCCGCCAACCGCATGCCACACCGCTGGCTGGGCCTGCCCGAAACCGAATTGCCTCTGGTGCAAAACTCAGCGCCCGATCAGGCCGAGCCCTGGCCGGGGTTGCAGCGCTGGGCGTTTGTGGCCCACGCAGCGGCCCTGCCATTTCCGGCGGCCAGCCTCGATCTGGTGGTGTTGCCCCACACCCTGGAACTCAGCGCCGACCCCCATGCCGTTTTGCGAGAGGTCGAACGGGTGCTGGTGCCAGAGGGGCGGGTGGTCATCTCAGGCCTCAACCCGGCCAGCCTGTGGGGGCTGCGCCAGGCGCGGGCCCATTTGTGCGCGCGCCTGGGCCTGTCGGCTTTTGGGGCCTCACACCTGTACCTGCCCGAAGCTGGCGAGTTCATTGGCCATTGGCGCCTGCGTGACTGGCTGCGGCTGCTCAGTTTTGAGGTGGACAGCTGCCGGTTTGGCGCCTACCGCCCGGCGGTGCGCACCGACAAATGGCTTCAGCGCTGGTCGTGGGTCGAACCGGTGGGCGCACGTTGGTGGCCCATTCTTGGCGCGGTGTACTTCATCACCGCCGTCAAGCGCGTGCGCGGCATGCACCTGCTGGGCCCCGCCTGGAAGCCACGCCGCGCGGCCGCTGCAGCGCCTGTGACAGCAGCGCGGAACACCCACCACACCACTCACTTCACACACAGGAATACCGATTGAGCACGCCGACAAACATGAACACCGTGACGATTTACACCGATGGTGCCTGCAAAGGCAACCCTGGTCCGGGTGGCTGGGGCGTGTTGCTGAGTGCCGGTGCCACCGAGAAAGAGCTGTTTGGCGGCGAACGCGAAACCACCAACAACCGCATGGAGCTGACCGCCGTGATCGAGGGGCTGGCCGCCCTCAAGCGCCCGTGTGTGGTGCATCTCTATCTGGACAGCGAGTACGTGCGCAAGGGCATCACCGAGTGGATTCATGGCTGGAAAGCCAAGGGCTGGAAGACCGCCGCCAAACAACCGGTGAAAAACGCCGACCTCTGGCAAAAGCTCGATGCCCTGGTGCACCAGGGCATGCACCAGATCCATTGGCATTGGGTCAAAGGGCACGCCGGCGACCCCGGCAACGAGCGCGCCGACGCCTTGGCCAACCGGGGTGTGCCTGGGCGCTGAACAGGCCCCAACCGGCGTAAACATCGTGTAAAGCCGGGGGGCATTGGCCGCCTTGCTGCACTGCGAAATGCGCCGCTGCTACATTGACAGTTGGTAACAGACTGGGTGAAAAACGCATGGCGAACAAAGTGATGGTGTGGGTGCTGGCCGGCGCGGGTCTGGCGTTGGCCTCAGGTGGCGCCTGGTGGCTGCAGCAACCGAGCAAAGGCACAACCACAGAGAAGCCCGCCGGGCAGGGGGCTGGCATGGGTGCGGGTGCCGGTGCGGCGCGCCCGGCTGGCCCAGGTGGCCCGGGGGGCGGTGGCGCGCCCGGTGTCGAGGTGGCCAAGGTCAAAACCATGCCATTGCAGGACGACGCCCAGGCCGTGGGCAGCCTCAAGTCACGTCAGAGTGTCATTCTGCGGCCCGAGGTGGCAGGCCGTGTGGCCGAGCTGGCATTTGCCGACGGTGTCCGCGTGCGCAAGGGCCAGCTGCTGCTGCGGCTGGACGACACCTTGCAGAAAGCCGAACTGAGCCAGGCCGAAGCCCAGCTGTCGATTGCCCGCGCCAACCTCAAACGCAACCAGGAGCTGGTGGCCGAGAACTTTGTGGCCCAGCGGGTGCTGGACGAAAGCCGTGCCAGCCTGCAGGTGGCCGAGGCGCAGGTGGCGCTGGCCCAGGCGCGCCTGGGCCGCATGCGCATCGTGGCGCCGTTTGACGGCACCGTGGGCATCCGCACCGTGAACCTGGGCGACTACGTCAAGGACGGTGCCGACCTCGTCAACCTCGAAGACACCTCCACGCTGTACGTGGATTTCCGCATGCCTGAACGCTACCAGGGCCAACTGGCCGTGGGTCAGTCGGTGAAGGTGCAGATCGACGCTTTGCCTGGGCGCGATTTCACGGCCAAAGTGCAGGCCCTTGACCCGCTGGTGGATGCCAACGGCCGCTCGGTGTTGGTGCGCGCTGCGGTGGTGCCTGCGGCCGACGCGACCTTGCGCCCTGGCATGTTTGCGCGTGTGACCACGGTGTTCTCCGTCAACGAAGCCGCCCTGGTGGTGCCCGAAGAGGCCTTGGTGCCACAAGGCAACCGGCAACTGGTTTTCAAGCTGGCCTCCGAAGGCGAAGGCGAGGCTGCCAAAACCGTGGTCCGGCGCACCGAAGTGCAACTGGGCGTGCGGCGTGGCTCGCAGGTGCAAATCCTCAGCGGTCTGAGCGAGGGCGACAACGTGGTCGTGGCCGGCCAGCAGCGGCTGCAGCGCGATGGCATGGCGGTCCGCGTGGTGGACATGGGCAAGCCCGGCGGCGCCGCACCCAAGACCGAAGCGGCCCCCGCGCGCTGACACCGACCACAGAGGCCAGCCATGCAACTGCCAGAAATCTCCATCCGCCGCCCGGTGTTCGCGTCGGTGTTGTCCCTGCTGATCCTGCTGGTGGGCTGGGTGTCGTTCAGCAACCTCACGGTGCGCGAGTACCCCAAAATCGACGAACCCACCGTCACGGTCAGCACCCGCTTTGGCGGTGCGTCCAGCGAAGTCATCGAGTCGCAGGTCACCAAGGTGCTGGAGGATTCGTTGGCCGGCATCGAAGGTGTGGACATCATCACCTCCATTAGCCGTCAGGAGCAGAGCCAGATCACGGTGCGCTTCAAGCTGGAGCGTGACCCCGACTCTGCCGCCGCCGACGTGCGCGACAAGGTCAGCCGCGTGCGCCAACGCCTGCCGCAGGGCATCGACGAGCCGGTGATCGCCAAGGTGGAGGCCGATGCGTTTCCGGTGGTGTGGCTGGCCTTGAGCTCGGACACCTTCAGCCCGCTGCAGCTCAGCGAGATGGCCAACCGCATCGTCAAACCGGTGCTGCAGACGGCGCCTGGTGCTGCCGATGTGCGCGTGTACGGCGAGCGCAAGTACTCCATGCGCGTGTGGCTGGACCCGGACCGCCTGGCCGCGTACCGACTGACCGTGCAGGATGTGGAAGACGCCATCCGCCGCGCCAACCTGGAGGTGCCCGCCGGCCGCATCGAAAGCTCGCAGCGCGAGTTCAACGTCACCGCCGCCACCGATTTGCAGCGGCCCGAGGAATTTGCGTCCGTCACCATACGCAACGTCAATGGCCTGCCGATTCGCATTGGCGACGTGGCGCGTGTGGTCCAAGGCCCGCAGGACGAGCGCACCTCGGTGCGCCTGAACGGGCGCGATTCGATCTCGGTGGGCGTGATCCGCCAGGCCACGGCCAACCCACTGGAGCTGTCGGCCGGGGTGCGCGCCTTGCTGGAGAAGGTCAAGACCGATTTGCCCCCGGGCATCAACGTGGACATCGCCAACGACAACTCGGTCTTCATCGACCGTTCCATCAAGGCGGTTTACACCACCATCGCCGAGGCGGTGGTGCTGGTGGCGCTGGTGATCTTCGTTTTCCTGCGCACCTTGCGGGCGTCCATCATCCCCTTGGTCACCATACCGGTCAGTCTGATCGGCACGTTTGCCCTGCTGTCGCTGTTCGGGTTCTCCATCAACACGCTCACCTTGTTGGCACTGGTACTGGCCATCGGGCTGGTGGTGGACGATGCCATCGTGGTGTTGGAGAACATCTTCCGCCACATCGAAGAGGGCATGAAACCGTTCGACGCCGCCATCAAGGGCGCGCGCGAGATTGGTTTTGCGGTGGTGGCCATGACACTCACGCTGGTGGCCGTGTACGCGCCGCTGGCCTTCACCCCAGGCCGCACCGGCCGGCTGTTTGCCGAGTTCGCGCTGGCCCTGGCCGGCGCGGTGCTGGTGTCGGGTTTTGTGGCGCTGACGCTGTCGCCGATGTTGTGTTCCAAGCTGCTCAAACACAACCCCCAACCCAACCGCTTCGACCGTGGCATGGAGCGCGCGCTGGTGGCGCTGACCAACGGCTACAGCCGGGTTTTGGCCGCATCCCTGAAGGTGCGCTGGCTGGTGGTGGCGGTGATGGTGGGCAGTGCGGTGGGCAGCTGGGCGCTGCTCAAGACCACCAAACAGGAGCTGGCGCCCATCGAAGACAGGGGCGTGATCCTGACCGTGATCAACGGCCCGGACGGCGCCACGCTGGACTACACCCGCCGCTACGCCGAGGCCATCGAGCGCATCGGCCAGAACTACCCCGAGTTCGACCGCATCTTTGCCAACATCGGCAATCCCACTGTGGCGCAAGGCAACGTTTTCCTGCGCGCCACGCCGTGGGAAGAACGCACGCGCTCGACCCAGGAAATCGCACGCGAAATTGCGCCCAAGCTGGCCGGTCTGCCCGGGGTGAGCGCCTTTGCCATCACGCCGCCATCACTGGGACAGGGTTTCCGCGAACGCCCCATCAACTACGTGATCGTCACCTCCGACAGCTACGAAAACCTGTCCAAGGTGGTGCGGCAGTTCCAGGACGCGCTGGCCAAGAACCCCGGCTTCGTGCAGGTGGACACCGACCTTCGTCTGAACAAGCCCGAGATCCGCATGGACGTGGACCGCGAACGTGCCGCCGACATGGGCGTGAGCGTGGATGCCATTGCCCGCACGGTCGAAACCATGTTGGGTGGGCGCATCGTCACCCGCTACAAACGCGGTGGTGAACAGTACGACGTGGTGGTGCAGACCGAAGGCACCCAGCGCAGCACGCCCGACGACATCGACCGGCTGTTTGTGCGTGGACGCAACGACGCCATGATCCCGTTGGCGTCGCTGGTCAAGACGCGCGAGGTGGTGGTGCCGCGTGAACTCAACCACTTCGGCCAGCGCCGCAGCGCCAGCATCACCGCCAACCTGGCACCTGAATTGGCGCTGGGCGATGCACTGAACTTCATGGACCAGACAGCGCGCGAAATCCTGCCCGCCGGCTACACCACCGACCTCAACGGCCAGAGCCGCGAATTCCGCAGCTCGTCGGGCTCGCTGGCCCTGGTGTTCGTCCTGGCCCTGGTGTTCATCTACCTGGTGCTGGCGGCGCAGTTCGAGAGTTTTGTCGATCCGCTGATCATCATGCTCAGCGTGCCGCTGTCCATGCTGGGCGCCTTGCTGGCGCTCAAGTTCACGGGTGGCACGCTCAACGTGTTCAGTCAAATCGGTTTGATCACGCTCGTGGGCCTCATCACCAAACACGGCATCCTGATCGTGGAGTTTGCCAATCAGCTGCGCGAGCAAGGCATGGCCATGCGGGATGCGGTGCAGGAATCTGCCGCGCTGCGGCTGCGGCCCATCCTCATGACCACCGGCGCCATGGTTCTGGGCGCCATTCCCCTGGCCTTGGCCAGCGGTGCCGGTGCCGAAAGCCGCCAACAAATCGGCTGGGTCATCGTGGGTGGCATGAGCCTGGGCACCTTGCTCACCATTTTTGTGGTGCCCACCATGTACACCCTGTTCGCACGCAAAAAGGTGCCCGGTGGCAACAAAGCCAATGTGAGCGAGGGTCCCTTGACCGAGGTGTCACACCACGAGGTGATTCCGGCCAAGTGACGATGGCTTGATCGGTTGGAGCAACGGCGTCAGATGACGCCGTCGAACACCATCACGTCCACCTCGTCGCCCACGGCCACGTTGCCTTGGCCGTGGTGCAGCACGATGAGGCCGTTGCCTTGCACCATGGAACTGAGCACGCCTGAGCCCTGGTTGCCGGTGGTGCATACCTGAAGCGTGCCATCAGGTGCGGTGCTGACGGTGCCGCGCTGGTACTCGGTGCGGCCGGGTTTTTTGCGCATGGGTTCCAGCGATTTCGCTTTCAGCAGCGGGGGCGTGTGGGCCGCCACGTCTGCAACGCCCATGAGCTTGAGCAGGGCGGGGCGCACAAAAGCGAGAAACGTCACCATCACGGCGACTGGGTTGCCAGGCAGTCCGAACATGACGGCACCCCCTTGCATCCGGCCTACTGCCATCGGTCGCCCGGGCCGCATGGCAATGCGCCAGAAGGCAACATCGCCCAGCTTCTTCATCATGGCCTTGGTGTGGTCGGCCTCGCCGGCGCTCACGCCGCCGCTGGTGATGATGGCGTCGGCCTGTGCGGCGGCGGCACGGAAGGCAGCCTCCAACGTGGCGGGCTCATCGCGCACCACACCCATGTCGATCACCTCGATCCCCAGGCGGGTGAGCAGGCCAAACACGGTGTAGCGGTTGCTGTCGTACACGGCGCCTTCGCGCGGTGCCTCGCCCAGGCTCAGTATTTCGTCGCCGGTGGAGAAGTAGGCCACTTTGAGGCGGCGGAACACCCTGACCGCGGGCAGTCCCAGGCTGGCGATGAGGCCCAGCGCCGCCGGGCCGAGTTTGGCGCCGGCGCGCAGAGCAGGGCGCCCAACCATCAGGTCTTCGCCCAGCAGGCGGCGGTTGTCGCCACGTTGCAGCGCGCCCGCCGGAATGGTGATGCGCCCTTCGCCCGCCTGCGTCATTTCCTGCGGTACCACGGTGTCCAGGCCGGCGGGCATGATGGCGCCGGTCATGATCTTGACGCACTCGCCCGCCGCCACGTTGCCCGACCAGGCCTTGCCGGCGAAGGCCGTGCCGTCCAGCACGCGCAGCGTGAGCGGCTGGTCTGGCCGCAATTGCGCGCCGTCCAACGCATAGCCATCCATGGCCGAGTTGTCGTGTGGCGGCACGCTGATGGGGGAGACCACGTCTTCGGCCAGCACGCGGCCCAGCGCATCGAACACACCGACGGTTTCGACGTCGGCCACCGGGCTCACCAGCTCGGCCAGAAAGGTGTTGACGGCGGCCGCACTCAGCGCCTGCGGGTCGTAGCCTTGCAGCGCCGCCGCGATCTGGTCCAGTGTCTTCATTCAGCGGTTTTCCAGGGCCTGGAGTTCGGCCAGCGTGTTGGCATTGAAAAAAGCCTTGGGGTCATCGCCCGGTTGGTTGAAGGGCACCAGAACGGTTTTGTGTTGCCCCGTCCAGGCGTCGATCTTGCGACCACCGCCTTGCACAAACACGGCCAGGCTGGCCAGCAGATCGGTGTGTATGAGGCTGAACACCGGCTGGGCACGCAGCTGGTCATCGTCTTCGGGGGCTGCGGCCATGGCAATCTCGGCACCTTCGCGCACCAGGGCGGATGCCAGGCGCTCGGCCAAATCCAACGGAAACAGGGGGCTGTCGCAAGGGGTGGTCAACAAATAGGGTGTTTCGCAACGCTCCAGCGCGGTCAGAAAACCAGCCAAAGGGCCCGGAAAATCGCCCACGGTATCGGGCCACACCGGCACCCCAAAGGCCTCGTAAGCGGCCAGGTTGCGGTTGGCGTTCAACATCACCTCGCCCACCAGGCCACCGCTTTGCATTTGCAGGCGCAGCAAGGTGTGCAGGGCCAGCGGTGTGCCGTTGAAGTTCTGCAGGCCTTTGTCCACGCCGCCCATGCGCGAACCGCGTCCGCCTGCCAGCACCACGGCCGTGATTTGTCCAGGTTCAATGGGTGTCATCGTCATCCGCCGATATAGCTCATCTCGACGCGCCGCCCACCGCTTGAGGCATCAGGCGGCAAGCTGGCGCGCAACTCCGAGTAGCGGTCGTCGCGCTGGTGCCAGATGTGGGCAACGGCCGAAGCCAGTTGTTCGTCGCTCGCCTGGCCGCGCACCAGGGTGCGCAGGTCGTGGCCTTGGCTGGCAAACAGGCACAGGTAGAGCTTGCCTTCGGTGGACAGCCTCGCCCGGTTGCAGTCGCGGCAGAAAGCCTGGGTCACGCTGCTGATGACACCGATCTCGCCGCTCCCATCGGCGTAGCCCCAGCGTTCGGCTGTTTCGCCAGGTGCGCTCGGGTCCAGCTGCACCAGCGGCAGTTCGGCGTGGATGCGCTGCACCACCTCGGCGCTGGGCAACACCTCGTCCATGCGCCAGCCGTTGGTGGCGCCCACGTCCATGTACTCGATGAAGCGCAACGTCACGCCCGTGCCCTTGAAGTGGCGCGCCATGGGCAAAATCTGGTCTTCGTTGGTGCCGCGCTTGACCACCATGTTGACCTTGATCGAGCCCAACCCCGCTTCTTGTGCGGCAGCGATGCCATCGAGTACGTCGGCCACCGGGAAGTCCACGTCGTTCATGGCACGGAACACCGCATCATCCAGGCCGTCCAGGCTCACCGTCACGCGGTTCAGGCCGGCGGCCTTGAGGGCAGCGGCCTTCTTGCGCAGCAGGCTGCCGTTGGTGGTCAGGGTGATGTCCAGCGGCTTGCCCTCGGCGGTGCGCAGGCTGGAGAGTTGCTCGATCAGGATTTCCAGGTGTTTGCGCAGCAGGGGTTCGCCGCCGGTCAACCTGATCTTCTGCACGCCATGCGCGACAAATTGGCGCGCGATACGTGTGATCTCTTCAAAGCTCAGCAACTCGCTGTGCGGCAGGTACTGGTAGTCCTTGTCGAAAATCGACTTGGGCATGCAGTAGTTGCAACGGAAGTTGCAACGGTCGGTGACGCTGATGCGCAGGTCGCGCAGCGGCCGGCCCAGGGTGTCGCCAAGCAGGCCGGTGGCGGCAATGGCCTGCTCAGGCACGCGGGCCACCAGGCCGCGCAGGCGCTGGTCAACGAGGGGAATGACGCGGTCGGACATAGCCCCCGATTGTGCCCAATATGCCCATCACCCGTGGCGTATGGCCACGGTCTTCAAGGTGGTGAAGCCCAGCAAGGCCTCAAAACCCTTCTCGCGCCCGTAGCCCGACGACTTGACGCCGCCAAAAGGCAGCTCCACGCCACCGCCCGCGCCGTAGTTGTTGACGAAAATCTGGCCGGCCTTCACACGTTTGGCCATGCGGAACTGGCGGCCGCCATCGCGTGTCCACACGCCGGCCACCAAGCCGAAGTGGGTGGCGTTGGCCATGGCCACGGCCTGGTCTTCGTCGTCAAAACACATGGCGGCCAGCACCGGGCCAAACACCTCTTCCTGCGCCAGGCGGTGGTTGACCGGCACGTCGCGCAGCAGGGTGGGGGCGGCGTAAAAGCCGCTGGCGGGTGCTTCGCTCACCACCTGACCTTGCGCCACGGTGGCGATGCCGTCGGCACGCGCCTGTTCCAGAAAGCCTCGCACGCGTTGCTGCTGCGTTGCGCGGATCAGGGGCCCCAGGTCCAGGTCCATCTTGGGCGGGCCGGCACGCAGCGCGCTGAAGGCTTTGCCAAGCTTTTCAAGCAGCGGCTCGTACAACGCGCGCTGCACCAGCAGGCGCGATCCGGCGCTGCAGGTCTGGCCACTGTTCTGCACGATGGCGCTGACTAGGAAAGGCAGGGCGGCGTCCACGTCGGCGTCGTCGAACACGATTTGCGGGCCTTTGCCGCCCAACTCCAGCGTCACGGGGCAGTGCCGTTCGGCCGCCACCTGCTGGATGATGGTGCCCACGCTGGGGCTGCCGGTGAAGCTGATGTGGTCGATGCCGGGGTGGCGCGCCAGCGCGTCGCCCACCTCGTGGCCGTAGCCGGTGACGATGTTGATGGCACCGGCCGGAAAGCCCACCTCGGCCGCCAGCTCGGCCACACGGATCAGCGACAGGCAGGCGTCTTCCGAAGGCTTGACCACACACACGTTGCCGGCTGCCAGGGCACCGCCCACACTGCGGCCAAAGATCTGCATGGGGTAGTTCCACGGGATCACGTGGCCGGTCACGCCGTGGGGCTCGCGCCAGGTCAGCACGCTGTAGCCATCCAGATAAGGGATGGTGTCGCCGTGCAGCTTGTCGCCGGCGCCGGCATAGAACTCGAAGTAGCGCACCAGGGCCAGCGCGTCGGCCTTGGCCTGTTTGGTGGGCTTGCCGCAGTCGCGTTGCTCGATGGCGGCCAGCTCGTCGGCGTGTTCGGCCACCTTGGCGCTGAGTTTCATCAGCAGGCGGCCACGTTCGGCGGCGCTCAGGCGGGCCCACGGGCCTTCGAAACACTGGCGCGCGGCTTGCACCGCCGTGTCCACATCGGCGGCGTTGCTGCGTTCGATGGTGTCGTAGGTTTGACCATCGGCGGGGTCGATCACCGGCAGCGTTTGACCGGAGGCCGAACGCACGGCGGTGTTGGCAATGAAGTTCAATGGCATGGGTGATCCTTTATTGGGGGCCAATGGCCGGCGCCGGCCCAATGGGGGCCACAACCGGTGCTTTGTTGAACACCGCATCACGCAGCGTGAGCGAGATGGCGGGGATGTAGGTGATGAGGGCCAGGCAGCCCATGATGACCAGCACAAACGGCAGCAGGTGGCCCACGATGCGGTCCAGCGAAATCTTGGCCACC
>NZ_JBHTCA010000041.1:0-18053 GCF_042665215.1 Hydrogenophaga atypica
AATCAGGGTCAAGGTTCCGGGTGGCTACCGTTCAGAAGAATCCGAATGGCCTGACATTCAGTCCCGTCAAGTTGCTGCCATGAACGCCCTGACCGCAGCTTTGCAGCCTCACATCAAGCAACTGAAGCTGGGACAGTAAAAGGCCGATCACATGGCAGTGCACAACGAAATTCAGTTCGAGATCGACATCTGCAACCACCTGGCTGCCCACGGCTGGCTGTACGCACCGCCGGGCGGTGAGGGTGATGCCAAGGGCTACGACACCGCTCGCGCACTGTACCCGGCCGACGTGCTGGCCTGGGTGCAGATCAGTCAACCACAAGCCTGGGAAACGCTGCAGAAAAACCACGGCCCAGCGGCCGAAGCCATGCTGCTTGACCGCCTGCGCAAGGCGCTGGATGAACGCGGCACGCTGGAGGTGTTGCGCGTGGGTGTGGAGCTGCTGGGCCTTAAAGCCTCGCTGAGGCTGGCGCAGTTCAAGCCGGCGCTGGCAATGAACCCCGAACTGCAGGCCCGCTACGCAGCCAACTGCCTCCGCGTGGTGCGCCAGTGCCGCACCAACCACGACGACATCATCGACTTGGTGCTGTTCCTCAACGGGATCCCGGTGGCCACGGCCGAGCTCAAGACCGACTTCACGCAGGACATCAACGCGGCGGTGGACCAGTACCGCTTTGACCGCTTGCCTAAACCCAAGGGCAAGCCGTTTGCAGAGCCGCTGCTGGACTTCCCGCGCGGCGCGCTGGTGCACTTCGCGGTGAGCAATCGCACGGTGATGATGACCACCCGCCTGGAGGGGCCGAAGACCAACTTCTTGCCATTCAATCTGGGCAACCAGGGCGGGGCTGGCAACCCACCCAACGGAAAAGGCCACCGCACGGGTTACCTGTGGGAGCAGGTATGGCAGCGTGACAGTTGGTTGGAGATCATTGGCCGCTACCTCATCACCAAACGTGACCAGAAGAAGCGCATCACCAGCGTGCTGTTCCCGCGCTACCACCAGCTCGACGCCACCCGCAAGCTGGTGCAAGCGGTCCTGGCCGAAGGGGCAGGGCAGAAGTACCTGATTCAGCACAGCGCAGGCAGTGGCAAAACCAACTCCATTGCTTGGACGGCGCACTTCTTGGCCGACCTGCACGACGCGAACAACCAAAAGGTGTTCGACACCGTGTTGGTGGTCAGCGACCGCACGGTGCTGGACACTCAGTTGCAGGAAGCCATCTTCGACTTTGAGCGAACGGCTGGCGTGGTGGCCACCATCAAGGGCGAGGGCGGCAGCAAGAGCGCCGAGCTGGCCGAGGCGCTGTCGGGCAGCAAGAAGATCGTGGTCTGCACCATCCAGACCTTCCCGAAGGCGCTGAGTGCGGTGCAGGAGTTGGCCGCGACTGAGGGCAAGCGCTTTGCGGTGATCGCTGACGAGGCGCACAGCAGCCAGACGGGTGAGGCGGCTGCCAAGCTCAAACAGGTGCTCAGCGCAGAGCAGATGCAAGAGCTGGCTGACGGTGGCGAGATCGACACCGAAGACCTATTGGCCGCGCAGATGGCGGCCAAAGCTGGAAACGGCGATTCCAACAAAGGCATCACCTACGTGGCCTTCACCGCCACGCCCAAGGCCAAGACGCTGGAGTTGTTCGGCCGCCGGCCCAATCCTGACCTGCCTGCTGGCTCTGACAACCTTCCAGGGGCGTTTCACGTCTATTCCATGCGGCAGGCCATCGAGGAAGGGTTCATCCTCGATGTGCTTAAGAACTACACGCCCTACAAGCTGGCCTTCAAGCTGGCCAACGAAGGGCGCGAGTGGGACGAGACCGAGGTGGAGCGCAGCGAGGCGGTCAAAGGCCTGATGCGCTGGGTGCGCTTGCACCCCTACAACATCAGCCAGAAGGTGGCCATCGTGGTGGAGCACTTTCGCGAGAACGTGCAGCCGCTGCTGAAGGGCCATGCCAAAGCCATGGTGGTGGTGGGCAGCCGTTTGGAGGCTGTGCGCTGGAAGCTGGCGCTCGACGCCTACATCACCGAGAACAGCTATACCCTGGGCTCCTTGGTGGCGTACTCGGGCGAGGTGAACGACCCGCAATCCCTGCCTGAACCCGTGGCTGAAACGTCCAAGACACTCAACCCCAACCTCAAGGGCCGCGACATCCGCGACGCCTTTGCCACGGATGAGTACCAAATCCTTCTGGTGGCCAACAAGTTCCAGACCGGCTTTGACCAGCCGCTGTTGTGTGGCATGTACGTGGATAAGCGACTGGCAGGCATCCAAGCGGTGCAGACCCTCAGCCGCCTGAACCGCGCTTACAGCGGCCCGCACGGCTTGAAGGACAACACCTACATCCTCGACTTCATCAACGACCCGGACGAGATCCTGGCAGCTTTCCAGACCTACTACGAGACGGCCGAGTTGGCCGGCGTGACCGATCCGAACCTTGTGTACGACCTGCGCGCCAAGCTGGACGGCAGCGGCCACTACGACGACTTCGAGGTGGAGCGTGTGGCGCTGGTGGTACTGAATCCAAAATCCAGCCAGGGCATGCTGCTCGCTGCCATCGAGCCGGTGGCAGACCGGCTGCTCAAACGCTACAAGGCCGCCCAACAGGCTTTTGCCGCTGCCCAGGCCAAACAGCCGGACGGACCAGAGTCACAGGCCGCCAAAGACGAACTCGACACCCTGTTGCTGTTCAAACGCGACCTGGGCACGTTCGTTCGTGTCTACGCCTTCCTGAGCCAGTTGTTTGACTATGGCAACACGGCCATCGAAAAGAGGGCAATCTTCTACAAACACCTGCTGCCGCTGCTGGAGTTTGGCCGCGAGCGCGAGGGGGTGGACCTGTCAAAGGTGGTGCTGACCCACCACAAGCTCAAAGACCAGGGCAAACGCACGCTGGCGCTGGGGGAGGGCGATGCCGACTACAAGCTGTCACCCCTGACCGAACCCGGTGGCGGGCAGGTGCAAGACAAGCAGAAGGCGTTCCTCTCGGAGATCGTGCAGAAGGTCAACGACCTGTTCGAGGGTGAACTGACCGACGACGACAAACTGGTTTACGTGAACAACGTGCTGCTGGGTAAGCTGCTCGAGTCAGACCAGCTCGTGCAGCAAGCCATGAACAACTCTAAAGGCCAGTTCGCCAACTCGCCCGACCTGGACAGTGAACTGCTCAACGCCATCATGGATGCGCTGACTGCTCACAACGCCATGAGCAAGCAGGCGCTGGATTCTGAGCGAGTGAGGTCGGGGTTGAAGTCGATCTTGTTGGGCCCGGCTGGGTTGTATGAAGCGCTCAGGTCAAAGGGGGCGGGCTGAGTTTGGTGCGGCGAGAGGGTATGTCGGCTATAGGCTGAACTGCGACGTTCGAACCAAATGTATAGAGGTTCGTGAAAGGTATGCAAGCTGACATTCACCACCTTGGGCATGTTCAGCGCGTACTCCGAAGAAAATGAACCAGTAGTTGGAGACCGTTGTGCCACCTCTTACGGCCGTCAATACCAACAAACTTCCTGCTTCGCCGAATAAAAGGCATTTCAAGCCACCCGAGCGCTTGAACGTACTGAATCAAGTGGCAATGGTGCTGCTCGCTCGTGTTTTTTGGTCATCCGTCCCGAGTCATCAAACGACAGTTCGGACATGTGAAAGTGCGTTACCGGGACCAGGCCAAGAACACGGCGCAGTTGCCACGCTGTTTGCCCTGAGCAATCTGTGGATGGTGCGGCGCCGACTGTTGCAAGGGTCGCAGGCATGAGTGCGTCTGCAAGCGGTCATAGGGCCACGGTCGGCCCGAAAACGGGCGCCACAAACGCAGAAACTGCGTTGAAATCGCCGATTCTGGGACGAGCTGTTTCATGTCGTGACAAGCCACCAGCTACCGGCTGGCGCCAATCGTGTTTTGAACATCATCCCTAGTTTCGCTGTGCCCTGCCCAGCTCACAAGTCTGTAGATCGGAATCGTGGGCGAACGTGCGTCAATCGTTCGCGGCAATAGATGTTGTGATCTGTCGTGCCGCTCCGGTCACAAGACCAGACAGAAAACTCGGGTTGAAGGCTTCGAAGCGCTGGTTGGGGCCCACCAGGGTGATGCTGCCCAGGATGCGCTGTTTTTCGTCAAATATGGGCGCGGCCATGCCGGTCTTGCCCGGGTCGAGCTCGCCAACGCTCACGCAGAAACCCTGCTTGCGAACCTGAAGCATGGCTTTCGAAAAGTCTTTCCACGTACCGCCCAGACGTTGCAGGTCGGGTTGGGACGCGTTCGCGTCGTAGATGCGGCGCAACTGCCGCGGCAGCAGGTAGGCCAGGATCACCCGTGACGTGGCACTACGGAACAACGCCATCGGACGCCCCCGTCCGAAGTTCAGCGGGTCGGTGTCCGCGCCTACCTTCTGCAGCACGTTGATCACGGTGGAGCCATACAGCTCGCTGACCAGCACGTCCAGTCCGGTCTGTGCCACCAGATCGTCCGCAATGCCCTTGCTGCTGGCCAGCAGCGGGTCGTACTCGCTCATCTGCCGGTCCAGTTCAATGATGCGCGGCCCAAGTGTGTAGCCGCGCGGCAAGCGCACCAGCAAACCCACGTCACTCAACTCACGGATGTAGCGGTAAGCACTGGCAGAGGTGTAGCCCAGTTGTGTGCAGACAGCATCGACATCGATCACCGGTTGGTCGGGTTTGAACAAATCCAGGATGTCAAGCATGCGTCTCAGGCTGTTCATGTCTTCCTCATACGTGCGTGTGCAGGGCAGAACGCCCCGGTCAATTCGAACGGCTTGAGGTTAAACGATGTCCTGGTGGGCTTTGGGGCTGCGCGCTTTCGAAAGCTACCGCCCGTGCTTGGGTTGAATTCGCATGCGCGAATATCATGATTTTTCGTTTAGGCAAAATTATTCTGTCAAACATCATGTTAGAGATTCTACGTATTGCTGAATTTTGTCTATACGATAAAGTAGCAAACATGAACCAAGCAAAAGACCTCACTGGAGCCGATGTGCTACTCATGGGCCTGGCAGAGCAAGGCGTCGACGTCTGCTTCGCCAACCCGGGAACGACCGAGCTCGATCTGGTGCGCGCACTGGAGCGGCAGGCCCAGATCCGTTGTGTGATCGGGCTGCAGGAAAACGTCTGCACCGGTGCGGCTGATGGCTTTGGCCGCATGGCGGAACGACCCGCCGCGACGCTGCTGCACCTGGGACCCGGTTTCGCCAACGGCATTGCCAACCTGCACAACGCGCGGCGTGCACACACACCCATCGTCAACCTCATCGGCGATCACACCAGTTGGCATCTGCCCTTCGATGCGCCGCTGACGTCGGACATCGAGTCCCTGGCCCGGCCGGTCTCGGGCTGGGTGCATCGCATCACCAGCGAAGCGGACTGTGCATCTGCGGCCGCTGAGGCGGTGCGTCAAACGGCCCGCAACGGTGGGCAGAGCAGCACGCTCATCTTCCCGGCCGACTTTCAGGCGGCGAGCTGCCGTGCGGTGGCGGCGCCATGCGCATCCGATACCAGCTCACACGTCGCATCGTCGGCGTCAGAGCCGGATCTGCGGGCCTGCGCCGAGGCCTTGAAGCAAAGCCGCCGAACGGTGTTTCTGCTTGGCGGTGGGGGCCAGCGCAGCGGGCTGAGCGCCGCAGGCCAGCGTGTGGTGGCGCGCCTGTGTGACCAGTTCGGTGCGACCGCTTACGCAGAAACCTTTCCGTCGCGCTCTGAGCGAGGGCAAGGGTTGCCCGCATTCGACCGCCTGCCATATTTCCCCGAGCCTGCGCGCCAGGTGCTTGACGCAGCGGAACTCGTCGTGCTGGTTGGTGCACTGCCACCCGTGACGTATTTCGGTTACGAAGGGCACCCCAGCCTGCTGGTGCCAGAGGATCGGCTCCTGAGGCTGAGCGCGCCTGGTGACGACGCAGTGCAGCGTTTGGAGCAACTGGCCATGCTGTTGCACACGCCACCCTACGCGGCACCTACACCATCGGTGCCCGCCGACGAAGGCGGGGCACTGACACCGGCCAAGGTCGCCAGCGTGTTGGCGGGAGCATTGCCACCCCAGGCCATCGTCTCGGTCGAAGGGGGAACCTGTGGCTACCCGTTTTACGCGGCATCGGCCTCGGCCGCACCCCACACCACGCTCACGAACACGGGTGGTGCAATTGGCCAGGGCCTGCCGGTAGCGATGGGGGCTGCCATCGCCTGCCCCGACCGCCGGGTGGTGGCCTTGTTGTCTGACGGCAGTACCCAGTACACGGTGCAGACCTTGTGGTCGCTGGCGCACGAAGCGCTTGATGTGGTGGTGCTGATTGCGGCCAACCACCAGTACGCCATCTTGCGCAACGAGCTGCGCCGAGGTGGCGCCAGCCTGGGCGAAAAGGCCGCGGCCATGACCGCGCTCGACAAGCCATGCATCGACTGGGTGGGGCTGGCGCAGGCCTATGGCGTGCCTGCCAGTCGCGCAGAAACGGCCGAGGCATTGGCGACGCAACTGACGCTCGCTTTCGCGCGCAAAGGGCCGACGCTCATCGAGATGGCGCTGTGACGGTCTCATCTCTCCAACACAAACCCACCGCTCCAGTCGGTGTCACCCGCAATTCGCATTTCGAACAGGAGTCCACATGGATTTGAAACTCAAAGGCAAGGTGGCCGTTGTCACGGGCGGCAGCCTGGGCATTGGCCGGGCCGTCACCGAAGCGCTGGCGGCCGAAGGCGTACGGGTCGCCATCGTTGCGCGCAGCCAGGGCCCGTTGGAGCAAGTGGCGCGTGATATCAGCGCGGCCTCGGGTGTGGAGATCCTGCCCATTGCAGCCGACGTCAGCAGCACAGAGCAGGTGAACGCGATGATGGACAAGGCGGCCGCTCATTTCGGTCGTATCGACATCCTTGTGAACGGCGCTGCTCACCCGGGGGGCCTGGTGCGCAGCGAAATTGAAAACGCTGACCCCGAAGGCCTGCTGCAGGACATCAACATCAAGGTGGTGGGTTACATGCGCTGCGCCAAGGCGGCGGCGGCTCACATGAAGGCCCACGGCCACGGCCACGGCCGAATCATCAACATCGGTGGCCTGACAGGGCGCGGCAGCAAGCAGTTGTCGGGCATGCGTAACGTGGCTATTTGCCACCTCACCAAAACGCTTTCCGATCAGCTGGGCCCGGCGGGTATAACGGTCAACGTGATTCACCCAGGCGTGGTGGAGACACCTCACATCCACGAGCTCTACGCCAAAGAGGCCAAGCTGCAAAACCTCACGCCCCAACAGGTGGAGGCCAACTATGCCAAGGCCACCCCGATCAGGCGCGTGCTGCAGCCCAACGAAATTGCCGATGTGGTCTTGTTCCTGGCGTCCGAACGTGCAGGGGCCATCACGGGTGAATCCATCGCGGTGGACGGTGGTATCACGCGCGGCATCTTCATCTGAACAAACAACAGGAGCATTTCATGAAGGGCACCATTCTTGTGGGCACCGCTGGGCAGGGCATTCTGCGCAGCGTCGACGACGGCGCCACCTGGCACCGACTGGGGTTGAAAGAAGCGATCGAGTTCGACGGTGTCGTGCGCAGCCTGGCGGTAGACCCATCCGACCCGGCACGTGTGTTGGCTGGCGCCGACGCTGGCATGTGCATCAGCACCGATGGCGGTGCGCATTTTTCTCGGGTCGAATCGCCGATGAACGGGCTGACGGTGTGGGCCATCGCCTTCGATCCGGTGAACCCGCTGCGTGTGTACGCTGGAACGGGTGCACCGTCTCGCGCCCGCATGTTCCGTTCTGTCGACGGCGGTGGCAGCTGGCAGGCGCTGAACGTCGAACTGCCCGAGTTCTGCCAGGGCGTGAACCGACCGCGGATTCTGACCGTCTGTGTCAACCCGACCGTGAACGACGAGGTCTGGTTCGGCGTGGAAGAGGGCGGCGCCTGGCGCAGCCGCGATGGCGGCGACACCTGGGAGCGCGTGGACACACCGGGCAGCGGCATCGGGAACTCCGATATCCACGCCATCGCGGTGCTGCCCGCCACGCATGGGCTGCCCATGAAACACCTGGTTCTGACGGTGAATTCTGTCTGCAGCAGTGAGGACCAGGGAAACCGCTGGACCAGCGAACCCTCCAAGGCCCGCTTCGACGGCATGTACTACACCCGCACGGTGCAGGTGCTGGACGCGGAAGGTCAACAGCTGTTGCTGGCCATCGGTGACGGAACACCCGGCACCCGCACCTGCATTTACCGCTCGGAAGACCGTGGTACCACTTGGGCGCCAACCCTTCAGCACGCCGCACCCAATTCAACGGTATGGGCGTTTGGCGCCCATGCGGCCGATCGTGCCCTGGTGTTTGCCGGCACCAAATACGGCGACCTGCTTCGCTCCACCGACGGTGGCCGCAGCTGGTTCAAAGAGTGGCGCGCGTTCAGCGAGATCACATCAGTCACCTGGACGCCGTTCGAAGCGCCAGTCAAGGCCCACCCGCAATCCATCAACTGAGAACGCAGCGCCGCCATGAACACCAACACGCAGTCGCAGGTCGCCGACGTCAAGCCGCGCATCCGCCGCACACACCTGGCCTTGTTTGTTGCCGACCCATTCGCCACCGCGCCCTGGTACGAAGACGTTCTGGGCATGCAAGTCACGGCCCGGGGCGAGAAATGGGTGTTTCTGTCGTTTGGCCAGAAACACCATGACATCGCGCTCATTCAGGCCGAGCCCAATGCACAAGGCCAGCTCGACAGGGGTGTGATCAACCTGCAGCACTACGGTCTGGAAATCGAAGGCTCGATGGAGGATCTCCAGCGCCTGTACGGCATGTTGCTGCGCAAGAACGTGCCGGTCGTCAAGACCACCGACCACAAGGTCGGCTACGGCCTGTACTTCACCGATCCCGATGGCCACCGGTTTGAGTTCTTCCTCGAAACCGTTCACGACGACGAAGAAGGCAAACGCCTGCTGGGCCAATACAACGCACCCAGCGATCACTTTGACCTGCAGCCGCTGTGACGCCATTCGCCATCAACGCCCACACCCCGCACACATCATGAAAACTCCCAACTTTGGACCATTCCACATCCGCAAATGGTTCCTCCAGGTCGAAGACAGTCTGGCCGGCGAAAGCGGGGCTGCAGCCGACGGCGAGCCATTGCGGAAATTTGTGCTGGCTGCTTGCCTGCACAACCCCTTTGCAGGGCGGTACGAAACAGACCTCAGCAGATGGATCGATGCCTCGCCCGACCTGGGCCGCGAGTTCGGTCGCCGCATCCAGGGCGCAGCGGCGGGTCAGGCCATCGAAAGCTATGGCAAGGCCTGCCTGGTCGGAGCCGATGGCGATTACGAGCACGGCAATGCGCTGTTGACGAACCCAGCCGCCAACCCTGTGCGGGACGCCCTGGGGGGCGCGAAATCGTGGGTGCCTTCGACCGGAAAACGTGGTGGCCCCGGCACCATCATTGACGTGCCACTGGCCCACAAGGATGCGCTCTACGTGCGCTCTCACTACGACACGGTCAGCGCCATGTTCAACGACGCGCCCAACCGCGACGAGGTGTTGGTGATCTGGGCTTTCGCCACACGCGGCAGGCTCAACGCCCGTCTCGGCGGCCTCAAAGCGTCCGAGGTCAAAGGCCTGGACGGCCTCGTTTGAGGGGCAGCCCGTGGCACGTCACAGCATATTGCAACTGTCAGGCCTGAATTTTCAGGTGACTGAATGGGGTGATGTCGGTGCCCAACCGGTGGTGATGCTGCATGGCATTCGGGGCTACAGCGACACCTTCGAAGGGGTGGCCCAGGCCTTGTTGCCAGGCAGCCGGGTGATCGCTTTCGACCAGCGAGGCCGAGGCGGCAGCGACTGGGACCCACAGCGCAACTACTACACCGACACCTATGTCGCCGACCTCGCGGCGGTGGTCGATGCCCTCGGGCTTGACCAGTTTGACCTGCTGGGTCACTCCATGGGTGGCATCAACGCCATCGTGTATGCCGCCCAACACCCGCATCGGGTGCGCAGGCTGCTGATCGAGGATGCTGGTCCAGGTGCCTTCGAGGCTAGCCCCGGTGCAACGCGCATTCGCAAGGAGCTGGCCACCACGCCCACGGTCTTTGAAACGTGGGACGCGGCCACAGCCTTCATGCGTGCGCTGCGCCCGACCGTGACCGAAGCTGCCCGCCAGCAGCGGCTGCACAACATGCTCAAACAGATGTCCGACGGCCGCTTCACCTGGCGATACGACCACGCCGGCATCTCGGCCACACGCCTCAACCCCGATCCTGCCCGAGTGCCGGATTTGCACCCTCACATTGCTGCGATTGCTTGCAAGACCTTGGTGGTGCGCGGCGGTCGCTCTGACTACCTGCAGCCCGAGATGGTGCAGGCCATGCAGGCGCTGAATCCCAACATCCAGGCCATGGACATCCCCGACGCTGGTCATTACATCCATGACGACCAGCCTGCCTTGTTCAACAAGGTGGTTGCTGATTTTCTGGGCATGCCTGCAGTGCGCCAATCCGACATTACCAAGGGGTATACATGCTCTACGAATTGAGAACCTACACCCTGGTGCCAGGCGGTGTGCGCGAATACCTGCGTATCTACAACGAAACAGCGCGTGAGCTCCAGGTAGAGACCCTGGGTCGCCTGGTCAGCTTGCTGCAGCCCGAGAGCGGCGATCTCAACCAGCTCATCTTTCTGTGGTCGTTCGAAGACTTCGCTGACCGACAACGGCGCCGCCAGACGCTGATGGCCGACAGCCGTTTCACGGAGTTTCGAAAGTCGGTGCGTCACCTGCTGGTGCGCCAGGAAAACCAGCTGTTGACCGAGGCTTGAATGCCTGGCCGTACATGAGGAAACAAACATGACTGCAATTCGAAACGTACCTGTGCTCGTTGTGGGGGCTGGGCCCGTGGGTGTGTCCATTGCCAACCTGTTGGGACAATACGGTGTGCCGACGCTGGTGATTGATCGCAGCCCTGCCGTGCTCGACTTCCCACGTGCGGTCGGGTTGGACGACGAAGCCTTGCGTACTTTCCAGGCCGCAGGCCTGGCAGACGAGATGCTGCGCGACATGATCCAGAACGTGCCCATGCGTATGTACACGGCCAGGAAGCAGTGTTTTGCGGAAATTCTGCCCAGCACCCAGGAGTTTGGCTGGTTCCGGCGCAACCTGTTTTCGCAACCGCTGGGCGAAGAAACCCTGCGCAAGGGGCTTGCACGCTACCCACATGTCGCCTTGCAGCTGGGCTGCGAACTGGTGGCGCTCGCGCAGGATGACCAGGGTGTCGATGCGACCTTGCGCCACACCGATGGCCGAGAAGAGCGTGTGCGGTGTGAGTACCTGGTCGCATCAGATGGTGGACGCAGCACGGTGCGCGAAGGCTTGTTGAAGTTGCCCTTCGAAGGCACGACACATCCCCACAAATGGGTGGTGATCGAGTGCGATCAGGACCCATTGGACGCGCCCTACACGGCGCTGCACTGCGAGCCCCGACGCCCCTACGTGTGTTTGCGCTTGCCGTATGGGTTACGTCGTTGGGAGTTCATGCTGTTTCCGGGCGAGGACGGTGAACAGATGCTTCAGCCAGAAAAGGTGCACGAGTTGCTGCGCAACCACGTCAGTCAACCCGAGCGGCTGAACGTGATCCGTGCCCGGGTCTACACCCACAACTCGCGTGTGGCCCAGTCCTTTGTCAATGGCCGGGTCTGTCTGGCAGGCGACGCTGCCCACATCACGCCACCCTGGATCGGCCAAGGACTCAATGCGGGCATGCGAGACGCGTTCAACCTGGCCTGGAAACTGGCATGGATTGTCAAGGGCCGCATGCGACCCGAGCTGCTCGATAGCTACCACGAAGAGCGTCATGCCCACGCGCAGGCCATGATCGACCTGGCAGATCTGTTTGGGTCAGTGCTCTCGCAGCGCAACCGGTTTGTGGCTTGGATGCGTGATCGCTTCTTTCTGTCCATCCGCCATTTGCCCAAAGTGCGCGACTACGTGCTGCAAATGAAGTTCAAGCCCATGCCGCGTTTCTCAAAAGGCATCGTCCTCAACAGCGGCAACGCAACACAAGACGAATTGGTGGGCCGTATGTTCATTCAGCCACGCGTGGAGACCTCGTCGGGCGAGACGCGACGGCTTGACGACGTCATCGGTAGCCGTCTTGCACTGCTGAGCTGGCGGTGCGATCCGTTGGCCGACGCGCCGCCGGAATTGCTCAACCAACTGCAACGACTCGACTGTGTGCGTTTGGTGGCGGTGCGCGCCCGCAGCGGGTCGGAAGAAGTTGCCCGCTGCAGGTCACACGTCAAGGATGTCGAACAGATCCAGGACGTGGAGAACCAACTGCATTTCTGGTTCCAGGGCCGCGCTGTGGACTGGGTGCTGCTGCGCCCCGACCGCTTTGTTGCAGCCGCAGGTTCGGCGGGGAGTGCCGTGGACCAGATGGCCATGTTCTGCCAGACCGTTTTGCCCTCACTAGGCACGCGTTCCGTACACGAGGCACCAGCTGCGCTAGCCCAAGGGGCCGAGGCGTTGAGCGTTTGAGTTTTTGCTCCAGGCGCCTTGTGTGCGTTGGTCAGTGCGGTCTGGAGCTTTTGAGTCGATCACCGTCCCGTTCGCCTGCGAACACTTTTTTTTCACCTTGAAAGGAAGAGCAAATGAGCAACATCAAGTCGGCCCTGCTGGCCATCTGCCTGGGCACCGCCGCCATCGGTTCAGCGTTTGCACAGGCGTGGCCTCCAGCAACCGTGCGCATTGTGGTGCCGTATCCGCCGGGCACCGAGCCCGACGTGCTGGCGCGCGACGTGGGCAACATCTTGGCCAAACAGACAGGCAAGGTCTTTGTGATCGAGAACAAGCCGGGTGCAAATTCCATCATCGGTACCGACATGGTGGCCAAGTCGGAGGGTGACGGAAGCACCCTGCTGATGGTGGACCGACTCGCTGTGGTCACCAACCCGCAGCTTTACACCAAGCTGCCCTACAAATGGGAAGAGGCGCTCAAACCGGTGTCGGACCTGGCCGGCGTGAATTTGTTCGTCGGTGCTCGTGAGGGTGCCCCGTTCAAGACCTTTGCCGAATTCATCGCTTTTGCCAAGGCCAATCCACAAAAGGTGAACGTTGGCACTGGCGGCAATGGTCATGTGACACACATCGGCATGGAGATGTTGGCCCAGGCGCACGGGGTTCAGTTCACCTACGTTCCCTACAAAGGCGTTGGGCCTGCCGTAGCAGGCCTCCTGTCGGGTGAGGTTGACGTGGCCATGGCCGGTGGCTTGGTGATGCAAGGGCATGCCAAGACCGGCAAGATCCGAGTGCTCACGGTGGGCGACACGAAGCGGGCGTCGTTCATGCCCGACGTTCCCACGCTCAGCGAAGCAGGCGGCAAGCCGGGCTCCATTCCGTCCACGGTGTTCTCGATGCTGGCGCCCGCCAAGGTACCCGATGCGGTGGTGGCACAAATCTCACGCGCGGTGGCCACTGCTGTGAGCACGCCTGAACTCAAGGCTAACTACGCTGCACGGGGCCTGGACGTGATGCCCACCACGCCGGAAGAAACCATGGCGCTCATGAAGCGCGAAGCCGCCAAGTACGAAAAAATCATCCGCGACGCTGGCATCAAGATCGAGTGAACTGAATGTACCCGCCACTCTCTCTCTACATCAATGGCAGGTTTCTGAGTGGCGAGGGTCGCCAGGAACAGGACGTTCGCGACCCCGCCAACAGTCAACTGCTCGGTCACCTGCCCTGGGCCAGTGACGACGATCTGATGCAGGCCGTACTGGCTGCGCACCGGGCTTTTGAAACCTGGCGCATCTCGTCACCGATGGAGCGGTCGGCGGTGTTGCGCAAGGTGGGTGAATTGGCACGCGAGCGTGCCGATGCGATTGCCCGCCACATCACCCTGGACAACGGCAAACCTCTGGCCGAGGCGCACAGCGAGGTCCTCAACAGCGCCGAGCACGCCGAGTGGAATGCAGAAGAGTGCCGTCGTATTTACGGTCGCGTGGTGCCCTCGCGCAACCCCGCGGTGCGGCAGCTGGTGGTGCGCGAGCCCGTGGGCGTGTGCGCTGCCTTCAGCCCCTGGAACTTCCCGCTCAGCCAGGCCATCAAGAAAGTGGCCGCAGCCATCGGTGCCGGTTGTACCGTCATCCTCAAAGGGCCTGAGGAATCGCCGAGCGCCATCGTCGCCTTGGCACAGTTGTTCCATGACGCGGGCTTGCCTCCCGGTGTGCTCAATGTGGTGTGGGGTGTGCCCAGCGACATTTCACGACGGTTGATTGAGTCACCCCTGGTTCGCAAGCTCTCGTTCACTGGTTCGGTGCCCGTGGGCAAGCAGCTCGCGGCCTTGGCAGGTGCACACATGAAGCGCATCAGCATGGAGCTGGGGGGGCACTCGCCAGTGCTGGTATTCAACGACGCCGATGTAGACACGGCCGCTGGCATGTTGGCGCGTTTCAAGGTGCGCAACGCCGGGCAAGTGTGCGTGTCGCCCTCGCGGTTTTATGTGCAGGACCAGGTCTATGAGCGTTTTGTCGCAGCCTTCAAACTCGCCATCGAATCCACGCAGATAGGCCACGGTCTGGCGCCGGGAACACAGATGGGCCCCCTTGTGCATGGGCGCCGCTTGGCAGCCGTGGATGAACTGGTGCAGCAGGCCGTGTCCGTCGGTGGTGAATTGGTCTGTGGCGGCCAGAAGCTTGGCGAGAGCGGACATTTTTATCCCCCCACGGTGATTGCCGGCTTGCCCGACAGCGCACGTGTGATGAACGAGGAGCCGTTTGGTCCTGTGGCTGCAATCACGCGTTTCAAGGACACTGAAGAGGTGCTGCGCCGGGCTAACAGCGTGCCCTATGGCTTGGCGTCTTATGTGTTCACCCACTCGGTCACAACGGCGACGCGGGTCTCCAATGGATTGGAGGCAGGTATGGTCAACATCAATCATTTCGGCATGGCCCACCCCGAGCTGCCTTTTGGCGGCATGAAGGATAGTGGCATGGGCAGCGAGGGTGGCACCGAGACCTTCGACGGTTTCCTGACCACCAAAATGATCACACAAATCTGAGCGGCCCATGGTACGACGTCCGAATATCATCTTTATCGTGGCCGATGACCTTGGCTATGCGGATCTTGGCTGCTACGGTGGCCGTGTGGCGAGCTTTGGTCCAGTGTCTCCCCACATCGATGCGCTTGCCAGTGGCGGCCTGCGTTTGACCCAGGGCTATGCCAACTCACCGGTGTGCTCCCCGACACGGTTTGCCATCATGACGGGGCGCTACCAGTACCGCCTGCGTGGCGCCGCAGAGGAGCCTCTGAACAGCCTAACGCGAGGCAGCACCACGTTGGGCTTGCCACCTGATCACCCAACCTTGCCCTCTATGCTTCGTGACAGCGGTTATCGCACGGCGTTGATTGGCAAATGGCACCTGGGTTACCCACCCGCTTTTGGTCCACTGAAATCGGGCTACGAGAGCTTCTACGGCCCAATGTCCGGCGGCGTCGATTACTTTACGCATCGCAGCGGTCCTGGCCACCATGACCTGTGGGAAGGCGAGGGTGAACGCGAAGAAGATGGCTACCTGACCGACCTGCTTTCGAGGCGGGCGGTGGCCTATGTAGAGACCATGGCTGCCTCGGCAGACAGGAGGCCCTTTTTTCTGAGTCTCCACTACACCGCACCACATTGGCCCTGGGAAACCCGTGAGGATCGGGAGCTGTCCGAGTCGGTCAAAGGCCACCTTTTTCACCTTCATGGTGGCAGTGTCGACACTTACCGTCGCATGATTCATCACATGGATGAAGGCATAGGCTGGGTGGTGGACGCGCTTCGTCGGACTAACCAACTCGATGACACTCTTATCGTCTTCACTAGTGATAACGGGGGTGAGCGTTTCTCCGACAACTGGCCACTGGTGGGCGGCAAGATGGACCTGACCGAAGGTGGGATTCGGGTTCCCTGGATTGCCCATTGGCCGAATCGCATTCCCGCCGGTGGCGTAAGCGCCCAGCCTTGTTTGAGCATGGACTGGTCTGCTACTTTGCTTGAGGTAGCTGCGGCGACGCCGCACAACGACTACCCGCTGGATGGCCTATCTCTTTGCCCCTTGCTGGACAACGCTGAGTATCGGTTCGAACGGCCCATGTATTGGCGCATGAATCATCGGCAACAGCGGGCCTACCGCAACGGTGACTGGAAGTACCTGCGAGTCGATGACAACGATTACCTCTTCAACTTGAGCCTCGACGAACGCGAGCGCGCGAATTTGGGCCACCGTCACCCACAGCGTTTGTTGTCCATGCGACTGGCTTGGGAGGAATGGAACGCGAGCATGCCCTCGATACCGGACGATGCGCGGGTCAGCCTGGGCTACTCCTACCGCGACATGCCTCAGCGCTAGCGGCAGACAACTTTTCTCCACCGATCACTCTGATTTCACTTGTCTATGTTCGAACTCAATGACCCCAGCCTGCTCCGCGATGCGTGCCTGATCGGCGGCGAATGGGTCCACAGCGATGCGTTCATTGCCGTCACGAATCCAGCCACCGGACGGGTCATTGGCCGCGTCCCACGGCTGGGTCGTACCCCCACCCAAGTTGCGATCGAAGCCGCCAGTCAGGCCGGCCCCGCATGGCGCGCACGGACGGCCAAGGACCGATCAGAGGTGCTGGCTCGCTGGTACGGCCTCATCATGGCCCACCAGGCCGATCTGGCGCGCATCATGACATCCGAGCAAGGCAAACCGCTGCCAGAGGCTGCAGGTGAAATCGCCTATGCCGCGTCCTTTGTGCAGTGGTTTGGCGAGGAGGCCAAGCGTGTGTACGGAGAAACCATCCCGGCGCCGCTGACCTCACAACGGATTGTGGTGACCCGTGAGCCCATTGGTGTGTGCGCAGCCATCACTCCGTGGAATTTTCCCGCCGCCATGATCACGCGCAAGGCCGCGCCGGCCCTGGCGGTAGGGTGCACTATGGTGGTCAAGCCCGCCAGCCAGACGCCTTTGACCGCGCTGGCCCTTGCGGTGCTGGCAGAGCGAGCAGGCGTGCCGCCGGGTGTTCTTTCAGTGGTGACAGGATCGGCGAACGAGATCGGGGGAGAGCTCGCAACGAACCCACTGGTGCGCAAGCTGAGCTTCACGGGATCGACCGAAGTGGGCCGCTTGTTGATGCAGCAGACTGCCTCCACAGTGAAGAAGGTGTCCATGGAACTGGGTGGCAATGCCCCCTTCATTGTGTTTGAAGACGCTGATCTCGATGCGGCCGTTGAAGGGGCCATTGCCTCCAAATACCGCAATGCGGGACAGACCTGTGTCTGCACCAACCGCATCTATGTTCACAGTAAAGTCTACGAATCGTTCGCTCAGAAACTGGTAGATGCCGTAAAAATGCTCAAAGTGGGGCCAGGCGACGAGGCGGGGGTACGCATCGGTCCACTCATTGACGAAGCTGCTGTGGTCAAGGTGGAGGAGCACATTGCCGACGCCATGGCGAAAGGTGCGAGGCTGCTTTTTGGTGGCAAACGCCATGCGATAGGGCGCTCGTTTTTTGAGCCCACGGTGTTGGCGGGCGTGACGGCGTCCATGCTGGTCGCGCGTGAAGAGACCTTTGGTCCGCTTGCGCCGCTGTTTCGATTCGACACCGAGGATGAGGTGGTGCAATTGGCGAACGACACCGAGTTCGGCCTGGCCAGCTATTTCTATTCGCGGGACTTGGGGCGGGTCTGGCGGGTGGCAGAGCGGCTGGAGTACGGCATGGTGGGCGTCAACACCGGACTGATCTCGAACGAGGTGGCACCATTCGGCGGCGTCAAGCAGTCGGGCGTGGGACGAGAGGGATCGCACTTGGGTATGGACGACTACCTCATCACCAAATACATCAACATGAGCGGGATCTAGTTTGATCCCTACCGACCGCCGTAACGGAATATCGCAAGCGGTCGTGGCTTGAACCTACTGAAGAGGTGACTGGTTGGTTTGAGATTAAGAACTTATCCGTAAATAGGTAAAATATCAATCCGAACCGTATCGAACGCGGTGCCGGAGTGATGCGTTGAGCAAACGAGTTGATTCCTGGTTGGTAACGGACGAGTTCTGGCAGCGTGTTGAAC
>NZ_JBHTCA010000042.1:0-16894 GCF_042665215.1 Hydrogenophaga atypica
TGAATGCCATCGCTCGCACCAAGTCGCCTTGGCGCAACGATTTCGCTGAAGCTCAGTGAGGTGGTCATCAAGATGGTTGCTGTGTTTGTTTTTGCCCTCCCTCTTCGTTGGAGGAAGGGCCCCCTGTCGCCGGCGAAGCGCGCTCAGCGCGCGCGCAGGCGTGATGCAGCGTCCAGGCGAATGGTGTGCGCGTTGAGGTAGGCGTTTTCGATGATGAAAGCGCAGCAGTGCGCGAACTCGCGCATGTCGCCAAGGCGCCTCGGGGCCTCGATCTGCGACTTCAGCGCAGCGACGATCTTTTCGTCGAGCGTCTGCACCATCGGCGTCAGGAACAGGCCCGGCGCAATGGCGTTGACACGGATGCCAACGTCGCCGAGTTCGCGCGCCGCCGGCATGTTCATGCCGAGCAGCGCCGCCTTGGAGGCGGCGTAGGCGACTTGACCGATCTGTGCCTCGTAGGCGGCACCCGACGAGATGTTGATGACCACGCCGCGCTCTTCGCCAGCCTCCGGCTCGTTCCTGACCATCTGCTCGGCGCATTTGGACATGACGTTGAACACGCCGTTGACGTTGACCGCTGTCACCTGCGCGAACTTGGCCAGCGGCGTGGCCTTGCCTTCCTTGCCCAGCACCTTGCACAGCGTGGGCAGCGCGGCGCAATTGATGCAGACGTGAATCGCGCCGAAGCGGCTAACCACGGCAGCAACAGCGATCTGCACCGATTCCTCGTTGCTGACGTCGGTTGGCACGAACATTGCGTGTTCGGCGCCGACATCGTTGACCGCCTTGTCGCCGGCCTCGGCGTTCAGGTCGAAGATGGCGACACGCGCGCCTTTCTCCTGTACCAGGTAGCGCGCTGCGGCCAGGCCGAGGCCCGATGCGCCACCGGTAATGACGATGACTTTTCCTTCAATACGCATGATGTGTCCTGTGGCTATGGCTTAGAATGCCGGCACGCCGGTCAAGGCGCGGCCGATAATGAGTTGCTGAATCTGAGTCGTGCCTTCCGGAATCGGCGCGATGATCGCCTCGCGCGCGAGCTTCTCGACCAGGAATTCGGTCGTGACGCCGTTACCCCCGTGGATCTGCACGGCCTGGCGGGCGATTTTCACGGCGGCTTCGCAGGCGAAATACTTGGCCATCGCCGCTTCCATCTCGGCCGGCACGCCGGCTTCGATCATCGACGCTGCGCGGTAGGTCAACAGGCGCGCAGCGTCCACCTTGGTCGCCATTTCGGCCAACATTGCCGCGATCAACTGGTGCCCCGCGATGACCTTGCCGTGCTGGCGGCGCTCCTTTGCATAACGAACCGCTTCTTCAAGCGCGCGGCGGGCGATGCCCAGTCCCTGGGCGGCGACGAATACGCGCGACCTTTCGAACAGCGTGAGCGTATTGCGCAGTCCCTCGCCTTCGTTGCCGATCATGTTGGAGGCCGGCACGCGCACATCGCTCAGGAAGATCTGCGCGGTGGACTGGCTGTTGAAGCCGATCTTGTGGATGCCGCGTACTTCGTATGGATGTTCCTTGCGGTCGAGCAGGAAATGGGTCAGCCCCTTGCGCGGATCATCGCTGGTCCGGCAGGTACAGATCAGGAAGTCCGAGTACTCGCCATTGCTGATCCAGGTCTTTTCGCCGTTGATGATGAAATGGTCGCCATCGCGGCGCGCACGCGTCTTGATCTCCAGCACGTTGGAGCCGACGTCGGGTTCGGAAATGCCCATCGAGACGAAGCTGTCTCCACGCAACAGGCCGGGCAGATAGCGTTCACGCAAATGCGGGGGCGCGACCTTTTCGAGCAGCACTACGCCAAACGAGTTGATCAGCACCGGCACCGAGAGGTCGGCCGAGGTGGTAGCCACCTCCTCGAACAGCATCAGCGAAGTCAGCCAATCCAGGCCCATGCCGCCGTTGGCTTCGCTCGCGATGCCCGACACCAGCCCGAACTCCGTCAGCCGGCGCATGATTTCGGCCATCTTGTCGCGCGGCACGAACTTGTCGCGGTATTGCTTGCTGAAGATCGGATCTATCTCGGCGTCGAGGAAGCGTTTCAGTCCATCGACGGCAGCCTGCTGCTCTTCAGTGCGGAATACGTGTCCCATAGCGATCTCCTTATTGTCTCGCCAGAATGTTGACGCCGACCACGGCCTCTTCGATGCCGTACAGGCCGCCGCCGTTTTCCTGGATGGCGATGCGTGCGCCTTGGACTTGGCGCTGTGCGGCTTCGCAGCGCAACTGCGTTACCAGTTCGTGAATCTGGCCGAGACCGGTAGCGCCGATCGGATGGCCTTTCGATTCGAGGCCGCCGGAGGGGTTGATCGGGATGCGTCCGCCGACCGTAAAGTCGCCGCGCTCGGCCGCGGGGCCGCCTTCGCCGAACGGCACCAGCATCAGCGATTCAGCGTTGAGGATCTCGCCAATGGCCGAGGCATCGTGCACTTCGGCAACGTCAACGTCCCGAGGCGCAACGCCGGCCTGCTCGTAGGCTTTCATCGCCGCGAGGTGCGCGATGATCTTTTGCGGCTCGTCGAGACTGCGCGTGGTACCGGTCTGAATGACGCTGGCCAGCACGCGCACTGCGCGGCCTGCCGCGCCCTGCAGGCGCGTCAGGCCGGCGGCGGTGCACAGCACGGCAGCGGCGGCGCCGTCGCTGATCGGCGAGCACATGGTCGTCGTCAGCGGGTAGGTGATCGGCGGCGAAGCCAGCACCTGCTCGATCGTCATTGCCTGCTGGAATTGCGCCAGCGGGTTATGCACCGAGTGCTGGTGGTTCTTGGCCGCGACTGCAGCAATCTGATGCTGCGTGGTGCCATAGCGCTTCATATGGTTGCGAGCGATGGCGGCATAGACATCCATGAACACGCTGTAGGGACGGTCGGACACGGTGCCGGGCGGGGGCTCCACGCCTTCGCCCAATGCCAGCAGCGTCTTCTTGTTTTCGTCGACAGTCGAGACGTCCCAGCCGCCGTCGAACGCGGCAAACATCCTGTCCTTGTCGGCGATGTTCATCTTTTCGGCGCCGACGGCCAGCGCTACGTCGCAGGTCCCGGCCCGCAGCGCCTGCACAGCCAGGTTGAATGCCGAAGAGCCGGAAGCACAGGCGTTTTCGACGCTAAACACCGGAATGCCTTCGATGCCGAGGCGGCGCATGGCGATCGGCCCGGGAATCGCGGTCTGCCCCTGGAACAGGCCATTGGTCAGCGTTGCATAGAATGCCGAGCCGATGTCGGCGGCCTCTGCGCCGGCGTCTTTCAAAGCCAGGGTGACGGCCTCGCCGACCATGTCGTAGACGCTGCGCTCAGGCAAGCGGCCGAACGGCGTCATGCCGACGCCGGCAACATAGATATCGTTCATGCGATTCCCGAAAGAGGAATGAGAAAAGCGGGATGAGGAGATCGGACGGGCTTAACGGCCCTGGAATTGGGGCGCCCGCTTTTCGGCAAAGGCCAGCAAACCTTCCTGCAGGTCGAAGCTGCGCAGATGGCGGCGCAGCATGACTTGCTCATGCAGCAAGGCGTCGTCCCGGCTCTTGTCGGCGGAGGTGCGCGCGACTTCCCTCATGCGCCGCAGCACGATAGGGCTCTTTGCGGCAATCTGGCCGGCCAGCTTCATCGCTGCATCGGCCAGTTCGCCGTCGGGATGCACTTCGGATACGAAGCCGTAGGCCTTCATTTCAGCCGCCGAAAGCGTTTTGCCGGTCAACAGCAGATACATGGCGACGTTCTGAGGAATGATGCGCGGCAAAACCGCCGCGCCGCCGGCGCCGGGATAGACGCCAAAGTTGGCATGGGCGTCTCCGATGACAGCGCTTTCAGCAGCGATGACGATGTCGGCGCACATGGCCATCTCCAGGCCACCGGCCATGGTGACGCCGTTAAGCGCGGCGATCACCGGTTTGGGAAAATTGCGCAGGCACGCAAGCGTCGCGTCGGCACGGTCGAGGAAGTCGGCTTCCCTTGGTTCCGCCTTCTGACTGGCCAGCACTTCCTTCAAGTCCGCGCCGGCGCAGAATGCGGGGCCGGTGCCGGCTACCACCAGCACGCGAATTGCATCATCGACGGCGATCTGTGCCAGCCGGCGGTCCAGCTCGGCCACCAGCGCCATATTCATCGCGTTCATCGCCTTAGGGCGATTCAGCGTCAAGCGCGCGACTGCGCCGGCTACTTCAAACAGCAATACTTCCTCGGTCATGGTGTCTCCTGGATGCCCGTGATTTTTGTTGTGGCGGACGGCGCAAACCCGTCCGCTGTTGGAAGGCATCATAGGAAGGAGGAAACGATCGCGCGGCTCTTTGGAGCGAAAAATGCATTCCGCAGAGCAATCCGGGGCGCTTACCAGTGGAACGCGCAAGCGGGGGGAGAGCTTGAAGAAGGTTTGCTGTTCTGGCACGGATCAGGGTAGCAGCCGCCTTGAGCGCACGTTGCCCGGATCAAGGGCGGTGTAAAATCACCAACCCCCATCTGTCAACATTGTCGCGCGCCATGAGATCCGACCGCCACTCCCCCCTCGCCGCGCCACAGGAAGCGACGACCATAGGGGGGTACTGCACGGCAATCGCCAAGGCTCTGGACGCAAGCGGCGTGGACAGTGAGCGCATTTTCCGCTCCGTCGGCGTGCAACCTCACATGGCGAACGGTCCCATGGTTCGGCTGCCCGTCGCCACCCTGACCAGGCTGTACCGCGCCTGCGTGGCGGCCACCAACAATCCGTATTTCGGCCTGTCGGTCGCCCGGCACATCCATATCTCCAATTTGCATGCGCTCGGCTACGCGCTCGCCGCCAGCAGCACGCTGCTCGACTTCTGTCGCCGACTGGAGCGGCACTTCCGGCTGGTGTCGCAGACGGCGACCCTCCGTGTCATTGAGGCAGGCGACAGGATCACCCTGTGCGCCACCGACTTCAATATCGAGGTCAGCGGCGAAACTGAAGACGCGTTCGTCTGTTTCCTGGTACTGACGATGCGCATGTTGTACAAACCGGGCTTCAACCCGCTGTCCGTGGAATTCCATCGTCCGATGCCACGTGAAGGTGACGAGCCATACCGTGCCTTCATGCGCGCACCGGTCAGTTTTTCGAATCAGACCACGACGCTGACTTTCGACAGGTATGAGTTGATCCAGCCGCTCACCGGAGCTTGCCCGGAACTGGCGCAAGTCAACGACAACATCGCGAATCAATATCTTGCGCGACTGGACAGGAACGACGTGGTGACGGGCGTCACCCAGAAGATCATCGAATTGCTGCCGTCCGGCGACTGCAGCAGGGAGAAGGTCGCCGAAGCGTTGTGCATGAGCCCGGCTACTTTGCAGGTGCGGTTAGCGAAGCGTGGCAACAGTTTCCTGCAGTTGATGGATGACACACGCAGGGAACTGGCTTGCGATTACATGCGACAGCGAACACGCTCCGTAACTGAAATCACGTTCCTGCTCGGCTTTACCAGCACCAGCAATTTCGCTCGTGCATTCAAGCGATGGACGGGCATATCGCCGACGCAATTCCGGGAGGATCGGTCGGAGTAGGAGGTTTTGCCGCAGTAGCAGAGAGCAGTCGACACCCCACTGTGCTCTCTTGCTCCTGCCCAATCTCGCGCAATTGCCCGAGCAGGTAACGGTCCCAAACGACCGGTCCGCAGTGTTCATCAGACGTTGGCGATGCTTGGTGAACTTCTGCTTATGGCCGAACTCAGCCGTCGGATCATCCGTCTTCCCCGCAAATCGGCGATGAACCTTTTTTTAGGTGTGGGAAGCAGTTGGACAGCCTTGGCCCGTAACGGCGGTTCGTCGCTGCGATAGTGTCCTGAGGGGACGTCCGTGACGCGCCTCTTGCTGCGCCGTAGATTCCCGAAGGGCAGATGCGAAGACAGAGACCGATGGTCTCTATGAGTCGGTTTAAGCTCAGGCTGATTGTTGTTGCCGGCAGTGCACTGGCGATGAGTCCTACCCGGGAGGGCGCAACTCTCGGTGTCGCGCTGTCTTCATCTCGAAATAGAAGGGGGGCCTCAATGCCCTGGCAACACCCTGGCGCGGATGCTACATGGAACTACTGGTTTCGGGTGTGCTGGGGTAGCAGGGCGTCGAGTTGGTAGATGTGCAATCTTCCCTAGCGTTCCGGAATTGTCGCCGCTACTGCACCCTGGGACAAGTCGTTGCGAGGCTGTCAGGCGTGCAGCGCGCTGGGCTCGTCAGGTTGTGCGCGCATCGATCGCATATGTGTCCGCATGCCTTCCCAGCGCGGGTATGCGGATTCCGAAGCGAGACCCAACTGGTCCAGTACCCGCCAGACGGTATAGCCAATCAGGTCATCAAGACTTTGTGGCAGGGCATAGAATGCCGGCACGGGGGGCATGATGATGGCGCTCATCTCGGCGGCTGCAGTCATGTTCCGGAGATGAGCCAAAGTCAGCGGCGTTTCCCTTGCAAGGAGCAACAGAGGTCGCCGCTCTTTCAGCGTTACGTCCGCAGCGCGGGTCAGCAGATTGTCGTTGAAGCCGTGGGCGACCGCCGCCAATGTCCGCATGGAGCAGGGCGCCACCACCATGCCCTGGTGCCGGAATGACCCGCTTGCCAGCGAGGCACCAATATCACGGATGTCGTGGGCCACGTCGGCGAGGGATTGCATTGCGTGCCTGTCCATGCTGCATTCCTGCTGCAGGGTCAGCCAGCCCGATGTGGATACCACCAGGTGGGTTTCGACATCGAGCAGCCGCAACGCCTCCAGCAGACGGACACCGTAGATGGCGCCAGTTGCGCCGCTGATGCCAACGACGATGCGGATGCGGTCCTTGGCCATCTCAGCGAACCCCCGACGCAAAAGCGGGAAGATACTTGCCAAGTTCGATTTCCGGTTCACCGGGAATGCGTTTTCGTTCGAACTCCGCTTCTCGTCCCCAAGGCTTGGTCGCGTCAATGGCAAGCCGGCCCCAGTGGTCTTTGTGCGGATCGCGGTAGAAGCCGGGAACATTGTTCAGTACCATCGTCCGGGTATCCGCTCGTCCGCGGGTGACGAAAGCCCAGATGACTTCGTCGAGGTTGTAGATGTCCACATCCTCGTCGACCACCATGCACAGCTTGTTGTAGTCAAGATGGGCCCCCATGGCTGCGAGCAGCGCGTGCTGGGCGTGTCCCTCATATTGTTTTCGAAGCTTGATGACCGTATTCATCACCGTGGGCTTGCAGGAGACATCGATGATGCCTGGCACCTGCCCCTTGATTGCGCGGTAAATGCGCGCTGCGGTGGCGGCCTCCAGCGGACGCAGGTCTTCATCGGAACCGCAGATGAGACCATGGAAGATCGCTCCCTTGCGCCAGGAGACGTGCGTGACTTCGAATACGTGGTTCTCGCCGACTTCGACGTAATAACCCATGAATTCGCCGAAAGGTCCTTCGGGGCGGCGGACATTCGGCAGGATTCTTCCCTCGATCACGATGTCAGTTGCCGCTGGCACGGAAAGATTGATGGTCTGGCATCGGCGTGTGCGCAAGGGGCCGCCTCGTATCGCGGCCGCCAGTGCGAGTTCGTTCGCCTGGGGAGGCAGCGAGACGCAGGCCGATATGAAGACCTCTGGGGGTGCACCAATAAGAATGGCGGCTTCCAGTGCCTTTCCCTGGCGTTCTGCTGCCAGCTGATAATGGGCGAGATCGTGTGAACTTCCCAGTCGGATTCGGAGTTCGGTATCCGAGATGACCATCGAGCGATGGAAGGACAGGTTCGGAACGCCCGTCTCGGGGTCGCATGCGAGAAATATCCCGGACGTGATATAGGGTGCGCCGTCGCGCTCATGGTAAGTGAGAACCGGGAGGTCACTGAGCTTCCCATCTTGGAGGCGCTCAGGTTGGGAGTCCTCCTCCGAGTAGGTTTGTAGCGTTGCAGCAACCTCAATCTCCTCGTCCAGCCGTTCACAGAAATTGCGCGCACCACATCGGATCATTTCACGAAGCCGCTCATGATCGCTGTAAAGATTCATGACCACTGGAAGTGCGGAGCCGCGCACGTTCTTGAACAGCACTGCCTGGTTAGAGACGCGCTGGAGCCGTCGTGCAACTGCGGCAGCTTCGAACCGAGGGTCGACTTCGCGCTCCACAATTGCCAAGTCGCCGCGCGCCTGCAGGCGGCTCAGATAATGTCTCATGGTTTTCTCTGATAGTCCGAAAAGTCCACTGACGGTACCTTAGGCAGCCCCCGTCCTGCCTATGGCTTAGCGCTACGAACATAGGAAATCCGAACTCAATTTTGACGCGTGGTACGTGGTGGTGCCTAGGCCGTCATGATGAGGACTCGCTGCCGGAGCACCTGGCTCAATCGTTGCTTCGAACTCACGCGGGTACAGAAGCTTGTGAAGCCAAGGCGCTGTTGAACCGTTCAATTCGAAGGATCGGCACGGCGTGCAGCATCACACTCCGCGAACCAGGCTTGAGGAACACATGATTGCCAATTTGAACCTTGCGCCGTTGGAACCCGGCATGGACGGCTTGTTCCGTACACGCCTGGCAGGTCATCACGCACGCACGAGCGAGGCGTTTGGCGCGCTTCGTGACCAGTTGGGTGATTCGCCTTCTGCTCCAATTGGCGAGTACGGCCTGTATGGCGGAGCCATTGCAGTCTCGGACGACCCGCGTGAAGGGAAGTGGGAGCTCATCAGCATTCGAGACGAGATCCTCCTTGTAATCTCGGACGGTCACTTTGCCAAGCAGCGCACAGAGAGCGTGCTTCCCGAGGGGTATATCGAATTCCATTTCATGGTTGCCGGTCCGGTGAGCGTCGAATTCTCGGAAGCTGGCAGAATCGAAGTCACCTCACCAAATCTCACGGTGGTGCATCAAGGCGACGACATGCACTATCAAGTGTCATGTGGTCCGGGGCTCTGGCGGTCGGTCGGTCTTTATATCAGCCGCGAGTACTTCCACAATTTCTTGAAAGCATCCGTCGGAATCGACAGTTCCCTGTGGCGACAACTGCAGGCCTTGCGCAACGAGCAGGTGTTCTGTCACCAGATGCCTGTCAGCCCGGAGGCGCTGACTGCAGTGAAACAGTTGCTGGAGAATCCTTACGAAGGCTATCGTCGGCTGTTCTTCGCCCAGGCGAAGGCATACGAGGTGCTGTGCGCATCGTTGGATCTGTGGCAGGCCTATCTTGATAGCCACCACTCCGCGGAAGTGTTCTCTTCACGCGACTTGCGGCTGATAGAGAAGGCGCGTGACCTGCTGGTCAGTGACTTGCGCCACATGATGACGATTCCCGAACTGGCTCGGGCGGTGGGGACCAACACCTCGAAGCTCAAGCGGGGATTCAAGTTCCTCTATGGCATGACCGTTTTCGAGTGCGGCCATCGGGCGCGCATGACCAGGGCGCTCGAATTGCTGGGAAATGAGCGGCTCAGTGTCAACGAAGTGGCGTTCGCCGTAGGTTACCAGCACCAGACCAGCTTCACGGCGTCGTTCCGCGAGTATTTTGGCTTCGCTCCGAAGGACGCGAGGCGTATGGCAGACCTGCGCAACGTTCGGCCCCGCACGCCGTCCACACAAGACCTTGCGGCGGAGGAAGGCCTGTAAGCGCATCGCTCCTTCTGAAGATTGGGAATCCGTAGCAATTCCTAGTCGATCGGCATTCGCTTGGCGGGCGCGATGGTGCCCGCCTTGTTCCTCACATAGGATCGGATCCATCCCCGACAGGTGGGTGCGATCAACAATGAGGAACACATGGCCGTTATCCAAGCAAGGAATCCCCGTACCGGTAAGCAAGACTACGAGTTTGTCGCGGCAGACGCAGGCACTGTGAGCCACGCTGTTGCAAATGCGCGAACCGCACAGCGGGACTGGTATAGAAAGGGGCTGGATCACCGCGTTCAGGCCCTGACGTCCTGGGCGAAGGCTCTGGAAGCACGAGCCGATGCCATTACTGCTGCACTGGCCGACGATACTGGCCGCACACGCATCTCGCGCGAAGAGCTCGGCGCTGTCATCCATTTTATCCATGGGTACAGCGACGCCGCTCCGGAAGTGCTCGCACAGCCGTTCCGCAAGTTCAGCAATAACAGCGATGTCGTGTTCAAGACGACCCTGATTCCATATCCGGTCGTCGGCGTCATCAGCCCGTGGAACTTCCCGCTGGTCCTGTCTTTCATCGACGCCATTCCGGCGTTGCTCGCCGGCGCCGCCGTCGTGATCAAACCAAGCGAGGTTACGCCCCGCTTTGTCGTGCCGCTGCAGGAATCCATCAATGACGTACCAGAATTGAAAGGCGTTATCACCCTTCTTCAGGGCGCCGCGGAAACCGGCCAGGCGCTCCTGTCCACAGTCGACGCCATCGTCTTCACCGGTAGCGTCGCGACCGGTCGAAAAATCGCCGTTGCCGCGGCGGAGCGCTTTATTCCGGCATTCCTGGAACTGGGGGGCAAAGATCCTGCCGTGGTCCTGGCCGGCTCGGATATCGAGCGCGCTGCCACGAGTATTCTGCGAAGCGCGCTCTATAACACGGGACAGGTTTGCTACGCGATTGAGCGGGTATACGTGGATGACTCAATCCACGACGCATTCGTACAGGAACTCGCCCGGCAGGCGCAGACGCTTCGCCGCAGCCTGTCTGCGGGAGATGGTGGCCACTATGGCCCCTTTATTCACGCGCCCCAGGGGGACATCGTACGGGCGCAGTTGCAGGACGCAGTCGCCAAGGGCGCGCGTGTCGTCACAGGCGGTACGGTGGAAACCGTTGATGGCGCGGTATGGCTCGACCCTACGATCGTCGTCGACGTAAATCATTCGATGGACCTCATGACCCAGGAAACCTTCGGCCCGGTGGTTCCGGTCATGCGCTTCACCAGTGAGGACGAAGCGGCTCACTTGGCGAACGACACTATCTACGGACTGAGTGGCGCAGTCTTTGGCCCCGATACCCACACGGCAGGTGATTTTGCCACCCGGATGGAAGCCGGCGGAGTCAGCATCAATGACACGGAACTGCAGCGGGGCATGATGTTTGACGGCGAAAAGACGGCATTCAAGTTCTCTGGCATGGGCGGCTCGCGCTACGGTTCAACAAGCATCCTTCGCTATGTACGCAAGCGGGCGTTGATCGCGAACGAGGGAGGCATCAAGCCGTTGGACGAACTTTCCGAGTCTGTCTGAACCTGGCGAAACCCGACTCACTCTGCTCTTCATAGGAAAGACCATGTTGACGGTAAGCGCCCGGTGAACCCGTCTTGACGGGGCTACTCAGGGAGGACGGAGGCAGTCCAGCGATGTGGCAGGAGCTCCGCGATGTCGGCGGTCTTCTGGGTTGGCAGTCGCGTAAGCACGTCTTTCAGGTAGGCGTAGGGGTCATGCCCATTGAGCTTCGCCGACTGGATCAGACTCATGACTGCGGCGGCGCGCTGGCCAGCGCGCAGCGAACCCGCGAACAGCCAGTTCGATCTTCCAAGAGCGATAGGCCGTATTTGCCCTTCGATATGGTTGTTATCGATGGGCACGGCTGGATCCTCAACGTAGCGCACGAGTGCCACCCAGCGTTTGAGGCTGTAGTCGATAGCTCGCGCAATGGCCGAACCGTCCGGCACCCGCCGCCTTTGTTCTTCAAGCCAGAGATGCAGTGCGTCCAGGATTGGTCTGGCCCGCTGCTGTCGCGCTTCCAAGCGTAGTTCTGGTTCTGCGTCCCGCACCTCTCGCTCGATCTCGTAGAGCCCGGCAATGAAGCGTAGCGCCTGGCCAGCCAACTCGCTCTTGTGCTTGTCGTGCAGCTCAAAGTACTTACGACGCGCGTGAGCCATGCACCCAATCTCGACGATGCCACCGCCGAAGCTGGCCTTGTAGCCAGAGAAGTCGTCGCATACCAGCTTGCCCTGCCAGTCCTGCAAGAATGCGCGGGCATGTTCGCCGCTGCGGCTAGGGGCAAACTGATAGATCACTGCACGCAACGATGAGAGCTGGCTCGGTGCGTAGGCCCACAGGTAGGCGCGATGCGTCTTGCCGTCGCCTGGCGAGAGCATCTGCACTGGTGTCTCGTCGGCGTGCAGTACGCTCTGGGTCAATACCTCCGCCTGCAGGGCATCCACCAGCGGTTGCAGTCGCACACCGCAGATACCGACCCACGCACCCAGCGTCGATTGCGGGATTGCCAGGCCGGCCCGCGCGTAGATGCGTTCTTGCCGATACAGAGGAAGATGGTCGCCGAACTTGGACACCAGCGTATGCGCCAGCAGCCCGGCGGTGGGGATGCCCTTGTCGATGACGTGGGGAGGAACCGGTGCCTGAGTGAGAGTCTCACATTGCCCGCATACCCACTTGCCCCGGATATGACGTTCGACCGTGAACACGCCAGGGGTGTAATCCAGCTTCTCACTGACGTCTTCGCCAATGCGCTTGAGCGCGCAGCCGCACGTGCAGGTCTCGGACTCTGGCTCGTGACGGATCTCGGTGCGAGGCAATTGGGGCGGAAGCGCCTGGCGTTTCGGCTTGTCCCTGGGCTCCGACTTGGACGGCGGCATCAGCGCTTCCAACTCGGCTTCGATTGCCTCAAGGTCTGCATCGAGGGCTTCCTCCAGCAAGCTTGCCTGGGCCGATGTCAGTTGCTCGCTGCGTTTGCCGAACTTCCAACGCTTGTGGATGGCTAGCTCGTGAGTGAGCTGATCGATCTTGGTTTGCCGGCAGCGCAGCTCCTGCGCGTGCCGCGCAATGACGGCGTCCTGCTCCTGGATCTGCGCCCGCAGCGTCGCAGCCAACTCGCGCAATTGCTGTGGGCTCAGGTCGTCCAGGTTCTCGGCGGGATTCATGTTCCGAATCTTGCCAGTTCCCGGTCACTCCAACCATTGGCACAGCCCCCAATGGACGCTCGGCCCCTGTGCCAAGCCACGACTAAAGCACGGTGATCGCCTCATCGCGGCCCAAGCGCTGCCAAGGCAGGCCCAGCACCAACGCATCCAGTTGCTCTCGACACAGCGGCGTCGTGATGGCTGTCATACCGTCGGTCCAGACGAAGCGACCCCTATTGAGCCGCCGCGCCGCCAACCAGATGCCAATGCCGTCGTACACCAGCACCTTGATCCGCGTGGCACGCTTGTTCGTGAAGAGATAAGCATGACGTGGCCGGGCGGCTCCAAATACCTTCACCACCCGAGCCAAGACCGTATCTGTTCCCGCACGCATGTCCAGCGGCTCGGTGGCTAACCAGATTGCCTCGACGCGGATCAACGCAACCACCCCTGAAGCCATTCGCCACACTCTGCTGCGGCCGATCCCGGCCAACGAATGTTGATCGTCGCTGCTCCGCGTCGCACTTCAATCTGTATATCCGGTATCGCCGGCGTCGGCGTGGGATCGCCGATCTGCAGTGGGATGAACTCGGCTTGGGGTACTGTCATCAATGCGCGGGCTTCGCCCGCGGCATCCAACGCTTGGTGCTCAGCGACCCAGCGCCGCAGCAGATTCGCGTTCACGCGATGGTGCAGCGCTACTGCCGCAATCGAAACACCCGGATGCATGCAGTCCTGGACGGCTTTGGCCTTGAACTCGGCGCTATGCTGACGTCGGCGTCGCGCTGGTACGCTCTCTTCGATAGTGTTCACGTGTCCACCAAGAATTTAGATGGACACGATGCTCCTTGCTCTCCTGCTTCCCTTCAAGACGGGTTCACCGGGCGCTTACTGTTGACGAACATTAAGGCAGCAGGTGCTGCGGTCGCATGCGTGGCGCTGACGGTCTGCACGCTGGCCACTGCTGCTGAACAGTCCGATACGGCCACCAGAAGTACATCTCGGGGCAACACTGTTATCGGCATTGCCAATTTCGGTCCGCACCCCGCATTGGATCAGAGTGTGTCGGGCTTCAAGGCGGAATTGCGCAACTATGGCTATGTGGAAGGAAAGAACACCACGTACGTCTACAGCGATGCGAATTTCACGCCGGCAATGATTCCGCAGATTCTCAGCCAGATCGAGGCAAGAAAGCCGTCGGTGATCCTGACGGTTACGACTCCAGTCTCTCAGGCGGCACTGTCGAGTATTACCGACAAAACCCTGCCGCTGGTGTTTTGCCTGATCAGTGACCCCGTCGCGGCGGGGCTCGTACCGAACTGGCGGCAGGGCGGTACCCGCTTCGTCGGCTCGGCCAGTGCGATGGACTACGATTCCGTGCTGTCCTTCGCGAAGCAAATGTTCCCTGGTGCCAAGCGATTCGGCGTGCTGTACGCACCCGGCGAGGCGAACGATGTGGTCGCAGTCAAGGCGATCGAAGCGGCGGCAGTGCGCCAGGGCCTGATCCTGCGTGCCGTAAGCGTGGATGCGTCGATGGATATCCCGCAGCGGACACAATTGCTGTCGGACGTCGACTTTGTCTATGCGATTGGTTCACGGATAGGAAATTCAACCGCATGAGGCCAAGTATGGCACGAGTTTTGGGCCTCGAAACACGTTCGGCCAAGGAAGGTTGAGCGCTCGCTTGCCGCTCAATGGCAAGAGCTTGGGAGGCAGTATGCATTTGGGCCTGGCGCGCGCGCAGCTGCTTCCCCGCAGCGATGGATACCGCCGCTTCACTGGGTCACCAATTGACGCGCTGGTCTACCTCGTCGGGTTGAGCTGCCAGATCCCAATCCGGCTCGCCTTGCGCACCATCATCCACCGGCGCGTCGCAGCCCTCCCACAGCGGTGGCCCGCGTGCCGGGGTGATGTGCGGGGGGGCAGACTCCACCCCGATGTGGTTCAGGATGTGGCGGATTTCGGCGCTGTGGGTGATGAAGGCAATGATGCGCATCTGCCCACCGCACATGGGGCACAGCAGCGGAAATGCCTCGTAGATGCGGGCAATCAGCACCGCCCACAAGTAATGCGCCGCTCGCTTCGGGCGTGCTTCAGGTTCGGGTGTGGGTGTGGCCGCGTTGCCCGGCGCCGCCACCCCAGGTACGCCCGCGCCAGGTTGTGCAGTCTCCACCGTGGCTGGTTGCGACGCAGCAGGCTGAGCCAGCGCCGTTACCGCCGCTCTCAGCGGCGAGTTTGGTGCCAGCACACCAAAGTAGCGGTGCCGGTGGGTGCGTGGCGGTGGCACCAGCGCGGCGATGCGGTCGATCAGTTCCAGCGGTGTGAGGTGCAGCTCATCTGCCTTGGCACCACGCTTGTCACTGGTGGGCTCGCTGCGCTGTTTGGCACAGCGGTACACCAGTTTGCTTCCCTCTTTGCGTAGGCGCTCCATGGAAAACGGTGGACGCGCGCAATAGCGCAGCAGCCGCTCCAGCGCAGCGCGGTCGTGGGCTTCGATGCAGACACCGGCGTCCACCGAGAAGCCGCTGTGTTTGTAGCCCAGCATGTCTTTGGCGTCACAGTTCTCCAGCAGGCCCCGAGCAACGAAGGCGCGCAGGATGCGTTTTTGCAGTGTGGTCTGCACTGGGGCCACGGTAGCCGCATCGATGCCGGTGGCCGCGTGAAAGATGACACCCGGCGATGAGATTCGAGGGGTCGCATCAGCATCGCCCTCGCCCTCCACTTCCTCAAACACCCCGTCCACCACACAAACGTGGAAGTGGACGTGTTCATTGAGGCTGGAGCCGAATCGGTGAATGAAGGCGATGGCACCGATGTGCAGGCCTGCCTTGTCCATATGGGCCGCACCGGGGCTGTGGGTCTGCAGAGTTTGTGCGATCACCCGCAGAAAGATGCGCAGCACCATGCTCAGCACCGCTCCGTCGCGTTGCATGAAGTACCGCAACCTCTTGGGCACGGAGAGCACCCACTGGCGCACCGGCAGGCGGGGGAAAACGTGGTCGCTCAGGTGTGCCGCCGTCTCCACCATCCGCCGCGTGGTGCACGAGGGGCAGACTCCCCGGCCTTTGCAGGAGAAGGCTACAAAGTAGTCGTGCCCACAGTCGCCGCAGCGAGCGCGGGCAAAGCCATGGGCAAAGATGCCGCACTCAAGATACTTGGCAAACGCTTTGCGCACGAAGGGCTTGGGGGTGTGGTGGTCGCCCTGGCCGTCGAACTGACCCGCGCTGGCCAACTCTAGCCAGGTCTCGTAGTGCTCGGCTACCATTTGGTAGAGCAGCGTGCGTTCGGGGTGGCGTGGGTTGTAGAGCTTGGGCTTGGAAGTGGCTGACATGAATACTGTACAAATGCACAGTATTCTGCGGCGATTGTTTGGGTACGCAAAGCACAAGGCCCGAACCGTCGCCAGTTCGGGCCTTGTCAGGGTAGCTTGGCTGCGGACTTACTTGCGCGCAGGCGGCACATCCGTGCAGCTGCCATGCGCCACTTCCGCCGCCATGCCGATGCTCTCGCCCAGCGTCGGATGCGGGTGGATGGTCTTGCCGATGTCGACAGCGTCCGCACCCATCTCGATGGCCAGGGCGATCTCGCCGATCATGTCGCCCGCATGCGTGCCGACCATGCCGCCGCCCAGGATCTTGCCGTGGCCCCGGCCAGCATGGCCGTCTCCTGATCCTGCTTCGGGGCTGTCGTCGAACAGCAGCTTGGTGACGCCTTCGTCGCGGCCGTTGGCAATGGCGCGGCCCGAGGCCGCCCAGGGGAACAGGCCCTTCTTGACCTTGATGCCCTGCTGCTTGGCCTGGTCTTCGGTCAGGCCCACCCAGGCCACTTCGGGGTCGGTGTAGGCCACGCTGGGGATCACGCGGGCGTTGAAGGCGGCGCTGGCCAGTTCCTTGTTGCCCTGCAATTCGCCGGCGATCACTTCCGCCGCCACATGCGCCTCGTGCACCGCCTTGTGCGCCAGCATGGGCTGGCCCACGATGTCGCCGATGGCGAAGATGTGCGGCACATTGGTGCGCATCTGGATGTCCACGTTGGGGTCTCCTCGTTTTCAGTGCAATAAGTGACGGTACGAAAAGCTAGCACTGGCGCGGAGGTGGTGTTGGTAGATCGTTGATTTCATTGACTTTCCTGTTCACTTTCAAATCTGCGATTCGTGGC
>NZ_JBHTCA010000043.1:0-15485 GCF_042665215.1 Hydrogenophaga atypica
TTTGTTGCGCCAGGCCGCCCATGCCGCATCTGCGGCGGCGATGGCCGCCTCGGCGTCGGCCGGGCCCAGGTTGGCCACATCGGCCAGCTTCAAACCGGTGGCGGGGTCGTGCACGTCAAAGCGGGCGGACCCGGCCACCCACTGGCCGTTGATCAGCGCGTCGGTTTTGAGGAGGCTGGGGTCTTGCAAAAGATCCAGCGGCGAACTTGTCTTCATGTCCATAGGGTTCAGGCGGCGGTGGTTTCAGCGGTGGCGGCGCGCAGGGCCTCGTGCAGTGTGACGAGGGCGGCGCCGAACTGCGCGTCGGGGATGGTCAGGGGGTAGAGGAAACGGATCACGTTGCCGTAGGTGCCGCATGTCAGCAGCAGCAGGCCACGGGCCAGCGCCTCCTTCTGCACGCGGGTGGCCAGCGCGGCGCTGGGTTCGCGGCTGGCGGGGTCGGCAAATTCCACCGCCACCATGGAGCCCAGGCCACGCACGTCGCTGATGGCGGGGCAGCTCTCGCGCCACTCGGTCAGCGCGCCCTGCAGTTGGGCGCCCAGGCGCACCGAGCGCTCCAGCAGGCCTTCGCTGTCGATCACGTCCATCACCGCGTGGGCCGCAGCCACCGCCAGCGGGTTGCCGGCGTAGGTACCGCCCAGGCCACCGGGGGCGGGTGCGTCCATCACCTCGGCACGGCCACAGACGGCCGACAGCGGCATGCCACCGGCCAGGCTCTTGGCCATGGTGATGATGTCGGCGCGCACGCTGTGGTACTCCATGGCAAACAGCTTGCCGGTGCGGCCAAAGCCGGTCTGCACTTCATCGGCAATGAGCAGGATGCCGTGGCGGTCGCAGACCGCGCGCAGGCCTTCCATCAGCGCGGTGGGCGCGATGTTGAAGCCACCTTCGCCCTGCACCGGCTCGATGATGATGGCCGCCACGCGGGTGGCCTCGATGTCGCACTTGAACAGCTGCTCCAGCGCGTTCAAGCTGTCGTCCACCGTGATGCCGTGCACCGCGTTCGGGAAGGGCAGGTGGTAGACCTCGCCCGGGAAGGGGCCGAAGCCGATCTTGTAGGGCGCGACCTTGCCGGTCAGGGCCATGCCCATCATGGTGCGGCCATGGAAGGCGCCGCCGAAGGCGATCACGCCCGAGCGGCCGGTGTGGCGGCGCGCGATCTTGACGGCGTTTTCCACCGCCTCGGCACCGGTGGTGAAGAAAGCCGTTTTGGCCGGGCCAGCGATGGGCGCGCGGGCGTTGATGCGCTCGGCCAGCGACACCACGCTTTCGTAGGGCACGATCTGGTAGGCGGTGTGGGTGAAGCGGTCCAACTGGGCACGGATGGCGGCCAACACGGCGGGGTGGCGGTGGCCGGTGTTGAGCACCGCGATGCCGGCGGCAAAGTCGGTGAAGGCGCGGCCTTCCACGTCCCACAGGGTGGCGTTTTCGGCGCGGTCGGCGTAGAAGTCACACATCACGCCCACGCCACGGGGGGCGGCGGCTTGGCGGCGTTGGTCGATCTGCTGGTTGGTCTGGCTCATGGTCTTGAAGGGGAAAAGGTGGAACAAGGCGTCCATTACAGCCTCGAATGGTTCTAAACTAAAGAGCCACATTCACGAATTTCATAGAACCAATTGCAATCACTTGTGGGAGACCTGCTGCTGCAGCGCCTGGCCCTGGCCCGCGCCGCCGCCACACAACGCCAGCCCACCAGCCGGCTGCTGTGCGCCTGCCTGCGCGAGGCCATCCTGGACGGCACGTTGCCCGCCCACACCCGGCTGCCGCCCACGCGCGATCTGGCGAGCGAACTGGGCGTGTCGCGCAACACCGTGCTCTACGCCTACGACCAACTGGCGGCCGAGGGCTGCCTGGTGTCGCGCACCGGCAGTGGCAGTTTTGTGGCCGACCTGTCGGCCGACCGCTTCATCGCAACGTCGCCAGCGGTGGGTGCGCCCGCGCCACCGCCCGAGCCCGTTGCGCTGCCATCGGGTGTGTCGGCGCGCGGCGAGGCTTTGCTGGGGCGCGTGTCGGCCACCGACGTGCAGTGGGGCGCTTTCCTGCCCGGCTTGCCCGACGTGACCGAATTTCCGCAGCAGCGTTTTGCGCAAATCACCGCCCAGTGCGCGCGGCGTGGCCCACCCGCGTTGCGCAGCTACGCCACCGCTGGTGGCCACCCGGCTTTGCAGCGCAGCCTGGCGCAGTACCTGCGGCAGGTGCGCTCGGTGCAGTGCGAGCCGGAGCAAATTCTCATCACCGAGGGCGTGCACCAGGCGGTGGACCTGCTCTCGCGCATGCTGGCCGATGCCGGTGACATTGCCTGGGTGGAGGACCCGGGCTACTGGGGCACGCGCAACATCCTGCGCATGAACGGGCTGCAGGTGGACGCCATCGCGGTGGACGCCGATGGCATGCAGGTGGTGGAGCCCGCGCCGGGCCGTGTGCCCAAGCTGGCTTTCGTCACGCCCTCGCACCAGTACCCGCTGGGGCCCATCATGGCCTTGTCGCGCCGCCTGGCCCTGCTGGAGGCCGCACGCCGCCACGGCTTCTGGGTGGTGGAGGACGACTACGACAGCGAATTCCGATTCGCTGGCCAGCCCATTCCCTCGCAGCAAGGCCTCATGCCCGATGCGCCGGTGATCTACGTGGGCACCTTCAGCAAGACGCTGTACCCCGGCCTGCGCACCGCCTACATGGTGCTGCCTCCGGCGCTGGTCGATCGCATTGGCGCGGCGCAGATGGAGCTGTACCGGGGCGGCCACCTGCTCACGCAGGCGGCCTTGGCCGAGTTCATCGACAGCGGCCACTACGCCGCCCACATCCGCCGCATGCGATTGATCTACGGCCAGCGGCGTGCCCGGCTGGTGGAGCTGGTGACACAGGCCTTGGGCAGCGAATGGCTCCACCCCTTCGACAGCAACGCAGGCCTGCACCTGGTGATGGCCCTGCCCGAGCCGTTGCGCGACACGGTGGTGGCGCAGCGTGCGCGCGAAGCAGGTGTGTTGGTGCGCCCGCTCTCGCGCTATTTTGAGAGCCCGGCCGTGCAGCAGGGTTTGTTGCTGGGGTTTGCAGCGGTGCCCATCGAAGGTATGGACGCACCGTTTGGGCGGCTGCAACGCTGTATGGAACCCTTGCGCCGGTAGGGCGTTTGTTCTCAGGACGTCAGCCGTTGGATCAGGGTTTGGGCCAGTGGCCAGGGTCCATAACCCGAAGCCGGGTTGAGGTGGCCGACCTCGCCCAGGTCCTCGACGCCGCTGCCCCAATCGCGCGCCAGCTGGCACACCGCGTCGAACTCGCCCAGCACATCGTTGCGGCTGGCGGCCACCAGCGAAGGAAAGGGCAGGCGCTCGCGCGGCACCGGCAGCCAGCCGGCGGCGTCCAGCGCGTCAAGCTGCGGGTAGGCCGGGGGCAAGGGCCGGTCGAAGGTGGGCGGGGTGGCCAACAGCGCACCACACACCCGGTGCGCCAGCGCGGTCTGCCGCGCCCAGTGGGCCACCAGCACACACCCGCCGCTGTGGGCCACCAGCACCACCGGGGTGGTCAGGCGGGCGATGGTGGCTTCCAGATCGGCGATGCGCGCGCCCAGAGACAGGTTCTCGCGCCCCATGGGCGTGAGGCTGTGGGCGTTGGGCAGGCGTTCGGCCAGCCAGGTTTGCCAGTGTCGCGCCACGTGGTCGCGCAAGCCCGGCACGATCAAAGGGATGGGATCGGTCATGGTCAGAGGAGTTGCGATGTGTCGGTCACGGCGGCCTGCATCGCTTGCAGCAAGGCCGCTGGCGGCTGCGCGCCCGACAAGGCCTCGCGCTGGTTGAACACGAAGAAGGGCACACCGGGCACCGGTTCAGCCTGTGGCAGGGGCAGGTCGAGCCGCGAGGCGGCTTCGGCCACATCCAGGCCCCACTCGGCGGCGAGTTGCAGCAGCCACGCGTGGTCGCCCAGGTCTCGCCCTTGTTGGAAGTAGCCGTGGAACAAGCGCTCGATCAGCGTGGCCTGTGCCTCCGTGCCCAGTCGCTGCGCGGCCAGCAGCACCAGTTGGTGTGCAGGTGCGGTGTCGGGAAAGCGCCGGATGCGCTCAAACGCGATGGACAGGCCGGCTTGTGCCGCAGCCGCCCGCACCTGGGCCTGGCGCGCGGCCACCGCCTGGGGGCTGCCCAGGCGGCGTTCGTAGAAGGCGGCAAAGTCCCAGCCTTCGGGCGGCACGCCCTCGATCAGGCGCACCGGGTGCCAGCACAGCACCACCGTGTCGCTTGGGCGTTGCTCGCGCCAGGTGGCCAGGGCCGTGTCGAGGTGGCGTTTGCCGATCAGGCACCAGGGGCAGATGAGGTCGAACCAGACGTCGATCTGTAGCGCAGGCGCCGGTGTGGTGCTGGTGCTCACGCCACCTTGCGCAGAAAGCCCTGCTGGCGGCCCGGCGCGTTGGGCGCAAAGCCGTTGGCGGCCAAGGTTTCTTCCACGGTGTCGTAGAACACGCCGATCTTGAGGATCTCGCGCGCCTGTTTGCCGGTGGCGATGGGGCGGCCGAATTCTTTGGCCACGCGCACCAGCTGCTCGATCTGCTGCACCGTGGTCATCTTCTCGGTGCGGGCCTGGTTCCACAGGTTGTCTTCGATGCCACAACGCACGTGCAGACCCATGGCCATGCCCATCATGTTGATGGGCAGCACGTTGCGCATGCTGCTCTCCACGGTCAGCATGGTGCCGTCGGGGATGGCACGCACGAAGTTGCTCAGGTTGTAGATGTTGGGCGCGTCCATGCCGCCGCTGATGGCGACCCAGTTGCACACCAGCGGCCCCTTGTAGATGCCACGGCGGATCAGGCGCTCCACGGTCTCGAAGCTGTTGAGGTTGTAGAACTGGAAGGCGCTCTGAATCCCCGCCGCAGAGAGCCGCTTGACGTGTTCCTCCACGAAGCTGGGGGTGGAGGGCACCACCATCTCGGTGTAGGCGCGGCGGCCTTCGGGCGTGGCCATGGAGGTGCCGGCGATGTCGGCCTCTTCCATGTGTTCGGTCACGTTCATTTGTGTGGTGTTGACGGTCACCGTCACCTGGTCGGGCTTCGGCGTCAGCTCCGCCAGCATGTGGCGGGTGTCGTCCGACAGCCATTTGGCCACTTCGCCTTCACCCACCGGGGCAAAGGAAATGGAGCCACCGACCTGGATGACCATGTCGGGCACGGCCTGGCGCACACCGGCGATCAGCGCGTTGAACTGCGACAGGCGCTTGCTGCCGGTGCCATCGAGTTCACGCACGTGCAGGTGCAGCACGGTGGCGCCGGCGTTGTAGCAGTCCACGGCTTTTTGCACTTGCTCGGCCATGGTCACTGGGATGTCCTCGGGGAAGTCCGAAGGAATCCATTCCGGGCCGTAGGGCGCGGCGGTGATGACCAGGGGCTGCTGGTTTTCGGGAAAAAGGTGGCCGTCGAGGAAGTTCATGTGCGTCTCCTGATATGGGGGAAAAAAAGTGGCTCAGAAGGTGGGCGTGCCGATGATGCCGGCGCGCTCCATCTTGCGGTGGCAAGGGGGGTAGTCCATCACCGCGTAGTGCTGGGTGGCGCGGTTGTCCCAGATGGCCATGCTGTTGGGCTTCCAGCGCCAACGCACCTGGTATTCGGGTATCGCGGCCTGGTTGATCAGGTACTGCAGCAGAGCGCTGCCGCCCTGGGTGTAGTCCTGGCCATAACGCACGTTGTCGGTGGTGTGGAAGTTGGTGAAGTGGGTGGTGAAGGCGTTGACGAACAGGATCTTTTCGCCTGTCTCGGGGTGGGTGCGCACCACCGGGTGCTCGGCGTCGGGGAACTGGGCCTTGAGTGCCAGGCGCCGTTCGATTGGCATCGCGGCGCCAAACGTGGCTTCGATGCTGTGGCGGGCGCGCAGACCGGCGATTTGCTGTTTGACTTGCTCGGGCAGCTTCTCGTAGGCCAGGGCCATGTTGGCCCACATGGTGTCGCCGCCCACGGGTGGGCATTCCACACAGCGCAGCACACAGCCCATGGGCGGCGCCTCGCGCCAGGTGGCGTCGGTGTGCCAGGCGTTTTCGTAGCGGTCGTTGGGCTGGTCGGGGTTTTTGTAGATGCGCACCAGGCCGGGGTGATCGGGGTCGCTGCCGGCCACCGGGTGGTCTTCCAGTTCACCGAACTTGCGGGCAAAGGCCACGTGTTCGGCGCGGGTGATGTGCTGGTCGCGCAGGAACAGCACCTTGTGCTGGAGCAACGCGGCCTTGATCTCGGCGAACAGCGTGTCGTCGCGCGCCGCCTCGCCCAGGTTCACGCCAACAAGTTCGGCGCCGATGGCACAGGTCAGGGGTTCGATCCGCATGGTGTGTCTCCTCTTTTTGTAAACGCGCTCAGATCACGAAGATGGACGAGCCGGTGGTCTTGCGCGATTCCAGGTCGCGGTGCGCCTGCTGGGCGTCCTCCAGCGCGTAGTGCTGGTGGATCTCGATCTGGATGCGGCCGGCGCCCACGTGGTCAAACACCTCGGCGGCCAGCGCGGCCTTCTCGGCCGGGTCGGCGATGTAGTCGGCCAGGGCCGGTCGGGTCAGGTAGAGCGAGCCCTTCATGGCCAGCAGGTTGGGGTTGAAGCCGTCGATGGGGCCGCTGGCCGTGCCCACACACACCATGAGGCCACGGCGTTTGAGCGAATCGAGCGAGGCCATGAAGGTGCTTTTGCCCACGCTGTCGAACACCACGTTCACGCCCACGCCATCGGTGAGTTCGCGCACTTTTTTGGCTACGTCTTCGTGGCTGTAGTTGATGGTGTGGGTGCAGCCGTGGGCGCGGGCCACTTCGGCTTTTTCTTCGGTGGACACGGTGCCGATCACCGTGATGCCGAGCAGCTTGGCCCATTGCGAAACGATCAGGCCCACGCCGCCGGCGGCCGCGTGCAACAGCAGGGTGTCGCCGGCTTTGAAATCGTGGATGCGGCGCAGCAGGTAGGCCGAGGTCAGGCCGCGCATGGTCATGGCGGCGGCGGTCTCGAAGGCGATGTTGTCGGGCAACTTGATCAGCGGCGCGGCCGGGATGAGGCGGGAGGTAGCGTAGGCGCCCAGGGTGTTGAGGAAGCCGGTGTAGGTCACGCGGTCGCCCACGGCCACGTTCGTCACGCCTTCGCCCACGGCCTGCACCACACCCGATGCTTCCACGCCCATGCCGGCCGGCAAAGGCATGGGGTAGGTGCCGTTGCGGAAATAGGTGTCGGCGTAGTTCAGGCCCACGGCCACGTGGCGCAGGCGCACCTGGCCGGGGCCGGGCTCACCCACGTCAATTTCTTCAAGCCGCAGAACCTCGGGCCCACCGGTTTGGTGCATTCGGATGGCTTTGGCCATGTGTGTCTCCTCTGGCGGCGCGCCGGTGTGGTGCGCCATGGGAGGGACTGTAGGTATTCACCCCAGGGGGCGCTTCGCATGATCTGCCAACGGCTTATCATTTCATGCCACGCCGCACCACCCCATGAACGCACTCGTCCGCGCCGCAACCCTCACCAACTTCCTGGAGGTGGCGCGCGACCTGGGTTTGAACCCCCAGCCGCTGCTGCGTGAGGTGGGCCTGAGCCGCGCCCTGTTGGCCGATCCCGAACAGCGCATTCCGGCGCAGTCGGCGGTGCGCCTGCTGGAGCTGGCGGCCCAGGCGACGGGCCACAGCCAGTTCGGCCTGCGCATGGCGGAGTCGCGCCAGCTGTCGGACTTCGGGGTGGTGAGCCTGCTCATCAGCCACCAGCGAACGCTGCGCGAAGCGCTGATGGTGACCATGCAGTACCGCCACCTGCTCAACGACACACTGGCCATGCAGCTGGAGGACGCGGGCAGCCTGGTCATCGTCCGCGAGGAGGTGGTGGCCACCGCACCGTCGCGCCAGGCCACCGAGTTGGCGCTGGGCGTGTTGTTTCGCATGTGTGCGGCGGTGATGGGCGGGCGCTGGGCGCCGCAGAGCGTGAATTTCAGCCACGAGGCACCGGCCGACCTGAGCTTGCACAAGCGGGTGTTTGCCTGCCGGCTGGAGTTTGGCAGCGAGTTCAACGGCATCGTCTGCCGTGCCGCCGATCTGGACGCGCCCAACCCGGCGGCCGATCCGGCCATGGCGCGTTACGCCCAGCGTTTTGTCGAATCGCTGCCACCGGTCAATGGCCCTTCGGTGGTGCTGGACGTGCGCAAGGCCATTTACCTGATGTTGCCCAGCGGCCGCGCCAGCACCGAGTACGTGGCCCAGGCCCTGGGCCTGAGCGTGCGCACCCTGCAACGCCAGCTCGACGAAGCCGGCACCAGCTTCACCGACATGCTGGGCGAGGTGCGCGCGGAACTGGCCCAGCGCTACGTGGCCAACCCGCGCTATTCGCTGGTGCGGGTGTCCGAACTGTTGGGCTACAGCACACCCAGCTCGTTCACGCGCTGGTTCACCACGCAGTTCGGCCAGGCGCCGCAGGCCTGGCGCAAGGCGCACGGTGGTTCGGCCTGATCAGGGGCGCCCTTGACGCCAGGCGCGGGCGCTGCAGCCGAAGCCTTGGCGAAACCAGTAGGCAAAGGCGCTGGGCGACGAAAAACCCAGCAGCGTGGCCACCTCGGCCAGGCTGCGCTGGTTTTGCCGCAACTGTTGCTCCGCCATTTCCATGCGCACCGCCTGCAACACGGCAGAAAAATCGGTCTGCTCGGCGCTCAGGTGGCGGTGCAGCGTGCGCCGGTCCACGCCCAGGTGCTGCGCCACCTGCTGCGCCGTGCAGCGCCCACCGGGCAACAGGGCGGTGATGAGCTGGCGGGTGGTGGTCTGTGCGTTGCGCTGGCCGCGCGACAGTTCACCGTCCAGGTAACGCCGGGCAAAGCTGGCCATGGCCGTCTGGTGGGCTGCCAGGCCCTGCGTCAAATCGCTGGCGCGGCAGACGATGCCGTTGAAGCCGGCCAGGTACACCACCCGCGTGCCAAAGAAGCGCTCGAAGCGCGTGGGCTCCTGGGGCGGCGCTTGGCGCAGGCCCACCCACAGTGGTTGCCAGCGTTCGCCCAGCAACTCGTGCAGGATGCGGTGCATCACCCCCACGGCCAACTGCATGGACTGCTGCAAGGGCGCGCCCGGTTCGGTCACCAAGTCTTCGCTGATGCGCAGCAGGCCATCGTGTTCTTCCAGCTCGGTCAGCAGCGAGGCGTTGAGCAGGCGCAGGTAGCGGCACAGGGTGTCCAGCGCGGCACGTGCGCTGGGCTCTTCCTTGAGCACCAGGCTGAGCGGCCCCAGGTTGGAGAGCGAACGCCGGGCCGCCAGACGCAGCCCAAAATCCTCTGCGCCGCTGGCCAACGCACTGGTCTCCAGCAGGCGGCGCACCGCCTGGGTGCTGATGGGGGTTTCGGGGTCGCTCAGGCTGCGCAACTGCAGGCCGGCGCGCCTCAACATGGCGGCGGCGTCCAGGCCCAGCGATTGCGCCAACTCGACATAACCATTGAGGCTGGCGCTGCGCACAACCGGCAGATGGGTGGCCATGGGGTGTCCCAAAATCGAAAGTTCTTGGCGTGAATTATCAAGCCGGCGGCGGGCACGCTGCCTACCATTCGTCCACGGTTCAGGAAGAACCTGCCGACACGCACCGGGACGACCCGGGCACCCAACGATTGGAGACACCCATGTTTTTTGCTTCCCGCTTCACGCGCCGCACCACCTGCGCCACCTTGCTGGCTTTGGCCGTGCCGGCCGCTTTCGCCTGGACCGACAAGCCGGTCAAAGTCATCGTGCCGGCGCCCGCTGGGGGCGTGATGGACCAGGTGGCGCGCATCATCGGCGACCAGCTGAGCAAGGACGTGGGTCACCCCTTCGTCATCGAGAACCGCGCCGGTGCAGGTGGTGTGATCGGCATGCAGGCTTTGCTGAACGCACCGGCCGACGGCACCACCATCATGTTCACCGCCAGCAACCTGCTGACCGAAATCCCGCATGTGCTCAAGCCCAGCATGGACATCGTGCCCAAGGTGCGCCCGGTGGCCGTGGCGGCACGCGACAGCCTGATCCTGATCGGTGCACCCAACACGCCGGCCAAAGACCTCAAGGAGCTGATCGCCTACGTCAAGGCCAACCCCGGCAAGGTGAGCTTTGCCTCGTACAGCACGGGCACCGCCTCGCACTACGCGGGCATGATCCTCAACCAGAAGGTCGGGCTGGACATGCAGCACATCTCGTTCGCAGGCATCCCGCCCGCGCTGACCCAGGTCATGGGCAACCAGATCCCGGTGATGTTCTCTTCCGTGGGCCCCACCAAGCAGTTCATCGCCGCCGGCAAGGTGCAGGTCTACGGGGTGGTCACCAAGACGCGCTCCAGCCAGCTGCCCAACGTGCCCACGCTGGCCGAGCAGGGCATCCCCGACATGGACTTCAGCAACTGGGTTGGCGTGATTGCTGCGGCGAGCATGCCCGATGCCATCGTCAACAAGATCAATGACGCGGTCAACAAGGCCGCCAACAGCCCCGACGTCAAGGCCAAACTGGTGGCCGCCGGCTTCGAGGTGAGCCCGCGCGACCTCGAAGCACCGCAGTTGGCCCAGTCGGTCAAGGCCGAGTTCGAGCGCAACGCCGCCATCGTCAAGACCTTCGACATCAAGCTTACGCAGTAAACAGCCCCAGTGTGCACAGGCGCGGGCGCCCGGCGGGCCCCTGCGCTTTTTTTTGCCCTGTTTTTTGTCATTGAACCCGAGGACAAACCCATGAACGGCCAAATGATGCAGCAGCCGCTGCTGATCTCATCCCTGCTGCGCCACGCCGAGCGTCACCATGGTACCCAAGAGGTGGTGTCGCGCCGCGTCGAAGGCGACATCCACCGCTACACCTACGCCGATCTGGCCTCGCGTTCGCGCAAGCTGGCCAAGGCCCTGGCCGGCCTGGGCATGGCCCCCGGCGTGCGCGTGGGCACCATCGCCTGGAACACCTACCGCCACCTGGAGCTGTACTACGCCGTCTCGGGCAGTGGCGCCGTGCTGCACACCCTGAACCCGCGCCTGCACCCCGACCAGCTGGTGTGGATTGCCGACCACGCCGAGGACGAGGTGTTGTGTTTCGACAAGACCTTCCTGCCGCTGGTCGAACAGGTGGCCGAACGCCTCAAGACCGTGCGCAAGTTTGTGCTGATGGTGGACAAGGAGCACATGCCCACTGTGCCCAAGATCCCGGGCCTGATCTGCTACGAGGATCTGATCGCTGGCGAGCCCACCGACCGCTTCGAGTGGCCCGAGTTCGACGAACAAACGGCATCGAGCCTGTGCTACACCAGCGGCACCACCGGCAACCCCAAGGGCGTGTTGTATTCGCACCGCTCCACGGTGCTGCACACCTTTGCCTCGGCCTTGCCCGATGCACTGAACCTCTCGGCCCGCGACGCTGTGTTGCCCGTGGTGCCCATGTTCCACGTCAACGCCTGGGGTCTGCCGTATTCGGCCTGTATGGTGGGGGCCAAGCTGGTGTTCCCCGGCCCGGGCCTGGACGGCAAGAGCCTGCACGAGCTGTTCGAAGCGGAAGGTGTCACCGTCTCGGCCGGTGTGCCCACGGTCTGGCAAGGTCTGCTGGCCCACGTGCAGGGCAACGGCTTGCGCTTCAGCACCATGCGCCGCACCATCATTGGCGGCTCGGCCTGCCCGCCGGCCATGATGAGCACGTTTGAAGACACCTACGGTGTGCAGGTCATCCACGCCTGGGGCATGACCGAACTGTCTCCCATCGGCACGGTGGGCATCCTCAAAGGCCACCAACTGGATTTGCCGGTGGAGCAGCGACGGAGCATCCAGGCAAAACAGGGCCGGGGGGTGTTTGGCATCGACATGAAGATCGTCGGCGAAGACGGGGCGGAGCTGCCGTGGGACGGCAAGGCTTCGGGCGAGCTGCTGGTGCGCGGGCACTGGGTGGTGGAGCAGTACATCAAGGGTGACAAGAGCCCGCTCGTCAACGGCTGGTTCCCCACCGGCGACGTGGCCACGATCGATGCGGACGGGTTCATGAACATCACCGACCGCGCCAAGGACGTGATCAAGAGCGGTGGCGAGTGGATCGGCTCCATCGACATCGAGAACATCGCCATGGCCCACCCGGCGGTGGCCATGGCCGCGTGTATTGCGGCCAAACATCCCAAGTGGGACGAGCGCCCGCTCTTGGTGGTGGTCAAGAAGCCCAACGTTGAGGTCAGCAAGGAAGACCTCCTGGCTTTCTTCAACGGCAGAATCGCCAAGTGGTGGACCCCGGACGATGTGGTGTTTGTCGACGCCATCCCGCTCGGCGCCACCGGTAAGATGCTCAAGAACCGACTGCGCGAGCAGTTCCAGGACCATTTGTTGACCCCCGCCTGAGTTTTGTCAGAAAGCCCCGCCCCATGACCGCCTTGCGTGATCGCCTGCAAACCCTGTGGCCCGGGCTGGTGGTCAGTGGCGTGGTGGCCGTGGCCGCCATGTTCCTGGCCGAGCACCATGGCGCGCCGGTCATGCTGCTGGCGCTGCTGTTGGGCATGGCGCTGAACTTTTTGACGCAGCCCGAGGCCGGGCAGCACAGCCGCAGCGCGGCCGGTATCGACTTCACTGCCAAGGCGGTGTTGCGCCTGGGTGTGGCGCTGCTGGGCCTGCGCATCACGCTCGATCAGGTGCTGGCCCTGGGCTGGCAGCCCATTGCCATGGTGGTGCTGGCGGTGGCGCTGACCATCGCGGTGGGCATTCTGCTCGCCAGGATGATGGGGTTTCAGATGTTCTTCGGCCTGCTCACCGGCGGGGCGGTGGCCATTTGTGGGGCATCGGCCGCGCTGGCGCTCTCAGCCGCCATGCCGGCCCACCCGCGCAAGGAGCAGGCCACGCTGTTCACGGTGATCGGTGTGAGCGCCTTGTCCACCATGGCCATGGTGCTGTACCCCATGGTCACCGGCTGGCTGGGCCTGGACGCCTGGCAGGCCGGCGCCTTCATCGGCGGCACCATCCACGACGTGGCGCAGGTGGTGGGCGCGGGCTACAGCATCTCGCACGAGGCGGGTGATGTGGCCACGCTGGTCAAACTCATGCGCGTGGCCATGTTGCTGCCGGTGATTGCGCTGGCAGCCTGGCTGGCGCGCCGGCACGAGCTGAGCCAGGGCGCCAGCACCAGCGGCCCACGCCCACCGCTGCTGCCCTGGTTTGCGGTGGCCTTCGCCATCCTGGTGGTCATCCACAGCACGGGCTGGCTGCCGGCCTGGGTGGTGGCGGCCGGCAAAAGCGCCTCGCAGTGGTGCCTGGTGGGCGCCATGGCGGCCATCGGCATGAAGACCCACCTCAAGGACGTGGTCAAGGTGGGCTGGAAACCGGTGGCGCTGATGGTGCTGGAGACCGTTTTTCTGGCCGGGCTGTTTTACGTGTTTCTGCGCTTGGCCCACCACGCCTGAGCCGCGCGGGTCTTTTTATGGCGGCAGGCCGTCTTGAGTGGATGCAGATGAACGGATGCGTTCGGCGCGGCGCAGCACCGGCGCATCGACCATGCGGCCGTCGAGCTGGAAGGCCGCACCACCGTGGGTGGCACTCGCCATCCTGATGGTCCGCAGTCTGCCTCGCCCGCATGCGGGACGCCGCAATGTTTGAAGCCGCCACGCGCCCCAGCCCTGACCCCCCGGCACGTTGGCGAGTTATCTGACACCCACGGATCAGACGCCCACGGACCCCAACCAAGGGGTTGCCAGCACCATGCCCAGCGTGCCACCACACAGACCCAGGCCCCAGCCTGCCAGCACGTCGGACGGGAAGTGCGCCCCGACGTAGATGCGCGCCCAGCCGGTGGCCAGGGTCAGCAGCACCGCGCTGACCACCAGCAGGGGCGGCACGCCGGCCACCCACACAGCGGCGCTCACGCAGGCCATGCTGACCGCGTGGCTGCTGGGCCAACCACCACGCGCGCCTTGTTGCAGGTGGTTGGGGCTGAGTCCCAGGTGGTAGGGGCGCGGGGCACCCAGGTGGCGGGCGATGCGTTTGCCTGTCCACTGCGTGGCACCCGCGAGCAGCAACACCCAGGCCGCCAAGGCCAAAGGGGCGGCGGTGAAGGTGGCGCCCAGCAGCAAGCTCACGAGCAACAGGCCGCTGGCGCCGCGCGCCAAGCACAAGGCCACGCGCAGGGGCAGTGGCCGGGCCGCATGGCCACCGCCGAGCCGGGTGAAGGCGCGCAGGTCTGCACTGCTGCGTTGTGGCGGGTGCGTTTGGCCGTTGGCGGCACGGGGCATCAGGCATCGGCGGGTCGATGCCTGGGTCGGGGTTTGCATAGGGCCTCTGTGAGGAGTGTGGTTCATCCGCCGGCCATCGTGCGGCGCCACGATGAAAGACCCGTGACCACTTCAAGGCAAAACGAAGACACCCCGCCGAGCGCCTGTCAAGCCGTCCGATCCCCGACGACAATGCTTCAAACCCAGATGTTTGAGTTCCACGCCCATCAAAATCGCATGAGCATGATGTCCGCTCGCCCACTGCTGCCCAATGAGCCCCGCGTCATCGACACCCCCCGCCAGCAAGCTCTGACCGAGCAGCACCTGCTGCCCACGTTGGGGCCGCTGATGACACTGATGCAAGGCATCCGTGCGTCGCTCGACCCTGTGTTGCGGGCGGCCCAGCCCTTCAAATGGGGCAAGCCTTACCCGCTGGGCCAGTGCCTGGAAATTTCGCTGGCGGTCAAACGCCGCTTGCGAGAGATCAACCCGGTCACGCTGAGCGGTGAGGCGGCCCAGGGCCATGCGGCGCTGGCCGCCTTCTTGGCCGCCGGTGGCCACATGCACCAGGTGTGGGGCGACCTGCGGGGCGCGTATTTCCAGAACGCCTTTCTGGCTGGCACGCTGTACATCGACGTGTCCAACGACACCGTCGTGCCCACCAAACCACCGGTTGAGATGCTGCCGTTCGAACAGGCGGGCCTGACCCCGGTGGCCGACTTTGCCCACTACACCCGCCTGGCCAACCGCTACTGGCACGCGCAGGTGGTGCCCAACCACCTGTTGCCGGAACTGGCCCCCCACTACCCGCTGTTCGCCCACATACCCGGCGTGGGTTGGCGCCTCGAGGCGGACTCGGGCTACATGGTGGCACTGACCCACACGCAGGGCTTTTCCCCCAGCCGCGCCGTGCTGGCGGCCGAGCCCATGGATGCCGCCGCCTTTGCCACACTGGCGCACACCTTGGGCCCACTCGGGCGCTGGCCCCTGCCCCGCCATGCCACCCAGGGGCGTGAACTTGCCCTGCAGAGGTGCGCCGCCGCCGCGCTGGGCGCCCAACCGCTTGACGCCACCTTGCGCGCCGACCTGGGGCGGCGCATTGCCGCTGTGAACGCGTGCTTGTCGAGCGCGCGCACGTTGTAGCCGCCCACCACCGCCACGCCGCGCCCGCCCAAATGCCCGATGAAGGGCCGCTGAAAGGCTGACGAAGGGGTTTGGACTGTTAACAGGCCGTTGAAAAAATGCGTGGTGAAGGGGCCTCGGCCACTGATTCCGAGGAATCGAACTTCTGCGAAGCGTCCGCGCGGTGGATTCGGCACTCATTTCGGTCCGTTTCCAGGCCATTGCGCCCAT
>NZ_JBHTCA010000044.1:0-14978 GCF_042665215.1 Hydrogenophaga atypica
CGCTGTACCGGCAGGAGGCGATCTTCGGCCGCGCTGGCCTGGCCATCCCTCGCTCGACCCTGGCGCAGTGGGTGGGCACCTGCGGGGTGCGGCTGCAGTCGCTGGTCGATGCCCTGAAGACCGAGATCCTCAGCCACCGGGTGCTGCACGCCGATGAGACGCCGGTGGCCATGCTCAAGCCCGGCGATGGCAAGACGCACCGCGCCTACCTCTGGGCCTATGCGCCGGGGTCCTTCGAGAGCATCAAGGCTGTGGTCTACGACTTCTGCGAATCCCGCTCGGGCGAACACGCCCGGCGCTTCCTGGGCCAGGGCACCGACAAGGCCTGGAAGGGCTGCCTGACCTGCGACGACTTCAGCGGCTACAAGGCCCTGATCGCCAGCGGCGTGACCGAGGTGGGCTGTCTGGCCCATGCCCGGCGCAAGTTCTTCGACCTGCACGCGGCCAACAAGAGCCAGATCGCCGAGTTCGCCCTGCAGCAGTTCGCCCGGGTCTATGAGATCGAGCGTGACGTCAAAGAGCTGGACACCGAGCAACGGCAAGCCGTTCGGCAGCAGCAGACCCGGCCGATCCTGGACGCTCTGCACGAGTGGATGACGCTGCAACGGCGCCAGGTGCCCGACGGATCAGCAACCGCCAAGGCGCTGAACTACAGCCTGCGGCGCTGGGATGCGCTGATCCGATTCGTGGATGACGGACAACTGCCGGTGGACAACAATTGGATCGAGAACCAGATCCGGCCCATTGCAATGGCTTGTTCATAGTGCCCCTCTTCGTTAAGTGCTTGAAAACATTGACATCTGGTTCTCGCCGACCGCCTGACACGGGCCGAGTGTCCGCGCGGCCGCCTCGATCACGCGAGGATCGAGCAGATCGGATGCCCGAATCTGATACGGCGCTCGCGGCACAACCTGCTCTGCGTACAGGATTCCTTGCTTGATCAAGCGCCGAATACGGTGGTTGTTCACGCCGAGCTTTGCGGCGGCTTCCGACATGGTGAGCCACTGTCCGTCCTTGTGCGCTGACCGGTACGCACGAATGTCGTTCACCATCCGCACAGAACTTACGCGATGCGCGGTCCAAGTCTTGCCCTGCCCGGTGGGCAGGGCCATGCGATTGAGCGTCGCGGCAATATGCTCGTCGGACCACTTGCCCGCCATGCTGCGCATGACGGCCAAGGCTTCATCGGATGTACGACAGCCATGCTCGCCAGACCTTGGCTTCGCGACCCTGACTTCCGAATGCTGACCTCCACGCCAATGAATCGTCAGAACGATCTCTCGCGTCTTCTCATCGAGATCGGCAATGATCTCCTGGACCAAGGTGTGAAGCAACTGCTGGCGTGTGCGCATCGTCACGCCGGGCGCATCCCATGCGGCGGCGAGATCTTGGGCGAGCCCACCGAGGTCGGGTGTTGCCATGGCCGACAGCGTTTGTTCGACTGCGTCGACGCGCCGTTGGGATGCCTGCACACGCTGCAACGCTGACTCCCAGCTCCGTTCGAGTTGTGCGGCGATCAAACGGTTGTCAGGGTCACAGGCCGCGTAGCGTCGCTCTGCCAGCGTCGCCTCGTAGCGTGCTTGCTGTAGTTCCAAATTCACGATTCGCCGTTGGTCCGCTTGGACTTCCATGTGCCTCCGTTCAGCAAGCGACGCCGCTTCGACGGCCAGAGGCTCGACCGCTCGCAGCAACTCTCTTGCCATGGCCTCGTCGGCTCGCCGGCCTCCAAAAGTAAAACACCGCGGCTGCGCCAGCTGCACGTGCGGACGGTCGCACCGATACACCGGTTGACGTGCACCGCGGCCGGTATACGCGACCGTCAGACGGCGGCCGCAACGCGCGCAGCACAGCATACCCGCGAGCAACGCACGCCCGCCGCGACCCGACTTCACACCATCCACTCTACCGTAGGCATTGACGGCAAGTTGCTTCTGATTGCGCTCGAATTCGGACCAGTCGATGTAGGCTTCATGGTGGCCCTGGAGCATCACCTCCCAATGCTCGACCGGCTTGCTATGGCCATAGCTCTTGCGCAGTCGCCCATCGACGAGGGCCGTGCGCTTCTCGCTCTTGCCGTAGGCATAGGTGCCAGCGTAAAAAGGATTCTTAAGCACCGCGATCACGTTGCGATAACGGATTGGAGTCCAGTCGAACGTCACCATCTTCTTGCCATCAGATGGGCGCGGGAAGTGAACCTGTTCAGCAGCAAGCGACAGAAAGGCTTGGCGGGCGCTGCCCAGCTTGCGAAACCGCGCGAAGATCAATCGGATTGCCTCCTGCAGCCGTATGTCGGGATCGAAGCCCAAACCGACCTCGCGGTGCCAGACGTAGCCGATAGGCACGCTGATGCGCAGCTCGCCGCGCTGGGCCTTGGCGCGGGCTGCCTCGAACATGCGCGCCCTGAGCACGCCGAGCTCGAATTCGCTGATGCTGCCCTTCATGCCCAGCAGCAGTCGATCATTAGGGCGACATGGGTCGTAGACCCCATCCAGGTCGATGACCCGGGCCTCGACCAAGCCGCACAGCTCCAGAAGGTGGTGCCAGTCGCGGCCATTGCGTGCCAGCCGCGAGGCGTCGAAGCACAGCACGGCCCCGACCTCGCCGGCGCAGAGCCAAGCGACAAGCCGGTCGAAACCTGGTCGGGCCACCATGCCACTGGCGGAACGGCCGAGGTCGTCATCGATGACCTCGACCTGCGCAAAGCCACGGCGGCGTGCTTCCTCGACCAGGTCGTACTGACGGCGCTGGCTCTCCAAGTTATTCTGAACCTGCGTCTGGGTGGACTGCCGCACGTAGACGACGGCCTTCCGACGCAGTACGGTGGCGGGCAACAGATCAGTGTTCGCCATCGTCAGCTCCCGTCTGTTGAACACCCGCTGCTTGCAGCAGCAGGAACGCCAGTTGCGCAATCGCGGTGGCGCGTTCGCCCGGGCTCATCCCCTGGAGAACCGGGGACTCGAAGGCCATGCTCAACTGTCGCTGAGACATGGGCGCCGGCGGTGCCAAGCGGGGACCCTTTGATTTCAGTGCAAAAAGTGACGGTTCGTTTGCCGAGCAACGGCGCGGGCCCTGCGCGGTAAGTCGTTGATTCCACTGCAGTTGCTGTTCGGTCTGGCCGAGCGTATCTTTAGCTGCCTTTCGACTCTTGAGGAGCGGCGGCGATGCAGGGTTGGCAAACACCTTATCTGGGCCTGCGTGAGCTGCCGCGGGAGATCTCTGCCTTCGAGTTGCAGGCCTTCTTCAGCTTCGGCCCTGCCGAGAAAGAGCTGATCGAGCGGCGCCGGGGCGACCGCCATAAGCTGGGCTTGGCGCTGCACATCGGTTTCTTACGCATGAGCGGGCGCCCATTGAACAGTGTTCGTGCCGTGCCAGTGGCCTTGCTGCGCCACCTGGGCAAACTGCTGGAGATCGAGACACCGGATTTGGCCTCGCTGCGCGCGCTTTACACCCGGGGCCGCACCCTGTTCGACCACCAGCAGCAGGCTTGCGAGGTTCTGGGCTTTGCCTGGATGAGCGAACACCAACGCCGTGCGCTCGTGCGTGTATTGCGCGACGAGGTGGCGCACACCGCCGATCGCGAGCGCCTGCTGCTGTGGGCCCGCCACTGGTTGTATGAACACCGACTGATCATCGTGCACGAGCGCGCCATTCGCAGCATAGTGGCGGCTGCACTCGACGATCTCGAAACCACCGCTGCTGCGTCCGTGCGAACCATGGTGCCGGCCGCCACCCTGAAGCTATGGGCGGCGGCTATAACCGCCAGCCGGCCAGATGGCCAGCACTGTCAGAGCTGGTTGTGGAGCGCGCCTGCCAAGCATTCCACGCGCCAGATTGCTGAAGTGCTCGAGCGCATCACCTTCCTCAAAGGACTGGGCCTGGATCGCCACCTGGGCGAGCTCAATGGCACGCTGGTGCGCCGCTACGCCCGGCGCATGGCCACACGTCCGCCCTCGGTCAGCGAACGCGTCAAGGAGCCAGCACGAACCGTCGAGTTGGCCTGCTTCCTGCGCTACTGCCTGCTGACGACCACGGACCAGTTCATCCTTATGTTCCAGCGCCGCGTCACGGATCTCTGGCGCCAATGCGCTGACGAGGTGGGTACCGCCGTCGACTGGTCACGGCAGTACCAATTGCTATTGCAGGATTTGACGGACCTGGTCGAGGACGAATCTGCTTCGGCTGAACTGCGTACCAAGCTGCGTGAACTGGTTGCCGCCAGGCGCGCGCAGAAGGCTCCGAGCCGAGCGTCGGGCATCCGTCGGCAACTGATCGCCACCATCGTCCCTGTGCGCTCGCTCTTGGTCGCCGTCAGCAGCTTGGCCTGGAAGGCTACGGGTGAACATCCGGCACTGCAAGCACTGGACACCTTGCGCACGCAGTATGCGACCGGTGACAAGAGCCTGCCGAAGGACTTCACGGCGGCAAGGCTGGGGGCGGCATGGCGCCAGGACATCTCCGACACCGACCGCGAGCGGGCATTCCGGGCGCTGGAGGTGTCCACGCTGTTGGCCTTGCGCCGAGCCGTTCGCAATGGCTCGGTCTGGGTCGAGCATTCGCTGAGTTTCCGGGGTCGCGAACGGCTGTTTATTCCGGATGAGCGCTGGAAGACCGAGGCCCGGCGCCACTACGCCAGACTCCAGATGCCAGTCAAAGCGGGCAACTTCCTCGCACCGCTGCTGGAGCGTGTGCGCGCCGGCGTGGATGCCGTGGCTGCGGCCGTGCGCACCGGAACGCTGCGGGTGGATGATGAACTGCACCTGGCGCCACTGGTGGCCGACGACGAAGACCCCGAGGTCACCAAGTTACGCCACCGTCTCGATCAACGCATTGGCGAGGTTCAACTGCCAGAAGTCATCCTGGCGGTGGACGCCCAGGTGCGCTTCAGCTGGGTGATGCTTGGCCGTGAGCCGCGTTCTGGCCAGGAACTGCTGATGGTCTACGCCGGCATCCTGGCCCACGGCACCAGTCTCACGGCGGCCGAGTGCGCGCGCATGATCCCTCAGCTGTCGGCCGCGAGCATCCGCCAGGCCATGCGCTGGGCCAGCGACGAGCGGCGCCTGACGTTGGCCTGCCAGGCGGTGCTGCAGTACATGCAACGCCACGCCATTGCCGCCACTTGGGGCCGAGCCGACCTGGCTTCCTCGGACATGATGAGCCTGGAGACCAGCCGACGGGTATGGCAGGCGCGCCAGGATCCAAGGCGGCAGACGGCCTCCATCGGCATCTACAGCCACGTGCGTGACCGCTGGGGCATCTTCCACGCTCAGCCCATCGTGCTCAACGAACGCCAGGCCGGCGCGGCTATCGAGGGTGTTGTGCGGCAAGAGCGGGTCGAGACGACACAACTGGCCGTGGACACCCACGGCTACACCGACTTCGCCATGACCTTGGCCCGGCTGCTGGGCTTCGATCTGTGTCCCAGGCTCAAGGAGCTCAAGCAGCGGCGTCTGTTCGTGCCGCGCGGCATGAAGGTACCCGAGGAGATCGCTGCCGTCTGTGAGGCCGGCATCGACACCGCGTTGATTGAAGCCCACTGGGACAGTCTGGTCCACCTGGCGGCTTCGGTGTCGAGCGGGCATGCCAGCGCGGTGAGCACCTTGGCCCGGTTCGGCTCGGCCGCCAGAGGCGACCCGATTTACGACGCCGGCGTGCAGGTGGGCAAGCTGCTGCGCACGGCATTCCTGGCCGACTACTTCGTCAACGAGGCCTTCCGACGCGAGTTGCGACGGGTGCTCAACCGCGGCGAGGCAGTCAATGCACTGAAACGGGCGATCTATACCGGCCGCGTCGGCCCAGCGCAAGCCCGGCGCGCCGACGAGATGCAGGCGGTGGCCGATGCGTTGAGCTTGCTGGCCAACATCGTGATGTCCTGGAACACGGCGCAGATGCAGACCGTGCTGGATCGGTGGGCCAACCGGCGCCAGATCGTGCCGCCAGAGCTCATCGGGCGGGTGGCACCTACACGGTTGGAGGGCATCAACCTGCGTGGGGTCTTCCGCTTCCCGGTGGACCGCTATGCAGCCCAGATCCTGCCCTCACAAACGGCCCGCAAAACAAGCGCCTCCGCATGAGATCAACCCCACAAACAGGGCTTCGCAGGCCGAATGAGGGACCAACAGAAAATCATTGCCTGACAAAGACTTACCCTGGGCCAAGGAACCAGACCCGCGCAAATGCTCGCTCTCCGGGCGGATGGGAACCGTCACTTTTTGCACTGAAATCAAAGGGACCCCTCACAGTGGCGCAGCAAGCTCACAGGTTTGCTACGCTGCCAAACGGCCAATTTGTCGAAGACGTGTTTCGGATGCCACTTGCATTCGCTGGACTCCATAAATATAATTAGAAGACTAAGAAAAATCTTGGTGCACTCCCACTTTATCGGCTGCCAACTTCTGGAGACCAAACATGATCACGACCGAAGAAAACGACCTCTTGTGCCGCGTCGAAAACGGTGCCCCCATGGGCCAACTGATGCGCCGGCACTGGGTTCCCATTTGCCTTCAAGAGGAGGTGCCTGCAGCAGACGGTACGCCGGTCAAGGCTCGCATCCTTGGTGAAGACTTGGTTGTCTTCCGCGACAGTGACGGCCGGGTCGGTGTGCTCGATGAGTACTGCCCTCATCGTCGCGCATCGTTGGTGTTTGGCCGCAACGAGGAAGGTGGCCTGCGCTGCCTCTACCACGGTTGGAAGATGGACGTGGCTGGCAATGTGCTGGAGATGGTGTCCGAGCCGGCCGCCAGCGGTTTCGCCGAAAAAACCAAGCACAAGGCCTATCCGACCAAGGAGTGGGGCGGTTTCGTGTGGGCTTGGATGGGGGCGCAAGACCAGATGCCCGAATTCGTGCCGCCGCGATGGGCGCCGACAGCTGAAGCCCGAGTTAGCATCGCCAAGGTGGTTCTGCCCTGCAATTGGGCCCAGATTCTGGAAGGCGCAATTGACTCGGCCCACAGTTCCAGCCTGCACAGTTCGGATATGGTTCCGGCTCGCGTCCATGGCGCGGAAGCCAATGAGAAGAACTGGCTGCGCCCATCAACCGACAAGGCCCCGCGCATGCAGGTGCAGCGTGGCGACTATGGTTTTCGTTACGCAGCCATCCGTCGCCCCATATTCAATGCGCAGACGCACGACTACGTGCGGACCACGGTATTCGTGGCGCCGTGGACGGTGTTGATTCCGCCTAACAACCTGTACAACGTGGCCAACGTGAACGTCCCAGTGGACGATACAAATACCTGCTTCTACTTCATTGGCTGGGGTGATCCAGCGCAGACGCCTGAGACCGAAACTTGGCGCAAGTTCCTTGGGCAGTCCGTTGGCGTTGATCTGGATAGCCAGTACCGGCCGCTGCGCAACTACGACAACCGCTTCTGGCAGGACCGCCAGGCCATGAAGGCCGGCAACTTCACCGGCATCAAAGGCATTCCAAATCAGGACATGGCGATGTGGATCACCATGGGCAAGATCGCAGATCGCAGCAATGACCGGCTGGGCGCCAGCGACATGGCCATCGTCGAGTTCCGCAAGCAGATGATTGAGGCGGTACGCACTTTCCAGCAGAGCGGTGATGCGATCGGCGCAGGTGAGCTCTCGATTGCTGAAAGTGTCTGCTCGTTCCAAGGTGTGATTCCAAAAACCGTAGACTGGCGCCAATATGAGGCGAAGTACGTGTGGGCGGCTCAGGCCGACTCGCCCGAACTCGACACTTCCTACACCGTGAAAGCCTGATCTCCAGCATATGGCAAAACTGCAACTTTCGGTCGCAATGGGCGACTACGACCGCACCCGCGCCCTGCTCGATGGCCGCGTCCAGATCGACGGCGTCGATCCGGTGTTCATGAACCTCTACCCCGAGGAGATGTTCTTCCGTGCGATGCGTAGCCAGGAGTTCGACATCTCCGAGCTGTCTTTCTCCAGCTACTGCGTCAAGACCGCCAAGGGCGACTGTCCCTACGTCGCGGTGCCGGTCTTCCTCTCGCGCGCTTTCCGCCACACCTCTCTTTACGTGCGCAAGGACCGCATCAAGCGGCCCGAGGACCTCAAGGGCAAACGCATCGGCCTGCCCGAGTACCAGCTCAGCGCCAACGTGTGGGCACGCGCCATCCTGCACGACGATTTCGGTGTCGCGCCCGAGGACGTGACCTGGGTGCGCGGCGGCATCGAGACCCCGGGCCGCCCCGAGAAGATCGCGCTGCAGCTGCCGCCGGGCGTGACGCTCGAAAGCGCGCCCGAGGGCATGACGATTTCGGATCTGCTGGACCGGGGCGAGATCGACGGCTTCATGGCGCCGCGTCCGCCCTCGGTCCACGTGCTGGCCAACCCGAATGTGGGCTGGCTGTTCGACGACCCCACCGCCACCGCCAAGGACTATTACCGCCGCACCGGCATCTTCCCCATCATGCACGTGGTGGGCGTGCGAAAGACCCTGGCCGAGCAGCACCCCTGGCTGCCGGGCGCGGTATTCAAGGCCTTCAGCCAAGCCAAGGCGGCTGCGCTGGAGGCACTGTCCGACACCTCGGCCACCAAGGTCACGTTGCCTTTTGTTGAAGAACAACTCAAGGCCGCGCGCGAGACCATGGGCGACGATTACTGGTCCTACGGCGTGGACAAGAACCGCGCCACGCTGGAGACCTTCTTGCGCCACCACCACTCGCAGGGCCTGTCGGTACGGCGTCTGTCGGTAGACGAGATCTTTCACCCGGCCACCTACGAGAGCTACGCGATCTAAACTGTGAGCCCGCCGTCGACTTCATCGGCCGCAAGGTTCTCAATCATGGTTAGCAGCGACTTGCGCACCGTGGCGATCTGCTTGTCGCCCAGGCCGGCCACGCTGACGTGGTTGACCTCCTCGGCCAGCGGCACCAGCATCTTTTCCAGGGCGCGGCCAGCGGGCGTGAGGAACACGTGCATGTTCTTGCGGTTGCCCGGCAATTGACGGCGTTCGATCAGGCCCATCTGCTCCATGGCCTTGACGGCGGTGAAGGTGGTGGGCTCCATCACCCCGGCCAGCTCGCTGAGCTCGCGCTGGGTCAGTCCGTCCTCGATCCAGAGGATGCGCAGAAAGGTCCAGTGTCCAAAGGACACCCCATGCGCCTGCAGGCGCAACTGCAGCGCTCGCATCTGGGCCCGCGCCACGTCGCGGATCAGGTGGGCCAGCCGGTCATCGGGCACGGCCTCGCGCCAATGGCGCAGCAGGGGGTGGTGGGTGGGGGACATGGGCTCAGGCGGGTGCGGGAATCTGATGCCTGAGCATGATATCGGTATCCGCGCGGGCCGATTCGAGCAGCGCCAGGCAGACCTCCACTGTGGCGCGCGACCAGCGCCCGCCATGCAGGGGCGCCTGGCCCTCGCGGCCCACAGCCCACAGTTCGTCGATCACCTCGGCGCGTGGCACGGCCGGGACCTGGGCCGGTTCGAAGTGCTGGCCCTGGTCGTCGTAAACCATGACGCCGCGCGGCGTCAGCCGCAGGTCGCCGCGCTCGCAGCTCACCAGCACCGGCCCGAAGTGCTGGCAGGCGTCGGGCGCGTCGGCGGCGGGTGGGGCGTAGAGCGAGCCACCGAAGTTGCGCTCGGCCTTCAGCGCCGCCTCGGCCGCCTCGTTGGTCACCGCGCGCAGGCGCGCTCGGGTCTGGCGGTGGGCGTCAGGCAACTTGGGTCGGCCCATCTCGCCCACGCCGTCCATCAACGCGTCGCTGTCGTAGTGGCCATAGCCGTTGTAGGTGGCGTTGGCCACGGCGCCGTTGGCGAATGTCAGCAGTGCGGTGTAGGCGCCCTCGGTGGGGCGGGCTGCGTCCCAGCGGCCGGTGAAGGCGCGCACACTGCGCACCTCGCCGCCGGCCAGCAGGCGAATGATGTCCATCTGGTGCGCCGCCTGGCTGTAGGCCACGCCGCCGCCCTGGGCGGTGTCCAGTTCCTCGGGCCGGCGCGGGCGGTAGAGGAAGTCGGTGTACTGCATGGCGTGCACCAGCTTCACCGCGCCCCAGCGCCCGCTGGCGATCAGGCGGCGCGTCAGCAGCACCGGCGCGTTGAAGCTGTGGCTGTGCCCGACGATGAGCTGGGTGCCGGCGGCCTCGCAGGTCTCGATCATGCGGGTGCAGTCCTCCAGGCTCAGGGCCAGCGGCTTTTCCACCAGCACGTGCTTGCCGTGGCGGGCGGCCGTCACCACGTGGTCCACGTGCATCTGGTGCGGGGTGGCCACGTAGACCCACTCGACTGCGGGATCGGCGCAGACGGCCTCGGACGAGGTCTGCGCGGTGCCGCCGAAGGTTTGTTCGAAGGCGGCGCGCGCGCCCTCGCGCGGATCGAAGGCGGCGACCAGCTTCACACGGGTGTCGCCGGTGAAGGTGGGCACCATCAGGGTGAAGGCGCGGCCCAGGCCCAGAACCCCCAGGCGGATCGGCGTCATAGGTCCAGCACCAGGGTGGCGGTCTTGGCGCGCGAGACGCAGACCATGATGTGGTCGGCCTTTTCCTCGTCCAGCAGCACCAGGTCGCGGTGGTCGGCCTCGCCCTCGATCAGCCGCGTCTTGCACGAGCCGCAGGTGCCACTCTCGCACGAGCTGGGCACATGCACGCCTTCGTCGCGCAGAGCTTCGAGGATGGATCGGCCCACGGGAACCGTGACGGTGCGCCCACTGTGCTCCAGTCGCACCTCGAAGGGCTTGTCATCGGCATGCGGCTTGGTGTCACCACCGAAACTCTCGAAATGCACCGCGCTGGCAGGCCAGTGACCTGTCATGTCGCGCACCGCGTCCATCAGCGGCTTCGGCCCGCAGCAGTACACGTGGCGGCCGGTCGCGCTGCCCGGCCTTTCCAGCACGGGCCAGAGGTCAAAGGTGTTGGCCGGGTTGCCGCCATCGTGGTGCATCACCACGTGCGGTGCAAAGTCGGGGCCGCGGAGCTCGTCCAGGAAGGCCGTGCCCTCAGGGTCACGCGTCAGGTAGTAGAGCTTGAAGCTGCGCTCGCCCTCCGCGAGCAGGTGGCGAGCCATGGCCATCATCGGCGTGATGCCGATGCCGCCTGCGATCAGCACGAAGCTGCGCGCCTTGGAGTCGAGCTCGAACAGGTTCTCGGGCTCGCCCACCTCGATCATCTGGCCGGCGCGCACGCCATCGACCAGGCTCAGTGAACCACCCCGGCCGTCGCCTTCGCGCTTGACGGCAATCACATAGCGGTCGCGCTCGGCCGGGTCGTTGCTCAACGAATACTGGCGCATGGCGCCGCTGGGCGTCTTGATGCGGACGTGGGCGCCGGCCGTGAACGGCGGCAGTTCGACGCCGTCAGGGTGGCGCAGCTCGAAGCGTTGAATGCCGCGCGCAGCGGGCTCGGCGCGTTCGACGCGCAGGGTCATCAGTGAGGTGGTCATTGTCTTAGCACCAGGCAGGGTTTCAAGTTGACAGCAATCGAACAGTTTGCAAGAATGATTATCTTAGTTTTCTAAGCAAACCACAAGTCACCCCGCACCGCCCCCACAGGAGACAATGCCATGCAACGCCGAATCATCTTTGCCCTGGCCGCAGCCGGCCTGACCATCCCGCTCGCGGCACTGAGCCAAACGCCAGCCTATCCGACCAAACCCGTCAAGTTCATCGTGCCCTATGCGCCGGGCGGGCTACCGGACACCGTGGCGCGTGTGGTGGCGCAGCGCCTGGGCGAGCGCCTGGGGCAGTCCGTCATCGTGGACAACAAGCCTGGCGGCAACGGCGTGGTGGCCTACCAGAGCCTGCTACAGAGCTCGCCGCAAGACGGCCACAGCTTCATTGTCTCGGACGGTTCCATGCTGTCGATCACGCCGCTGGTCAACAAGTCCGCCACCTATCGGGTGGGCAAGGACATCCTGCCGGTCTCGCTGATCGCGCGCTCGCCGCTGTTCATCGTAGCCCACCCCAAGACCAACGTGAACACCTTTGCGGAGTTCGTCACGCTGGTCAAGGGCAAGCCGGGTGAATTCACCTACGGCTCGTCGGGTATCGGCTCCACGCACCACCTCACCATGGAGGCGCTCAAGCATGCCCTGTCGCTGGACGTCCGCCATGTGCCGTTCCGCGGCTCGGGCCAGTCCACGCCGGCACTGGTGGGCGGTCAGGTGGATTTCTCGGTCGCGGCGTTGCCTTCCATGCGGGGCTTTTATAACAACAATCAGGTGCGCCTACTGGCTAGCAACGCTGCGACACGTTCGGCTCAAGCGCCTAGCATCCCTGCTGTTGCAGAGACAGTACCTGGCTTTGACTTCGCAGTTGTTGTCGGTGTCATCGCTGCCGCAGGTACGCCACAGCACGCGATTGATCGAATTAGCAAGGAGATCGCTGAGGTCGTCAAGCATCCAGAAGTCATCAAAACCTTCAATGCTGCAGTGATTGACCCCGTCGGCGCGGGCCCCGCTGAGTACGCCCGCGTGATCGCTGTTGAAAACGAAGCGATGGCGCGCGCCGGCAAGATCGCCGACTTGAAAGCAGAATGATCCCTGATCTACCCTGGCTGCTGTTCGCGGTGGCGTTGCTGACGGGCGGGCTCGTCAAGGGCGCTCTGGGCGTGGGGCTGCCGCTGGTGGCGGTGCCCCTGCTGTCGCTGGGCATGCCCCCGCACTTGGCCATCGCCCTGCTGGTGGTGCCGGTGCTGGCGTCCAACTTCTGGCAGGCCGTGGAGGGCGGGCGGCTGGTGCCCAGCCTGCAGCGCTTTGGCGGCCTGATCGCGGCGCAATTCCTGGCCACGGTGCTGACCGTGCGCATGACGCTGGCCCTCAGTGCCTCCCAGCTCAGCGCCATGCTGGCCGGCGCGGTGCTGCTGGCCGTGGCGCTGATGGCGTGGAAGCCCACCCTGCAGATATCGGCCTCGCGCGAGCGGGCCGTCGGTGTCGGCGTAGGACTGCTGTCGGGCCTGCTGGGCGGCGTGTCCTCGCTCACCGGCCCGGTCATCATCACCTATCTCATGGCACTGCGGCTGCGCCGCGACGAGTTCGTGGGCAGCATTAGCATCATCTATCTGTCGGCGGCGCTGCCGCTGTACGGCGCCATGCTGCTGTTCGGCCGTCTCGGCCCAACAGAACTGACAGGGTCACTGTTGGCCCTGGTTCCCATGGCTGCAGGCCTGCTGGCCGGCAAGGCGTTGCGCCAGCATCTGGACGACAATCGCTTCCGACGCGTGCTGCTGGTTTTCCTGATCGTACTCGCGATATTGCTACTGCTTAAGTAAATGTCTACCCCCCCTACTCCCCCCCAGCTGGCTTGGAGCGATGCACTGCTTCTGGGTTACGGCCCCATGGATGCGCGCCACGAGGAGTTCGTCGAGGTGGTCGCCGCGCTGCAAACAGCTCCCGATCACGAGCTGCCCAAGCGCCTGGCCGCCGTGACCAGCCATCTGCAGGCGCATTTCGACGAAGAGGATCGCTGGATGACCGAGACCGGCTTCCCGGCGCGGGACTGCCATGCGGATGAGCACGCGGCGGTACTGCGCTCGGTCCGGCATGTGCAGGCCCTGCTGGAGCAAGGCGACGGCAGCGAATGTCACCGGCTGGCCGGTGAGCTGGCGCGCTGGTTTCCCGGCCACGCCGATTACATGGACGCGGCGCTGGCGCACTGGATGTGCAAGCGCCGCCTGGGTGGCAAGCCCGTGGTACTGCGACGCGGTGTAGCGAGTGCCTGAGTTTCAAGGACTAGAGATTTATGGATCTGATTGAACAAACGCGTATCGATGTGCAGAAAGCGCTTGATGAGGATGTGGGTACGGGGGATCTGACCGCATTGCTGGTGCCAGTCCAAGCGCTGGCCACTGCCACCATCATCTGTCGCGAGGCTGCTGTCATATGCGGACGTCCCTGGGTGGACGAGGTGCTGCGGCGCGTCGCGCCTGCAGCGACGGCTACTTGGCTGGTAGACGATGGCCAGACCTGTGCGCCGGGCCAGAAGATCGTGCTGATCGAGGGATCTGCGCGCGAACTGCTTACCGCAGAGCGCACCTGTCTGAACTTCCTGCAGACCCTTAGCGGTGTCGCAACCAAGACCGCGCGCTACGTCAAGGCCGTCGAAGGCACGCGGGCCGCCATCCTCGACACACGCAAGACGCTGCCGGGTCTGCGCGCGGCCGAGAAATACGCGGTGCGCTGCGGCGGCGGCAAGAACCACCGCATGGGGCTGTACGACGCGATCCTGATCAAGGAAAACCACATCGCGGCGGCCGGTGGCCTCACCGCCGCCTTCCGCGCGGCGCAAGTCTTCAAGGATCGCGTCAGTTTCATTCAGGTCGAGGTCGAAACCCTGCGCCAACTGCGGGAGGCTCTCGATGCCGGCGTAGACATGGTGCTGCTGGATAACATGTCGCTGGAATCAATACGCGAGGCCGTACGATTAGCCGATGGCCGCTGCAGCCTGGAAATTTCGGGTGGCGTCACCTTCGAAACGCTGCGCCCCTACGCCGAGACCGGCGTCGACCGCATTTCGGTCGGCGCCCTGATCAAGGACGTGAATGCGGTCGATTTCTCGATGCGTTTCAGCGAGAAACCCGTCGAAGGCTGAGATCAGTGCCCCGGCTTGGGTTGGGCTCGCCCGGCAGATGTACGGGCGGCACGGTTCGTCTGTACGAAACCGTACAAACGTGCAGCCATCTTGGAAACGCTAGGGATGCATTTGCATGAATCTGCATGAGGAAGCTCTCATCCTACTCGTGATCTTCGAGACGCTGATAGAGACCCGCAGCGTCTCCAAGGCCAATGAGCGCCTGAATCTGAGCCAGCTGTCCATGAGCAACGCGCTGGCCCGGTTGTGTAAGGCATTCGGTGACCCGATGCTCGTTCGGGTGAAGAACAAAATGGTGCCGATGGCTAATGCCTTGCGGATCGCGGCATCCGTCCACGAGGACTTGGGGTCTCCTCGTTTTCAGTGCAATAAGTGACGGTACGAAAAGCTAGCACTGGCGCGGAGGTGGTGTTGGTAGATCGTTGATTTCATTGACTTTCCTGTTCACTTTCAAATCTGCGATTCGTGGCGT
>NZ_JBHTCA010000045.1:0-13379 GCF_042665215.1 Hydrogenophaga atypica
GCTGCGACCTCCAGACGACCATCTCGGTGAGCGTGGGTGCCGCGCAGTTTGATCCGGTGCGGCATGCGGGCGGTGACGAACTCATCCACGATGCCGATCAGGCTCTGTACCGAGCCAAAGAGCGCGGACGCAATCGTGTGGAGCTATCGCCGCAGAGTGCGTCTGTGGGCACGGTCGCGCTGGCTTGATTGACATGGCCATCGTCCGCGCGGGCAGGGCTGTGCATGCCAGGACCCAAAACGGGAGTCCGTTCGCAGGTCAGGCAAACACCGCGCAGGGCCGGAAATGCTCAGGGCTTGATGTGGTTTTCGGCTACGCTGCGAGCCGCACCCCCATCAGATCGTGGCGTCTGGCGCCGCATGTTGTGTGATCAAGCCTCTGCCTGCATGAATTCAGTTTTTGTTCCCGATACCCACCTGGAAGATCACCTCGAGCAGGTCCACGCCAGATGGCAGGCCTTGCGTATGTCCACCGATTTGCAGGCTCGGTCTGAGCGAATACAGGCGGAAATGGACACGGATGCATTTGACCGGATGATGACGGCCGCCAGCCGGGCGAAATCAGGCGGTCAAAGGGTGTTGTGGTTGCACAGGGCGGCGGACGTGGTGGCGGGTGCCGTCTCTCGCTCCAAGGCCTCGGCCTGCACAAAGGGGTGTGACCACTGCTGCCACATCCCGGTGTCTGTCTCTCGTGCAGAGGCTGCGCACCTGGCGGCAGTGTCGGGCAAACGAATGGCGACCGCTCCCGCACACGCTGTGCGTGTTTCACAAGAACCGGATCGACTTCAAGGCGATGGAGCCATGAAGGGAACAAGTCCAGGCCGGTGGGAGCACCACATTGGAGAAGCCTGCCCCTTCCTGAGTCACGGCGAGTGCACGGTGTGGGCCTCGCGCCCATTGGCCTGCCGGTACTATTACTCCATCGACAAAGACAATTTGTTGTGCAAGTTGTTGCCCGACAAGCAGGGTATCGAGGTGCCTCAGCTCAATGTGCTGGCATTCACGGCGATGTACTGGGGGATTCTGGGCCTGAACCAGGATGTGGCCGACATTCGAGACTGGTTCCCCGACGAGGCGTGAGATCAGACTTGGGAGGGGACGGCACCCACCTCCCCGCGTTCACTGGCGCATCTCCGTGGTTGATTCAGGCGTCGCTGTCCAAGGCACGGACAACCCGCGGCAGCAAGGAAATCCACACGGGCCCAGCACGCTCGATGGCCTCAGCCATGGTGTAGTTCATCGACGCCAGCCAGTCGGCGCGGTTCAATGCCAGTGCGACTGCGACTTTTTCGCCGGTGGACTGTACGGCCCAGGCAGCGTCACCACCCTCCATGGCGGCCCGCGCTTTGCTCAAAAAATGCCGGTATTCCACGTCGCTCATGGTGTTCGTCCTAAATCGCTCGACTCAACTGCTGTCTCAACGATACCAGCCTCTGGACAAGAACTGGCTCCTCGGGCGGCATAGGCCAGTGCGCATCACACCACCGGCAGATCACGCACGAAATTGCGCTTGGCCTTGTGCACGGACGCCAGGTGCAGCAGCCAGTGGCGGCGGGTGATGTCGTGGCCCATGCGGGCCAGAATTTTTCGAACCAAATCCAATTCGCGTCGATATGGGCTGGTGGCGCGCAGCATGGTCGAGGTGAGCACACGCTGTAGCAACGTGACCGCCTGGTCCCACTGGGCGTGTCCCAGGTGCAGGGCAATGTGCTCCAGAACCTGCTCGCTGCAGTACGCCGGCGGCTGAACCAGTTGAAGCGCCTCGCCCCAATGGTTTTCGGCGCACAGGAGAGAAGCCCGCAAACTGACATCGCGCTCGTTCGGGCCCGGTCCCAACAAACGCTGTGGTCCAAAACGGGTGTGCCCGGTGCGCTGCGACCGTGAGTGGGTCAGCAAGATCTCTTGCTCGGCAATGGCGTTGAGGATGGTTTTCCGCGTGCTTTCGACATCGTGGCCGGCATGCCCCGCAGCGGCCAGCACCGCCAGGTACGTCTCTGGCCCCGGGCGCGCCCGAAACCGCCGCATTCTCAAATCAAAGGCTTCTGCGGTCCATCCGTCGCGCTCGTAGGCCCGCAAGGCGCAGTCCTGCACTTGCCAGTCGTCCGGGAACGCCTTGATCGCAGCCTCCGCATGGGAAAAGGCGTCCCGCATCCGCCCGTGTTGTTCAAGAAACTGAACCACGCGGACATGGTCAGTGCTGTTGTTAAGGTCTTCTTTGAGGACGGACAGGGCCGCGTCGATATCGCCCTGAGCAGCAAGCTGCTGCAGGTGCATTCGTTCCAGCGTGAAAAGCTGGGCGCTGTCGCTGAGCGAATGCACCTCGTGCAGGGCGGCAATGTACTTGGACGCCGACCGGCCACCAGCCGTTTGGCGGTGCGCCAACACCTCGTCCTTGGCTTTTCTCCAGGATTCATGCAGCTTCTGGCGAAACCGGGTCAGCGCGGCCGCTCCCATGGCGGTCTCCACCGCGCCGGTGTCAAAACACCCAAACGGGTCTTCCAGCCGCAGCTTCAGGTAGGCCGTACCAAAGGCCGCGGGTTGAGGCCCATTGGCCTGCACAGCATTGACCCAACGCGCGGCAACAGAACGGCAGAGCTCTCCCACGTTGCCGTAGGAGTCATCGACTTGTTGAAACGCTGCCCAGGTTCGCCGCATCGCGTGCTGGGTCAGCGCCAACGCACCTTCTGGGTCGGTTTTCAAAGCCCGGTCCAGCAAGGGCAGAACGGCTTCCGCCCGTTGCACGTACTTGTGGCTTTGGCTCGCGGGCACGAAGCTGCGGCCGACCGCCAGCATCTCGGTGACCAGCGTTTTGTGTTCGACCACCGACGCCACCGGTTGGTCCAGCCGAATCCACTGGTTCAGCTCCTTGGCAATGCCCGCATCCCGGTTGGCCAGGTCCATCAGTTTGGAGGCCAGCTCACTGACCGGGCGCGAGTTCAAGAACGTTTCCAGGGCTTGGTGCTGTGCGACTTCTTTGGTGATCAGGCGCGCGGTTCGGTCAGCAAGTGTCGGACTTGCTGTGGGGGCGTCTGCTGCAATCCCTGTGGGACCACCTGAGTGCGGCGTGGAGCGCGGTGTGCCCAGCAGGTTTCGCCAAACCATGGCCAGCGCGACCTGGTGTTTGCAGAACGTGCCGTCTTCGGCGTGTGGGCAGTCACACCCACCACCAACCGAACCGTCCCTGACCGAGACTTCTGTGAGATAGATATCGGTGCCGATGATTTCGGCATAGATGGCGGGGATGGCGCCGCCCTCCTCCGCAATCACGGTGATGGCGTTGGAGGTCACATAGTCTTTGGCGCGACCAAAGACGGCCTTGCCGGCGAGACTGCGCAACGCGGTATCGCTGAGCGCCTCGATCAGCCCCTTGATCACTTCCTCAGTGAGCCCGCCAGTGAGCGCACCATCCGGCGTTCCATTGGACGTGCCGTTGTCATGTGCCCCAGGCAGCGCATCTGTCATTTCAACGTGACCTCAAAAGAGCATCAGTGCGGCGAGGCGTCGCGTCGCGGCAACGCTGATTCAGCGGGATCCATGAGGTCTTCCAAGGTCAAGCCGTATTCGACCATCCGCGCGTTGATCTCCTCGATGGCCGCGGTCCGCTCTCCCTGCAGGTCGCTCTCGAGAGTGGCAAAGAATGCGCTGGCTTTGCCTATCAGATCGTTAAAACGCTGGTCGTTCAGGGGTTCGCTGCGGGTGGGCGCCGGCGGGCGCTTGTTGGCGGGACGATCTGACTTGAATCTCATCGGATACAGGTGGTGGGCGCAGGGGGCAAGGGTGCGGAGGACCTTCAAGACATTGAGCTGACGTTGCGGCGTGGAGCGCATGGCCAAGAGTGGATGGCGCACTGTGCGCTGGCGTGGCGGCTGTGATGCGATGCCAGGATGTCTGTGCTCAAGTTATCGGCACCATTTTACGTAGCCGCAGCCGAATCAACACTGCTTCGACGGATCGAATCGGTGGATGTCACCCGTTTGAGGCCATCAAGTGCCGCTGGTCTCCACCGGTGTGGCCATCACCTTGGCCCCAGAGAAGATGCACTCCAGTTTCTCGTTGATGTAGTCCGACATAAACGGTTTCAACGGCAGAGTTTTTCCGTTGTGCACGTTGCATTCCGAAAAATCCACCCCGTCTTTGTGCGCGAGCTGGCAGGCCGCGATGTATTCGTTCATCAGCCCGGCGAACTCGATGAAGGGGTGGTTGCCGATCTTGACTGCGCTGCGATAGAAGGCATCGGCGGTGCGGCGCATTTCGAGCAGCGCTTGCTCACGTTCATGGGCGTTCATGTGGAATGCGGTGCTTGTGATGTGACGTTTGTTTTGCGTGCAGTGTGGCTGAGCCGAGCGTGGCAAGGCTACGGAAGGACACATTGCGAGCTTCATCTGAGGTGATGGTAGCGGCGAGTGGCCTTGCCGCAACCACCGGTCGGGATCACAGGCCGAAACCGTTTGCCTGACATGCCCCACATTTGTGCATCCGAGCGCTCAAGGTGATACGACCGGTGGCCTGTGCGGATCCCTGGCCGGATGATTTGGTGCTGCGGTATAACCGCGACGACATGAATTCGGACTCGCCCCACCCCGCCAACCGCTGCCACTTCTGCGCGGCCACCAGCTACCACCACCTGATCGCCCGAGACCCAGCGGGCGTCATGCGCCCAACCACCACGCTGGTGTGTGATGGTTGTGGGAGGCAATTTGAAGACAAAGACGCATGGCGCAGCGGTACAGGTGTGGCCGGGACTTCGCCAGAGGCCGGCAAGCCTTGATGGCTGGTGCTGCCCACCGCTCCCGACTTTTGCACATTCTGCGTCTCGCTGTTCCTTTGCGCGTTCCCGTACCACCCCTGCCGTGAGCCAGTTTCGACACTGCGCGGGTGCGCACGTGCACCGATCTGCCGACCCATCGATCAATGCCTGGCTGTTTGCGGGTGGCTCTTTGACCGCGCGATTGCGCGCGCATGGCACGGTCGAGGTGGTCGTGGTGGGGCAAGGCGCTTCAGCGCTGTGGTTGGCAGAGCAACGTGATCTGAACTGCCGTTGTGCCTACGCCCGTGAGGTGATCCTGCTGTTCAACGGCCGGGCGGCGGTGTGGGCGCGCAGCGTGATACCACTGCCCGCATTTCATGGGGCGTGGAAATCATTGGCCTGCTTGGGCACCCGACCGCTGGCCGAACTGCTGTTCCAGGGCAGGTCATTGGATCGGGATGCGCTTGTTCCCCATCGGCTATTGCGACAAGGCCCCGTGTCTCGCTGGGTTCGACAGTCCACCGTGGTGGCTGGGCACGTCGATAATCCGCTCGTGCAACCCACCTGGGCCTGCAGCTCCGTGTTCTGGCGCAGGGGCCAGCCGCTGCGTGTGTTTGAAGCATTTGCGCCTTGGGTTACCCAGTTGCCGACCCCACGCACCGGCCCCTGACAGCGTCCGACGCGCCGGTTCAGACGAGCTTGGCGTTCAACCACCCGCGCAGGCTGTTGAAGAAGGCGATGGCCTGCGCTTGGTGCAGGTCTTCCTTGGTGAGCACGGCTTCGCGTAGCTCGCCCTTTTTCAGGAGCTGACCCCTGCCAACCCCTGGCAAAAGCCCGCAGCTCAATGGCGGCGTGAGCCACTGGCCAGCCACCTTCAGCGCCACATTGCCCCGTGTGAACTCGGTCAGCTGGCCCTGTTCGTTCCACAGCAGGGTATCGAAGACGCCAGGCGTTGTCGGTGCGAACGCGTCGTAGTGGGCCCTGCGGGTGGTCTTGTGCCGGAAGAAATCGCCGTCACAGCCCACTGCGTGCCGTGTTGCCAACTGCACTGTGACTTCCACTGGCGAGGCCTCCAGCGGGAACGCCTGGGCTTGCACCTGACCATTGCGGTGGCTGAGCAGTCTCACACGCCACTCACCCACAGGGTGCCCGTCCAGCAGATCGCGCAGGGCCTGCTGCAGGGCTTTGTCATCCCAGAAAAAACCAAAGTGAGCGGCGCTGGTGCGCATGCGGGCCAGGTGCTGCTCCAGGTGAATCAGCGTGCCCTGGCTCAAGCGCAAGGTTTCCAGCAGCTCAAACGGCTGGCTGGCGCGCTCCGCAAAGGCACGCTTGTGCCGCCACTCCGCCCATTCCTCGTTCGCGGTGGCGTCGCTGGTGATGCCGCTTCCCACGCCATAGTGGATCTGATTGCCCCGCAGCACCAGCGTACGTATGGGCACGTTGAAGGTGGCAGCACCCCCCGGTTGCAACACCCCAATGGCGCCGCAGTAGACACCCCGCGCCTGCGGCTCCAGTGCTGCGATGTGTGTCATGGCCCGCAACTTGGGAGCACCGGTCACAGAGCCACAGGGAAACAGGGCTCGCAGCACATCGACCAGGCTTGTCCCGTTGCGGGTGCGTGCTTCGATGTCAGACGTCAATTGCCAGACGGTGGGCCAGGCTTGGACCTGGAACAGATCGCGCACCTTGACCGAGTGGGGTTCGGCCACGCGGGACATGTCGTTGCGTAGCAGGTCCACGATCATGACGTTCTCTGCGCGCTCCTTGGGCGATGCGAGCAACTTCTGCCGCAGCACCTCATCGCGTTCGGCCGTGTGACCACGGGGGGCGGTGCCTTTCATGGGCGAGCACAGCAGGCGGTTGTCTCGCCAGTCGAAGAACAGCTCGGGTGACACGGACAGGATGGTGCCGCCTGAGTTCGCGTCGGTGCCCTGGTCGGCATCCATGTCAGCGATGTAGGCCGAGTAGGCGTTGGGCTGCGCCGCACGGAGTCGATCAAACAAGGCCAAGGGATCGCCCTGGAAGGTGCCGGTCTGTCGGGTGGTGAGGTTGACCTGGTAGAGCTCGCCGTCTGTGATGGCTTGCTGGATGGCATCGAACGCGTGGTCGAATTCGGGCCGCCGGGGACCGTCGTCCCAGCCCACCGCAGCTGTAGCGTTTTCGCCGACACACCAAGCTTGCTTTGCAGCCTGCTGATTCAGTGGCTTGTCGTAAACATAGAAGCGAGCGAAGGCGCCGTCGGCCGCAGGACTGGATGGCGACTGGAACACGCGCTCAGACGTCCGAGGGCACACTTGCTCGAAAGCCCGTTCGAATGCGGGTGCTGCCTCGTAGCTGATGTGGCCCACACACCACGCCCCCGCACGAGCCAGCGCATCGGCTTGTTCGATGACCGAGATCACCTCATCCAGGGCACACGCGATCAAACACTGTTGGGGTTGACCAAAGGCCAGGTGCAGGGGGGAGCTGTGGGCGTCGGGTGCGCGGAAATCGATGAGGGCGGTCGGACGAAGCGTATTGCGGTCGGGAGCAAATTGCATGCGCGGATTGTGAACAGGGACGCAGCATGGCCCGCTTAGAATCCGCGCCAATTTGGAGCCACGCCGACGGGTTGTCCCGCCCAGGGAATTTGCCTTCGTTCGACGGTCGGCCGCGCACTTGGTGTTCATCCGCACCACACGCGAGGCGTCTTGCCAAACAACGGGATGGCGATCACAGCCCGTTTCAAACCCGTCACCCACATGGGGTTCTGAGTACACCCGTTTGCACGCCGTGTGTGCGTCGTGTGCGTGCTGTGTGCTCGCCAGGCACCTTGACTGCTCTTGCCTCCGAGAGGGTGGGCGATGCCATGTGTGCCATTCCGTTTGAGCACTTGTTTTTTGGTTTGATTGTGAATTCTCATTTCGACGTACTCATCATTGGCAGCGGCCTCGCTGGTCTTTCGGCGGCGCTGCACCTGGCTCCCACCCACCGCGTGGCGGTGCTGACCAAACGTGCCATGACCGATGGCGCGAGCAACTGGGCCCAGGGGGGCATTGCCGCTGTGCTGGCCGAGGGCGACAGCCTGGAAGACCACGAGCGTGACACCCATGTGGCCGGTGCCGGTCTGTGCGACATCGACGCCACCCGCGCCACCGTGGCCGGCGCACCGGACGCCATCCGTTGGCTGCAGGGCCTGGGGGTGCCGTTTTCTGAAGAAGACGGTGAGTTGCACCTGACCCGTGAAGGGGGGCACAGCGCACGGCGCGTCGTGCACGCGGCCGATGCCACCGGTGCGGCCGTGATGGCCACCCTGGTCGAGCGCGTCCGGGCAACGCCTTCCATTACCGTGCTGGAACACCACACCTTGGTGGACCTGATCCTGAGCGACAAACACGCCGATCTTCCCGGCCCCCGGCGCTGTCTGGGCGCTTACGCACTGGATGAGGCAAACGACCGGGTCATCGCCTTCACCGCCAGTCACACCGTGCTGGCCACCGGTGGTGCGGGCAAGGTCTACCTCTACACCAGCAACCCGGACACCGCCACCGGTGACGGCATCGCTGCCGCCTGGCGTGCGGGCTGCCGGGTCGCCAATCTGGAGTTCATCCAGTTCCACCCGACCTGCCTGTACCACCCACACGCCAAGAGTTTTCTGATCAGCGAAGCGGTGCGTGGTGAAGGCGGGCAACTCAAGTTGCCGCCCTCCCACGGCAGCCGGCGGTTCATGCCCGAGCACGACGAGCGAGCCGAGCTGGCGCCCAGAGACGTGGTGGCGCGTGCCATCGACGCCGAAATGAAAAAACACGGCCTCGATTGCGTGCACCTGGACATCTCGCACCAACCCCCTGAGTTCCTCCAAGAGCACTTCCCCAACATCTTGGCGCGCTGCGCTGAGCTGGGCATCGACATCACCCGCGAACCCATCCCCGTGGTGCCGGCGGCCCACTACACCTGTGGTGGGGTGGTGTCGGACCTGGCCGGACGCACCGATGTGGCCCAGCTTTATGTGTTGGGCGAAACGGCCAACACCGGACTGCACGGCGCCAATCGTTTGGCCAGCAACTCGCTGGTGGAGTGCATGGTGTTTGCGCAAGCTGCCGCTGCGGCCATTCGCGAAACCGCCCCATCGTCCACCCCGAACGTGTGTCCGTGGGACGAAAGCCGCGTGACCGATCCCGATGAGCGCGTGGTGATCTCACACAACTGGGACGAGTTGCGCCGCTTCATGTGGGACTACGTGGGCATTGTGCGCACGGACAAACGGCTGGAGCGTGCGGCCAACCGCATCGCCCTGCTGCAGTCGGAGATCCAAGCCTTCTATGCGCAATTCAGAGTCAGCCGCGACTTGCTGGAGCTGCGCAACCTGGTGCAAGTGGCTGAGCTCATCGTGCGCTGCGCCCAGCAACGCCATGAAAGCCGGGGTCTGCACTTCAACCGGGATTGGCCAAATCTGTTGCCGCAAGCCCTGCCGACGGTGCTCGTACCCTAGCCTTTCGCCCACCTGCGCTGTTCCATCAGGAACGGCCGATCGATGCTGGCGCTGAGCATCTCGATGTCCCGCGCGCTCACCCCCAGGGACTCAAAGTGCAGGCGCCAGTTGTCGACCACGTTGGCCACCTCTCTCACGGCCGACCTGGCCTGGACCGCCGAGAGGCGAAACGCCTTGTGTGCGCTCATCGCGTTCTCCAGCGTGGACTCAGCGCCCCGCTCGCCCACACCGATCTGCTGGTACCCCAGGTTCTGGCACGAGGGCAGCACGTCGAAGGCGGGTGCCAACCGTGGCGACTTCCCCGCGCTGAAAACCAGCGCGTGGTTTTTTTCATGGTCGTCGGTGTTGTCCATGAGGATGTTGAAGACCATCCGCTTGAACAAGGTGCGCTCCATGGCCTGTGCTTCGGTGGCCGGAGCATAGCGGCGCAGGTACTGCGCCAGGTTGGCGTAGCTGAAGTCGCTGCCAACGGCTCTCAGTGCGGTGCGCAGCGACATCGCGTGGTAGCGCGTGGCCGCCGCGCCTTGGCCCACCCACTGGCGATCAAACCGCTGCACCGCAATGGCATGCCCTCTGCCGTGGCCAAGGGGGATGGTGCGCGTGCCCGCAGGCACCAGATGGGCCACGTTCGCCAGCGTCATCGTGGCATGTTCCACCAGGCCGACGTCAAAGGCCTCATCGCGCTCGGGAAACTTGACGATGTGGGTTTGCCCGTCGATGTGAATCAGGGCCTTGGGCTTGGCGCCCCCCAGCGTCGCCCCAGGGCGGATCAGCCGGGCCAGGTGTTCGTCCACCTTTTGACCGTTTTCGATCGCCTGCACCAACTCGTAGATAGCGGACACATCGCTCAACTGGGGCGCAGGTCCGCTGTGGCAGGGCACATAGCGGTCCTTCTCAAGGGAAATGCCCAACGCCCCGAACCGGTCGTCACCTGCGAAGAAGAGGTATTCCAGAATGGACAGGCGCTTGGGCGCATCGATGTACCTGATGACCCGTTCCCCCCATCGATCGGGTCGCGCATCGTCAATGGCCCCCGGCAGGTGTTCCGCTTCCGGAAAAAACTCCCCCGTTTGCAAGGGCAGGTCTGGACTCAAGGAGTACCCGTCTTTGATCCATGCGTCCGCGTACTGAAAAACGCCGCCCTTGAGGCGTGGGCTCAGGTCCAGCGTGCCCACCAACCGAGGTTCGGCCGGGTTGTGCAGCCAGAACACGAACAGCCTGTCCTGTGGCACGTAGTCACGGGCTTCCACGGCGTTGTTCATTCAGGTACCCCCTTTCTTCGCCGAACTGCGCCGGAGACTTTGCGTGCCTCTGCTTCGGCTGCTGCGTAGTCCAGATGGGGGGCTGCCGCGAGGGGCAACTGATCGGACCGCCCGATGAGCCAAAGTGCCGTGGCGTAGGCGCCCATCGAGACCTTGGGATCACCACGCTCCATGCGCAGCAGCGTGGGCGAGGTGACGCCTAGGCGCGACGCCCATGCCGCGCGCGACTCGCCACGCCGCTTGCGGGCGATCTGCAGATTTGCGCCCAACTCCGCCAGCTGGTTTTCGACGGCTGGAGGCAAAAACGCCAGGGATGCGCTGGGCTTTGGCATAACAATTTGGAAAATACAGATACCAATTGGTTTTTGAATTGTATTCTGTAATTTCTTATGGGGTGCGATTTCCGGAGCGCTTGAGTCGCAGAGCAAGCGCGGGCGTCCCGACGAAGTGTCCTGCTCTGGCGGCGCAGGCTGCTCGGCTGCACCTGATGCTGGAATGTCGCAACTGACGGGCGCCGGCAACGCTCGCTCCAATCACCTACTCGAGGGACCCGTGGCAGGACGAGCACTGGTTGCCTAGATCAGTGACGACAACGCCTTCTGACTTGCCTCTGGGCACGGCCCCGGCAGCCCCTGAATCCACCGGATCTTGTTTCTGCCTGATTTTTGCGCACTGCTCGGCAAGTCAATGCTGCTGCGACCTGGGGCAGTTGTGCCCGCAGTTTTCCACAGGTTTAAGCAAGTGCTTTTGGGATAAGTCGACCAACGTAGTGTCCACCTCGCGGTAGCCCGCCGGGTCCCAGACTTTCTGATGCCATAACCTGACAGCACCTCTTTTTCATCTGTAAGGCATTCTAGACAGTTGAGCTGCGGAAACCTACCATGCGATATCTATGCCCGGCACTTCGGAAATCACTTCGGCTGCGGACCAGCTGCTTCTGCTGGGCTTGGGTGCGCGCCTCAAACGGGAGCGACTTCGTCAGGGGTTGACCACAGTACAGATGGCCGAGAAGGCCGACCTGTCGCGCATGACCCTCAGATCGGTCGAAGCCGGTGAGCCCACGCCAACCATCGGCAGCTATCTGCGCGTCATGCGTGTCCTTGGGGTTTCACAGGACTTGGCAATGTTGGTCAACGATGTCGAGCCTGCGTCAGGGAGAAGCAAGAAGCAGGTGACGGGCGCCAAAGGGGTGGTGGTTTCCGTCAGCGACAAACGGCACGAGCGGCAAGATCTTCAGAGCCTGGTCATGCACCAGGAGGCGGTGCGTCTCATGAAGCGGGACCCCGCGTTGATACAGCGTGCGTTGGAAACGCTGAACCGTTGGCAAGCCAAAGGAGATCCGCATGCTCAAGCACTTTGGCAGGAGTGGGCGGTCATATTGCAACGGCGGTCCTGGCGTCAGGCACTCGCGCTCACCGGTCGTGCCCAGCAGTTGCGCCAAGCTTCACCAGTGGTGACCGTTTTGCCTCAAGATACCCGTCAACGGATTGTTGAAGAGGTCCAAAGGCTCAGCGCCGGCGTTCTTTTGCGTGTGAAATCCGCATGCGCCGAGCAACCTGGATGCTGATGGAGATGGGCATCACTTTAAAAGACATCGGCGTTGATGCGATATCGCCTTGGATGTCGACCTCGCGTCGTTGAAACCACGTCCTCAGCCGATATTCCAGGGGGAATCCGTGCAGTGGTTATCGCGAAGGGGTAAAAGCCGCTTTTTTTGCCAGATCAGTCGCCAGACGGCGCACGGGTCATGCCCCGACCGAGTGTGCGAGTCGTCACATGAACTGTCAGCCCCGCAAGCCGTTGTAAATGGCTGATCACCGCAAACAAATTCTTGGCTTGCGGATTGCCGCTTGAGCCGAACATCCGGATCAGACTCTTGGGCGATAAGCCGGTCTCCACTCCCAACGCCTCGAAGCCGATCGTTGCCTTGATATAGTCGCGAATGATCGCCTTGCCGGTGTCGACGTCGCCCGCAAGCAGGGTCTCGATGCCTTCCTTGAAAAGGGCATCACGGAACTTCGGGTCGGTCTGCACCCGAGCGAGTATCGTTTCCTTGAAATCGCGTGTCAGGCCCATCGGCAGACTCGTAGTGGACTGCACATCGGCAGGTTTGCGCGGACGCCTTCGCAGAGCAGCGAGGGCGTAGAAATATTACCCTAAATTGGTATCGCATGCGTTACCAGATGGCGAGCCCAACCCCTCGGAAAATTCCATACAGAGGCGCCCACCATCCGTCCGTTTGCCGGCAGACATTCGGTAGTGTGCGCGTACGGTATTTACTGAATGGACGACTGTTTGGCTGCTCGTTTGCTGCTCAACCACTCGTGGTTCTGTACAGATTCGCTCCCCTGAGGAGGGAAATCGGCCGGCGCCTCCTCTGAGTCAGTCAGCGCGTGATGGGAACTCGCCGCCATGCTGCGCTGGGTCAAAGAGACTCAACCGCTGCCTGAGTCGCGCGTCTTGCTCGGTCGGATCGGTCACCCTCAGCCAAGGTCCCAACGTCATCTTCAAACAGTGTTGGCACAGGTCGACCTGCACGTTGTTACCGTCGCCGAAGATGGACCCGTAGCCAGCTTTCGCATTGATGGAGGTCATTTCATAGAATTCAGATTCACCATTCTCCGCAACAAGGCCGCATCGATCGCAGCGGATCTGCGAGGTAAATGGCTCAGGTCTGACGTCCTTGATTTGCATGTTCTCGATCCTACAGGGGCGTGTCATTTCTTGGGTCTTGACGGACGTCAGCAACTCCATCGAAGTACGTTTTGCCGTGCTTAGAATCTATCCGTAAATTATGTTGACACTCAAAGGCACCTTGCGAAACGCGATGATCGCCGCCGCGAGATGGTTGAGTGCGAGGAAGCTGCGCTCGAGCTTCTCGTAGCGCACGAGCAGTTTTC
>NZ_JBHTCA010000046.1:0-11675 GCF_042665215.1 Hydrogenophaga atypica
GTCGTGGAGATTTCCAGGGCGTCCGGGAGAACACCACGGCGTTTTATGAAGCCCTGTTCCGTTTGGCTGGGATGGACATGGCGTGGGAGGTGGTGCAGTCGCTGAACGCGCGCATCAATCGCCTGCGTGCCATGACCATTGGGTCAGCTGGACGGCAAAAAGAGGCCGCCGCGGAAATGTCACGAATCATCGAAGCGCTCAAAAGACGAGACGCCGATGCTGCTCAAAAAGCATCTGAGGATCACGTGCGTCGCGTAGCACAAATCGCTGCCAACTGCCTGCGCGAGTCCTCGCAAGCTTGAGCGGGCCTCATCCTGGCCACCAATCGCGACTTGGCTGCGGAGATGGGCGCTGAACGGCTTTGGGCCGACACATACTTCCGCCACAGGGTCTACCCGATGCCAATGCCAATGCCAATGCCAATGCCAATGCCAATGCCAATGCCAACGCCAACGCCAATGCCAACGCCAACGCCAACATTGTGAGGATTGAGCCTGCAGCCGGCGGTGGAGGCTACCCAAGGCACGCCTTCTGTTGCAGGCACTCGAACACCATGACCACAAATGGGTGCAGGCTGCACGCAACCTGCAGAGGGAGCGCGTCAACTTGATCAGACTGTCCAAGCGGCTGGGCATTCACGAGCTACCCCACGAGGGCCAACTCAGGGTGGCAACCTATGACATGTGCGGCCGTCCGGGGATGAACTTCAATTGATGGCTTCGATGCGCACCCGAAGTGGGTGCGACCAAGTCGGCCAACGTCACGCCGTCGAGCACTTCCATGTACCGCTTCATGGCTTCACGCAGGGCCGACTTGAGTCGGCAGTGGCCGTCAAGTCGGCACGTGTTGCGCTCGCTATCGAAACACTCCACCAAGGTCAGGTCACTCTCGGTCTGGCGCACCACATCGCCCACGACGATGGCGTCGGCAGGTTTGAGGAGCCGCAGGCCGCCGCCTCGCCCGCGCGTGGTTTCCAACAGACCCATGCTTGAAAGCGCCATCACGATCTTGGTGAGGTGGCTGCGCGAGATACCGTGCGCCTGGGCAATCTCACTCACTGTGGCGCGCTCCTCGCTGGCGGCGCAGTACATCAGTACCCGCAGGCTGTAGTCGGTCCACTGGGTCAAGTGCATGCCGCATCCTCCCGATGACCGATGTCCTTTTGGTTGGTTTGAATATTCATTTCAAATGAATTTTATGGGAAATAATATGAACTTCAAATGACTATTTAAGGACTGTCGCCATGAACACCGCTTTCGCACCCACCGAAGCCCTCGACCGAGCAAGCCAACCCATTGGGCAGATCGCCGTGGCGCTGCCCGGTGCCACCGCGATTTTTCGGCGCCTTAAACTCGACTTCTGCTGTGGCGGTCAAATCGCCTTGCAGCAAGCCTGCGACAACAAGGGTTTGGCAGTGGACGAGGTGCTGGCGGACCTCGCACGGTTGGATCGGCCCCAGACCCCGGTCGTGCCGCAGGCGCCGGCTGAGTTGATCGCGCACATCCTGGCGCGTTATCACGCGGTTCACCGTGAGCAGCTGCCTGAGTTGATTCGCATGGCCAGGCGCGTGGAGGCAGTGCACCGCGAGCATCCCGACGTCCCAAAAAGTCTCGCTGACCACCTGGAGTCCGTTTGGGCCGAGATGGAAGCACACATGGGAAAAGAAGAGACCATCCTGTTTCCGATGCTCTTGGCCGGCGTGCGGGGCGTGGTGGTTCACCCCATTGGCGTGATGCGCGAGGAGCACACCAACCACGGCGAGCAGCTCGAACGGCTGATGGCTTTGACCAACGGTGCCATGCCGCCTACGGGCGCCTGCAACACATGGCGCGCCTTGTACGCCGGGATCGCCCAATTCGCAGATGACCTGGTCGCCCACATTCACCTGGAAAACAACCAGCTGTTCCCACAGTTTGAACCCGTTCGCGCGGGTTGCTGTTGAACCCTAGTGGCGGCCGGTGTTATCCACACTCCGGCACTTGCCCGGCCGCCGTCAGCCAACTTACCAGCGTTATGTCAGTGCGCACCGCATCAAAATACATGCAGACATACCCAAGACCGCTCCCGCACAGGACCGAGGCACACCCACGCCGCCGCCATGAACACCTAAGCTGCGTGTCGATACGGCATGTACATGTCGTTCAACCCGCGTAGGCGCAGCCCTCGTTCCAGACCGGTGCCATCTGGGCCAACATCGCAGGTGGTATGCGCGAATCTCCTTTGGCCTCCCTCATGGTCTTGCGCATGGCATCGGCAATCTGAACGAGCACCGCTCCTGGCTGAGAAACGCCACACACGCGGCGACCGAAGTCCACCAATTCCTCGGTTGTAGGGTAGGCTTTTGTGTGGTTCTTGCCGGCAAACAACTTGAGCGCAAGTGTCCGATCTTCGAGCTCGGGTCCACCTGGGTACTGGGTGTACTTGTAGATGCTTGTCGTCACCACGTCGAACATGGGGGCCAACCAAACGTCAGCCGTTGAGCGGTAGAGCAGTCCAACGTTTTTCAGGTGCGCATCACCGTTGCGCACCATGACAGAAAACGCCACCTGTGCAAAGAACCTGTGCAGGTTGCTGCTGTGCAGCTGCAGTTGCCGCAGCAACTCGGCCACGCGCTGGTAGCTGCCCTGGTACTTGCGGTCGGACAAGATGTCGCGAACCCGCAGCCCGGCCAAGGCGGCGATGTCTTCGAAACCCAGCCGCTCCACACGTCCGTCGCCGTGGACAAGCAAATCGAAACGGTCGAGCACCAACATCTGTCCATCGTCCGAGAGCTCAAACGACGGCACATCGATGCCCGCGTGACGGGCGGCCGTCAGACAAAGAAACTCGTTGGCGGCCAGCCCCGCGTACGCAGGGCTGGCCGCCTTCACGATGAGAGACGGGATCGGTACGGTTGGCCGGTCCGGCACCATGATTTTGGGTTGCATGCCCGCTATGCCTGCGCCGGTGCTCAGGTAGGCGGCTATCAACTCGTTGAAGACCTCTGGGGTGTAGGCCGTCTTGAGCAATTCGCCTTTGCTCAAGCTGCGAGGCATGACTGGTCCGGGGTGGTCGGGCAAACTGAACCCCAGGCGGCCGATGCCATTGCGACCCACCAGCGCCAACATGTGCATCGGGGTCATGGGTTGCTTGGGGAACAGCTCCCGAACTTTCATGAACAAGTCGCCCTCGGGGAGGTTCTGGTCCATGGGTGGAAACAGGTCACCGTCCTGCCACGAGAGTCTTTCGTGGGGCGGCATGAGCAGCGCAACGGTTGCCTGTTCGGGGTCTGCCTGCAGATAGCGGAATTCGTAGGTCGACGCCCGGATCAACTGGCCGGCTCCCTCGGCGTCCCCAATGGAAACGTCCAGCAGGTGGCTTTCAGCAGAGAAGCAAACTTCCACGGTTTGCACGTCGCATCCAATCCGTCCAAGTTACGGCAGCCCGTGGACGTTGCATTCCGGTATCTGGGGCCATAACCCAATGACGGGCAACCTCTCTGCATCGATCGTCGCCCGGCTACTGACACTCGCCAAACAGCGAGGCGACGACAAGAAGGTAACCGTATTCACTCCCGTCGTTAAGCCGCGGATTCCTTCTGGCGCATGGAAGCCACCGAGCGCCACCTTGTGCTGCAGGCACTCGAAGCCCAAGGCCAGAACTGGGCACAGGCAGCTCGCGCTCTGCAGATGGACCGTGCCAACCTGGTCAGGCTGGCCAAGCGGCTGAATATCCACGACACGCGCTGGCGGGGTAATTGCGCTGGAAGAAGGTCGCCGGTCTATCGACCCGAGATGTCTTGGCGACCCTACCACCCACTGGCTATGAATTGCGCTACCTGCCTCACCGGAGAATCTGCCCGCCAGATGGCTGCCAGTTCGGTCTGCGGGGCATCCAGCAGAGGCACAAAATGCAGATCATCGGACCTGACTCGGCGCAGGTGCTCGGCGACGACGCACAGGCCTTCGCCGGCTGCACACAGTCCCAGCGCCACGTGGATCTGATTCGCCCCGATGTAAGACAAGTTGTGTCGCACCTCCAAGTCAAGGAACTGTCGGTACCAGCGATGCAGGCGGGGCGCCCCTTTTTCGTCGGGCAGGATCAAGGTGTAGGGTCTCAAGTCTTTCAAAGAGAGCTGTTTGCGCTTGCTCAGGGGGTGATCCGGGCTCATGGCCACCCACTGGCGGCGGCGTGAGACCACCCGACGCTCGATCATCTCGTCCGGCTCCGGGGAGTACAGAAACCCCATATCCAGGGCACCGTCCAGCACTTGCCGGGTCAGCGTCGATTCTTCGACCTCGACCACCCTGATCTGCAGCTTGGGGTGCGCCTTGCGCGCGGAACGAATGTGTTCGGGCAAGGGTTCGTACAGGCTGCCGGCCAGGCAACCCACCATGAAGGTGGCGCTGCTGGTGACCCGTTGCTTGCTGAAGCGCCGTCCGACCCAGTCGGCTTCGGCCACGATGCGATGGGCACTTTGCAGGAATTCCAGCCCCTCTGCCGTCAGCGATGCCCCATGGGTGCTGCGTGCCAACAAACGCACGCCAACCTGTTTCTCCAGCGTCTGGATCAGCCGCGTGAGCTTGGGTGCCGACATGTGAAGCGCCGCAGCGCTGCGCGAGAAGTTCAGCTCATCGGCCAGCCGAACAAAAGCACGCAAGGAAAGGAGATCGGTATCCATGGGCAACACAGCCGGTGCAACTGGGGTGGTGATCGTATTTCAAAAATAGCAATCGACTGTGAAATTATGGAATTCCATTCGCTGCTCGCCGATGCTTCAATCTTCTCATCGACCCACGGTGGGTTTGGTGAACTGGCAACCCCTTTTGTTGAATAGGTGATTCATGAACCGACGTACCCTGCTTGGCTGCACATGTGCATTGGCGCTGACCGTTCCATGGGCTGCCTTGGCCCAGCAAGCCCCATTGCGCGTCCTGGTGGGTTTTCCGGCCGGTGGCAGCACCGATGCCATCGCTCGTCACTTGGCGCAGGGGCTGTCCGAGCAATTGCAGCGCAGCGTAGTGGTGGAGAACCGCCCCGGTGCAGGCGGGCAACTGGCCGCGAATGCGCTCAAGGTCGCTGCACCCGATGGAAACACACTGTTCCTGTCCAACAGCCATGCGTTGGCCATGATCCCGTTGACCGTACGGCAACCGGGCTATGACCCTGCCAAGGATTTCGCCTCAGTGGGCATGGTGGCCATCTCCAACGACGTCCTGGCGGTCAATCCTGCCCTGGTGGGCGAGGTGCGCGACCTCAAGGGCTTGGTGCAGTGGGGCAATGCCAATCCGGGCAAGCTCAACGTCGGTGTGCCAGCGCCGGCAAGTGATCCAGATTTCGGTGTCCGAATCCTCGCTCGCGAATTCAAGGGTGATTTAACGTCGGTGCCCTACCGAGGCGATGGTCCTGTGATCCAGGACCTTGTGGCAGGCCAGATTCCGGCAGGCATTGGCTCGATCGGCGCCATGATGCAGTACGCCAAGAGTGGCAAGGTTCGCGTCATCGCTATGAGCGGTCCATCACGCCTGTCAGGCATGCCCGAGGTGCCCACCTATGTCGAGCAAGGCCTCAAAGGCTATGGCGTGAGCGGCTTTGTGGCCTTGATGGCACCAGCAGGTACACCAGCCGACATCATCCAGCGCTACAACCAGGCCGCTGCCAAGGTGGTGGCTTCGGCGGCCTTCCAGACCAAGGTCAGTGAGTTGGGCGTGGTGCCCACCACCAGCACGCCCGAGGAATTGGCCGTGCGCATTCGCGACACCACCACCGCCTTCACTTCCATGGTTGAGCGCTCGGGCTACAAGCTGCCCTGAGTCGGCAACCCTGGCCAATGATGGCACGGGATACCCATGCCCGGCCGTCGTCTCGTCTCGTTTCATCCCATTCTTTGATCAACCACGCCGCGCGTGCGGCGAAGGGGTAAGGCATGACTGTGCTCATCGTCGGCGGCGGTATCGCCGGTCTCTCTCTGGCTTTGACCTGCCACCAGATCGGGGTGCCATTCAAGGTCTTTGAGTCGGTACCCAAAATCAGTCCGCTTGGCGTGGGCATCAACCTGCAGCCCAGCGCGGTGCGCGAGTTGTACGACCTGGGCCTGGCGTCCCAACTGGACGAAATCGGCGTTCGGACCCGCGACTACGGCCTCTACACCAAGAAAGGTCTGCACATATGGACCGAGCCACGTGGCGTGGCGGCGGGCTACAAATGGCCTCAGTTTTCGGTGCATCGTGGCGAGCTGCACATGCTGCTGCTCAACGAACTGACCCGGCGTGTGGGCCCCGATTGCGTGGAGTGTGGGTGGAGTGGCATGGGGTTTGAGGACATGGGTGATCGCGTTGTGCTCAAACTTCGTGATCGCCAGGGCAATGAGCGGACCGAGTCTGGGGATGTGTTGATCGGCGCCGATGGTATCCACTCGGCGATACGGGCTCAGATGAATCCGAGCGAAGGCTCACCTGTCTGGGGTGGTGCGGTGCTGTGGCGTGGCACGACCCGTGCGCGCCCATACAAGACGGGCGCCTCGATGGTGATGATCGGGTACTCTGGCCTGCGATTTGTGGCCTACCCGATCTCAAGGCAAGACCCCAAGACCGGACTCGCCACCATCAACTGGATTGCGAACCTGAACTACGAGCCCGGACAGGCGTGGAACAAAGAAGACTGGAACCGGCAAGCGCGGCTGGAAGACTTCCTCCCCCGATTCGAGTCGATGAGGTTTGACTGGCTGGATGTGCCGGCAGTGATACGTGCGGCCGACAAGGTGTTTGAGTACCCCATGGTGGATCGCGATCCCTTGCCGCTTTGGACCCACGGCCGGGCGACCCTGATGGGGGACGCTGCTCACGCCGCCTACCCGGTTGGCTCCAATGGCGCAGGCTCAGCCATCATCGACGCCCGTAAACTCGGGCGCGCATTTCAGGACCACGGGGCGACGTCGGTGGCATTGCAACGCTACGAGGAGGAGATGCGTCCGGTCACGTCCAAGGTGGTGTTGACTAACCGCGTGGCGGGACCGGATCACATCCTGGATGTGGTGGAGGAGCGTTGTGGTGGCGAGTTCGCCAGCATCGATGAGGTCATATCTCACGATGAACTGGCGGAACATGCCCGGCGCTACAAGGCGATCGCCGGCTACTCGGTGGAGACCATCAACGAGTCACCAGCGACGCTGCGCCTGCATGAGCCCTGCCAACAGGTGCCCACGGCATGATGGCGCTCAAACCATTGATGGAGCTTGCCGTGCAGGTGGGTGAGGCACACGTGACGCCCAATGGTCCTTGCGGTGCGCGCCGCTTTGTCCCAGTCATCGGTGGCTCCTTCGTCGGAGAACGGCTGAGTGGGCGGATCCTGCCTGGCGGGGCGGACTTTCAGTTGATCCGATCGGATGGAGTTGCAGAGCTGGATGCGCGGATCACCTTGCAGCTGCCAGACGGCTCCAATGTCCAAATGCATGGACTTGGGTTGCGTCACGGGACTTCAGATGCGATGCGCCGGTTGGCGGCAGGGGAGGCGGTTCCGGCGTCTGCCTACTACTTTCGTCAGTCCATGCTTTTCGAGGCACCCAAAGGTGAATTCGACTGGCTCAATCGTTTACTGGCAGTCGGCGTCGGAGAGCGTCGGCCGGATGGAATTCGGCTGGCGATCTACGAAGTTATGTGAACGCACTGGCTTCGGCAGTAGTTACCGAACACCGGTGGCCGCCGTCACGGTTGAGGATCCGGTTCAGACGGAGAAGTGGTCGTTCAAAGGCACTTTTGCCGAATATTGGCATGGCTCTCGAATTTGACGAACGGGTGACTGCTATCGCAGCCCGTGAGCTGGATTTGCCCACCTGCTGGTCCATACATCATCGGCATTATTCAACAGGGGCAAAGAACACCACTATTCACGGGGAACGTTGGGACTTTTGATGCGACGAGGCAGAGCTCAGACCGCAGCCGTGATCACCACCTCGATCTTCCATTCGGGCCGGGCAAGCGCCGCCTGCACGGTGGCGCGCGGCGGGGTTTGACCAGGCACCACCCAGCAGTCCCACACCGCGTTCATGCCAGCAAAATCATCCAGGTCGGCGAGAGAAATCTGCGCCATCAGGATGCGGCCTTTGTCCGACCCAGCGCGAGCCAGCAAGGTGTCGATGCCGTCGAGCACCTGGCGGGTCTGACCGTCGATGTCCTGCGAGGCGTCGTGCGCCACCTGACCGGCCAGGTAAACGGTGCCGTTGTGCAAGGCGATTTCGGCCATGCGGGGGCCGACTTCAAAACGTTGAACCATGGGATTGCTCTCCAGGGTTGTGTCGCATTAGCCGAGGAGGGGCGTGCTGAATCAGTGGATGGCGTCGACCTCAGATTGCCAGACTGTAGAACTGCTGTGCCGCTGGCGTGACGACCCCTTTGGGGCAGCTCATCTGCCCCTTGCGGATCATGTGCATCGTCTCGACCCCGGCCAGGATTCGGCGGGCAGCCCAAAATGACTTGAACCCCATCATGGGCCTGATCCTCCGCTTGATGGCACGGTGGTCCTGCTCGACCACGTTGTTCAAGTACTTGGACTGCCGCAGTTCAATGGCCAAGCCGCTATCTGCGATCAAAGCTCTCACAGCAGCCGTGTTCGCCCCGCTCTTGTCGATGGTGATTTTCTCGGGGGCATCGTGCAGGTTGATGGCCTGCTCGAAAAACCGACGTGCTGCAGCCTCGTCGCGTCTTGCGGTCAGCAAGAAGTCCACTGTCAGGCCCATCCGGTCAACGGCCCGGTACAGATACTTCCACTGCCCGCCCACCAGGATGTAGGTTTCGTCCACTCGCCAAGAACCGTCCACCGATCGCTTTCGGGTGCGAAATACCGCAGTCAGCACGGGCAAGATCTTCAACGCCCAGCGATGGACAGTGGCATGGTCGACGGTGACGCCACGCTCGGCCATCATTTCTTCCAAGTTGCGCAGACTCAGCGGGTAGGCCGCGTACCAGCGAACGCACACCAGCATGATCTCCAGCGGAAAGTGCAACCGTTTGATCACGCGGCGCAGAGTCGAGTTTGCCAATTGGAGATGCAGTGGGGCCATGCCTTGATTGTCTTTGGGCGGCTTACTGCGACACAACCGTCATCGACACCTTGCAGAAAAACCTGACCGCAGTTTTGGCCCGCCCGGAGATCAAGGCCAAGCTCAACGAGATGGGTTCCGAGGTGGTGGCACTGCCGGCGGCTGCATTTGGTGAGCGCATCAAGAGCGAACACAAGCGCTACGAGGACATCGTCCGGCGCTTCAACATCAAGGCTGAGTGAGGCTGGCGGTCCATGTCCTATCTGGAAAAATTCGATCAAGCAGTTGGGTTATCCAAGCCTGCCGCTGACGCGCTGAGTAAGCTGTTCGGTAGTCGCTTCCAGACCGCGCAGGCGGTCCGAGATCACCACGGCCGAGATGAATCTCCGTACCCTTTGATGGCCCCGGACGCAGTGGTGCATGCACACAGCACTGAAGAAGTCTCAGCGCTCATGAAGTTGGCCAGTGCGCACAGATTTCCGGTTATTCCCTATGGCGCAGGTTCGTCGGTGGAAGGGCAGATTCTTGCGATCAGAGGTGGCATATCTCTGGATCTGAGCCAGATGGATCAGGTCATTGAGGTGCATGCCGACGACATGACGGCGACCGTTCAAGCGGGAGTGCGGCGACTCGCACTCAACGAATCGGTGCGTCACGCGGGTCTGTTTTTTCCAGTGGACCCCGGTGCTGATGCCACGGTCGGTGGCATGTGCGCGACGCGAGCCAGCGGCACTAACGCCGTTCGCTACGGAACCATGCGTGAAAATGTGCTCGCTATGACCGTCGTGCTGGCCGATGGCCGAGTGTTGAAAGTTGGTACGCGTGCGCGCAAGTCCAGCGCGGGCTATGACTTGACGCGCCTCCTGATTGGCAGCGAAGGCACACTCGGTGTCATCACAGAGGTTACGCTCAGGTTGCATCCACTGCCCATGGCGGTATCGGCTGCGGTTTGTACCTTTCCTTCGGTACAGCACGCGGTGCAGACAGCCATCGAGATCATGCAAAGCGGCATTCCGATTGCCCGTTGCGAGCTGCTCGACGCGAACGCCGTCAAAGCGGTCAACCGCCACGACCGTCTACAACTGCGCGAGGCCCCTATGCTGCTGATGGAGTTCCACGGCTCTGAATCGGGCGTACATGAACAGGCCGAATTGGTGGAGACGCTGGCTCAGGACAACGGCGGTAGCGCATTCGACTGGGCCACGGCACCTGAGGATCGGTCTCGCCTTTGGACCGCTCGTCATCACGCCTACCTAGCGGCGTTGCAGACCCGACCTGGCTGCCGCAGTGTGACCACCGACGCTTGCGTCCCCATCTCTGAGCTAGCGCACAACATTGACGCTGCAGTTTCAGATGCCGATGCAGCCGGAATTCCCTACTTCATCGTGGGCCACGTCGGCGATGGCAATTTCCATGTGGGTTATCTGATTGACCCTGACTCACAACACGAACGTGATCAAGCAGAACGCCTGAGCCACGATCTGGTGAAACGTGCCATTGCATGTGCAGGGACCTGCACCGGTGAGCACGGTATTGGTCTCCACAAGATGGAGTTTCTGATCGAAGAGACCGGCGATGACGCGGTGTCTGTGATGGCTGCGGTAAAAAGGGCGCTCGACCCGCTGGATCTACTCAACCCAGGAAAGATTTTTGTTGGGGCATAGTTGTTGGGCCCCTCGTAGGATCACCAATGGCCGGTTCCAGCGGCTGCGGCCGTCGCTTTGCAGAGTCTGGCGTCCGCTTTCAGCCTCAGGACTAAACCGCTCGCGCGGTAGTCTCCGAGCCTGGGTGTTTGGTTGACGGCGGAGGCGCACGTGCCGATGTTGTGAATCGAGGCAATTGGCCTCGTTCACGACAGGAGCACCATCATGAACGCACCCCATCCAGCGGTTTCGCCGTTGCGCCAGCGCATGCTCGAAGACATGCGGATGCGCAGGCTCGCGCCCAAGACGCAGACCGCCTACATCCGAGCCGTGCGCCGGCTTGCCGCGTACCTTCACCGGCCTCCGGATACAGCCACTGTGGAGGAACTGCGCAACTTCCAGCTCTACCTTGTTGACCAGGGCACGTCGCCCACCACCCTCAACGCCACCATCACCGGGCTGAAATTCTTCTGCGAGATCACCCTTGATCGTGCGGAGTTGACAGCAAAAATGCAGCCCGTTCATGTACCTCGCACGTTGCCAGTGGTGCTTAGCCGCGAAGAAGTGGCGCGATTGATCGCGGCAGCTGCCAACCTCAAGCACCAGACCGCGCTGTCGCTGGCCTACGGCACGGGTCTGCGCGCCAGCGAGGTGGTGGCACTCAAGATCGGTGACATTGACAGCCAACGCATGACGCTGCGCGTGGAGCAAGGCAAGGGCAGCAAAGACCGCTACGCCATGCTCTCGCCCGTGTTGCTGGAGCGCTTGCGGGTCTGGTGGCGCGTGGCCCACGCGCAGGGCAAGATGCTCGACGGCGGCTGGCTGTTCCCGGGCATGAACCCGGTCGAACCCCTCACCACCCGGCAGCTCAACCGCGCCATTCATATGGGGGGTCTCCTCGTTTTCAGTGCAATAAGTGACGGTACGCAAAGCTAGCACTGGCGCGGGGGTGGTCTGGGTAGACCGTTGATTTCATTGACTTTCCTGTTCGCTTTGTAAACGGGTATGGTGGCCTC
>NZ_JBHTCA010000047.1:0-11627 GCF_042665215.1 Hydrogenophaga atypica
CATGCTCGACAGCAGCGCATCCACCACGGCGCGCAACTTGCGCAGCGGGTGTGCCGCTGGCACTCTTTCTTCAAGGCTGATGTAGCTAAACATCGCCCCCTGGAAGTCTTGGTTGCCTCTCATCTTTCTCGTCGCAGTTGTTGCGGGATGGCTTCAGATCGTAGCGGCCGACGCGGACGCTCGCAGGGGATTTTTCAACGGCCTGTTAGGGAACGGATCAAGCGAGAAGTTGCTGCCGCTTTGAATGATGGCATTAATTTTATCGAGGTGGTTTGCCAATTCGAGATAGCCGCGCAAAGGCTCAGGAAGAATGGCGAGGCCATGAATGATGGTTAGCTTGCCATCGTCCAAATTGATGCTCTGGCCTTCGTACTTTTCCAGCAACTCGTTTTGGCTCTCTTGCACCAGGAAATGGCTCACCGGAAGCTCGATCGTGAGGATGTCTATTTCCCCTTTATTCTGGTACCACAGGGCGCCTTTCATAAGATCCGTCGTAGATGGGTGACTTCGTCCAGTTGTCACTAATTTCGCGCCCGAAATCATTTCAGAGTTTCAAAATTTGCCAAGAGTGTCACCGCCTCGTATAGGGATGACTCACCGAGTGCAACCTGCAAACGACTTACGTCGTTCACAAGCCGTTCCAATATCAGAGCTGTCTCAGGTACCTTGACTTTGTGAGCTCGAAAACGACATACGTCGTTCACAAGTCGTTGCAAACTCGTATGTAGACAGTTAATCATAGGCGTGCCCAGCCAAGGACGAAGGCTGGATAGTCGAGCACGGGTGCGCGCCCCGATGACCAATCCAAATTCCTCCAGTCAAGACCGACCGGACTAGGACGACTCGATCCTGATGGCAATATCGGCGGCGGCCTCTTAGATGCGGTCGCTTGCCTTGAATGGGCTTCGATCAACCGCCCTTGAACAGGCCATTGAGCTCTAGGTCAACTTCCTGAATGACCAGCGATGTCGCCACACGATTCGGATTTTTTGCGTATGCAAGCGTGAGCAGCGTCAGTGGGTGGACTCCGAGCACCTCCGCAAGCTCATCGATCTTGCTCAAAGTGGGACTTTTCAGACCGCGCTCCAAAGTGCTGACATAGGTCCGACTCGATAGCTCACCAAAATCTTCCTGTGTCAGCCGCTTGAGCGTGCGGACTGCCTTGAGCGCAGCACCAAAATTGTTACACGTGGAATCAGTTTGCATGTAAGGATTGGCACACAACGACTCCTATAGCGCTACAATCTATAGTGTTCATTACAAACAGGGAGTCACTATGTTCGCAACTCACGATCGCACACGAATCGCCATGGCCGGCTTGCCAGCTGCCGTTGGCCAGCACTACTGGAGCCAGATTGAAGTTCCTCTTTTCGTGCCCTTTCTGATGGTCACTTACAAACCCGAACCAGGTCGGGAAGATGATTGCCAAGGCGCCGCCACGGGCCAAGGCGCCGCCACGGAAATGCTGGGATCGGTCGAAGATTTGGTCGCCTCGACCTACTGGGCCGCACGCAACAACCTGGTGATCGACACCGTCTGCTTGATCTGCCCGGCGCATATGTGCGGCCAAAAACACTGGGGTCTGTACCTTTTGACGGGGATCAGCATCGCGTTCGAGCCAGATGCGCGAGAGCAGGTTGCCTACGTGTACGAGACCACGGAAGGAAAAATGGTCAGCTCACTTTTGAGCACCCCGGTCGAAAAACTGGTATGGGCAAAACAGCTGTTTTCGTTCAAGGGGTCTTCGCTCGCTGCGCAGGCGTCTTGAGCCTGCAGACAATTGCAAACTTCCTCTGGCCAAATGTCAAAAGCTATGCGAGGTGTTTGTGCGGAGAAGAAATTTGGTACATGATCTGCACATGTCCGCAGGCTTCATCACTGCTACCCGTTGCTCCATACGGCACACCACCATTTCGTTGGGTGCGCGGGTACGACTGCGTCGATAGACGCCTTCTTACAGCCCACCTTGTGTTCACCAAGGAGTCGGGCAATACACCCACCAGGCCGGGCTCCACGCGGAGTCCCCCATGTCCCAGCAATCTGAAAAAGACCTCGACGGGTTTGCGCTGCGAAAGATCTTGGTCGCAGAGTCCTCCATCGCATCAAGTGAAGATCGATACGCCCAATTGGCCGCCGTGTCACTCGCGCTGCCAGTGACGCCGGCGGTTGAGGAGTTGGTGCGGGAACGCTGCGCGTCCGCGAAGGCCGAAGTCCACCGCATCAACTTGGCGATCACCACAAAAGAAAAGGAAGAAGAAAACACCCGCCGTGGGGGCCTGATGGGTGAGGGTGGCGCGGCGGTGTCGCCAGGTCAACGACACCTTGCTGGCAAGGAATTTGACCTGGAGACCGAACGAGTACTGCTCGAGAAACAATTCTCTGAAACGCCGGTACGGGATGGACTGGGTGAGCTCAACCGTGTGCAAATCATGGATTGGAAAGAGCCGCTGAAACTGATCACCGCCAGCGATGTTCGAACGCCGGACAGAGACACTCGCACGCGAGATCAAGGCCTCTACAGGACGCTCCGCGATCTCGGTGCGTACCGTCAAATCGCGCGGCACTCCGAACTGGTTCAATCGATTGAATCGCTGCAAAAGATGAGATCGACTCACCCCAACTTCACGCCAGTGATCGATTTTGTTAAGGGACAACTCCGGCTGGCAATCGACTTAGGGCGCCCGTTGCTCATCCCCCCCATTCTTTTGGGCGGGCCTCCCGGCGTGGGAAAAACCCATTTCACCCTCGCGCTGGCTGAAGCACTGAGCAGACCCATGCTACGGCACAGCTTCGATGCCAGTCCAACCGCCAGTTCGCTGATGGGCAGTGCCAGGAACTGGAGCAACACCACCACCGGACTGGTCTTCGACCATGTGTGTCTCGGCGCTCGAGCGGATCCTGTGATCCTGCTGGACGAACTGGACAAAGCGGTCAACGCAACGAAAGAAAGCAAACCGCTGGACCCGCTGCACAGCCTGCTGGAGCCAGTGTCCGCATGTGCGGTCACCGACATCTCAGCGGCGATCACCTTCAACGCGAGCTATATCACCTGGATTGCAACAGCCAACGACCTCTGGCATCTGCCTGCCCCAATCCTATCGAGGTTCAGGGTGTTTCACATTCAGTCCCCAACAGCCGCCCAAGCGCTGGAACAAGCTCGGTCAGTGGCCGAGTCAGTTCATGCGCGTTTCAACACGTTTGAGCCACCAGCCAAAAGGATCACAGTGCTGCTGGCACATTTGACGCCGCGACAACAGATCCAGGTGCTGGAGCACGCCTACGCCAACGCGCTGGTGCACGGACGGCGCAAAATCCTGGTGCAGGATCTGCCGGTCGAATTGAGACCAGAAGATGAGCTATCGGGAGAGAAAACCGATATGCTGCACTGAACTCAGCAGCGGGTCCGTGTCACGCGCAGGCCTGTGCGCAACAGCAACCTAGCGTCGTCTTCGAACTGACGACCAAGGGCTCAAAGCATGCCCAAGTCGTGCCGCGAAAACGTGACTCCGCGCGTGCCAGTGAAGCCACTCCCCGCCTCACTGCCATATGTCGATGGTGGTCAAACGTCCAAGACCAAATCAGGCTGAAACACGGCATTTTCGTTGGAGCCGTCTCGTCGCGTGTACCCACGCGGGTTTGACACCACTTCAGTGCCGTTGACGGTGTAACGGCAGGAGTTGTGCATGTGGCCGTGGATCCAGTACCGGCTTCTGCCCAGCAGGCCTGATAGATCAGAGGCGAATGCGCCGGTCAAAGGGTCGTTAGCGAATCGGGGTTCAACAGACTTCATGTGCGGTGCATGGTGCGTCACCACCACCGTCTTCTGCGGATCACCCTGCGCAAGCTCAGCAGCAAGCCAACTGACACTCTGACCGTGCTCAAGAAGAGCGTCTGCTGGCGTGAAGAGGCGCCGAGGGATCAGACCATCGTTGCCTCGAGAAGATCCACGGGACGTCATGATGCAACGGAAGTCGTTCATGTACTTGCTGGCTTCGTGCATGGACGCCTCTTGTGTGTCCGCTCCAAAAAACGCAAAGTCCGTCCACAAGGTTGCACCCAAGAAGCGCACATGGTTGATCGTCACCGCATCACGGTCCAGAAAATGGACGTCCATTTGCCGCGCAACTTCCCGCAGCCGGTCGATGAGGAAATCCACGTTGTAGTCATAGAACTCGTGGTTGCCTGCGACGTAGACGATTTCCTTGGTGATGAATGTTTCGCGCGCCCAGCGCACGCCCTCGACTCCCTCGGCAATGTCACCCGCAAGCACCACTGTGTCGACATCATTGTCGATACGGCGGCCTTTGTGAACAGGCGAGAGCTTGCCAAAATTGAGGTGGAGGTCGGACAGGACAAGGAGCTTCATTGACCGCCCCCGCGCAATTGCCCATCGATGACAGACCATCTCAGGGCCCATCCACGATGATGTTCATGCTCGCCTTTCGGAAGCGATTGGCCAAGTGGATCAAGTCGGTGTGATGGCTTGTTCATGACACCACATTCTCAGGCCAGATGTATGGCTGCTCGCTGGCCCACGCGTTCGAATCTGGCACACCATCAAGAATGCAAACCTTGTGTTGGCGTCTTTGAACTTGACACCTATGATCCGGATATGGCCCGCTCAGTCCATATTTCTGAAGATCTTCACGCCTCGGCTCTGTCTGCGAACCAGGCACACGGTCGATCGCGTGGACAACAACTGGAACATTGGGGTCGGCTTGGCGCTGCTCTCGATGCGGGACTGAACACTGAAAACGCGACGTGTTTGTTGGGTAAGGGCGCACAGGCTGATGCTTTTGTCGCTCGGCTCCAGGGCAGCACATCGACTGAATCTGCGGAGCTTCCGTTACTCAGAGAACGACATCGGCGAGACGCATTGGAAGTCGCCGCCGGTCTGCGGAGTGCACGCAGCCTCTGGGCCTTCCAGGAGGGGGACTTGGATGGGTATTCTTTTTCTTTCAATCCGGAGTCTGAGTTCGCAAGACCCGGGGAGGGCTGGTGATCAAATCGATCACCACAGCGCCCTCACCGCCACGCCAACTGACGAAGTTGGCCAGAGCAGCGCTGGCTTAGATACCAGGGACAAACGCACATGCAGGGGTGTCAGGACGCCCGTGCGCCAAACTGGGCCGCGACCGGCGACCGGCGACCGGCGACCGTCAACCACCGTTTCGTCCCATAAGTGGTCACCTTTCAAGGCAGGACCAGGGACCAATCACACGCGAAACAGCAGCGGCACGGTCGAATGCCAAAAAGATGGATATCAGGTTCTTTCTTTAAATATCAATACCTTAGCGCACCATCGCCGGCGATGAACTCGCGTCGTTGTCTCTTCGACAAGCTGCTCTTTGTCTAAGGTGACCACTTTTGGGAGCAAAACTCTTTGCGGCCTCAGGGCTGCAAATGGCAGTGGCAGCGCGGCTACACCTTGCTTTCAACCGAGATCGGCTATGAGCATAAGTTGTTGTTTTAATTGCGTATTCCGCCAAAATCGAGTGACGCAGTGACATGCTGCTTCCTGCGTCCGATCTGTTCCGGCGGGTGCCGACACGAAGCTAAGGTGACCACTTTTGGGACGGTAAGGCGACCATTTATGGGACAACCGCTGCAAGGAACCAGAGACTATCCACACTGGCCAGCATTGACTGTGCCGCTCTGAGAGCCGCTGCATACTCGAGTCTGAACACCGTGCCACGTTTCCTGGGATGCCAGACCTGCGCCATGAACCCAACCATCTTTCTCGACTTTGACGGAGTGACACACCCGGAGGGCTGTCGGGCAAAGGAACTCTTTTGCAAGATGCCACTGATTGAGAGCGTCCTGTTGCGTCATCCCAAAGTGCATGTGGTCATCAGCTCTTCGTGGCGAGAACATCGACCATTGCAGTTGTTGCAACAACACTTCAGCCAGTCATTGAGGCAGAGAGTGGTCGGCTGCACTCCGGTAGCCCGCCAGGGTCCTTGCGAGCCTGCCCAGCCTCACATTCGCGAAATGGAATGCAAAAGCTGGCTGCAAACCCACCAAATGGAGATATTGCGAAATGGCCACTGGTTGGCCATTGACGACGCACCCTGGCTGTTTTCCAGAGATTGCGAGCAGCTCTTGAAGACGAACCCACGCAGTGGATTTGCTGAGGCTGACCAAGTGCGTCTTGAGCGTCACCTTCAAATGTGGAGTTGATCAGCGCAGGCGACATCGAAGTACTCTGCGCCAGCATCGAACGGCGGTTCCTGCGGGAGCAGCGCCGGTGGGTCTAAGGCTAGGGTACGAGCACCGTCGGCAGGGTTTGTGGCGACAGGTTCGGCCAATCCCGGTTGAAGTGCAGTCCTCGACTTTCGTGGCGTTGCTGAGCGCAGCGCACGATGAGCTCGGCCACTTGCACCAGGTTGCGCAGTTCCAGCAAGCCACGGCGGGCCATTAACTGGGCATAGAAGGCTTGGATCTCAGACCGCAGCAGAGCGATGCGAATGGCGACGCGGCCCGCAGTGGGCTATGACAGCGATTTCTTCCGGCACAAGACCACCCGCAGGGCGCACTACGATGCGTTTGCGCCAACAACGCCTGGCGTCTTCGATACCCTGCTGTGGAACGAACAGGACCAGTTGACCGAGTTCACACGGGGCAATGTGGCGCTGAAGGTGGCTGGCGAGTGGCTCACGCCGCCTTTGAGCTGCGGGCTTTTGCCAGGGGCTCGCAGGGGTCAGCTCCTGGAAGAGGGCCGGTTGCGAGAAGCCGTGCTGACCACGGAAGACCTGGACCACGCGCAAGCCATCGCTTTCTTCAACAGCCTGTGCGGGTGGTTGAACGCCAAGCTCATCTGAACCGGCGAGCCTGACGCTGTCATTGGCCGGTGCGTGGGGTCGGCAACTGAGTGACCCAAGGCGCAAATGCTTCAAACACTCGCAGCGGCTGGCCCTTGCGCCAGAACATGGAGCTGCGGCCACAGGTGGGTTGCACGAGCGGATTTTCGACGTGCCCAGCCACCACGGTGGACGGTCGAACCCAGCGAGACTCGGGGCCATGACGCAACAGCCGACGGGGAACAAGCGCATCCCGATCCAATGACCTGCCCTTGAACAGCAATTCGGCCAGCGGTCGGGTCCCCAAGCCGGCCAATGATTTCCACGCCCCATGAAAAGCAGGCAGTGGTGCCACGCTGCGCGCCCACACCGCCGCTCGGCCGTTGAGCAGCAGGATGACCTCACAGGCGTAGACACAGCGGCAGGTCAGATCACGTTGCTCTGCCAACCACAGCGCCGAAGCGCCTTGCCTCACCACGACCACCTCGACCGTGCCATGCGCGCGCAGACGCGCAGTCAAAGAGCCGCCGGCAAACAGCCAGACATTGGTCGATGGGTCGGCAGATCGGGGCACCTGCGCACCCGTGCGGTGTCGAAACTGGCTCACGGGAGGGGCGGTACGGGAACGTGCAAAGGAACAGCGAGACGCAGAATGTGAAAAAGTCGGGAGCGGTGGGCAGCCCCAGCCATCAAGGCTTGCCGGTCTCTGGCGAAGTGCCGGTCACACCTGCACCGCCGCGCCACGCGTCTTTGTCGTCAAATTGCCTTCCACAACCATCACACACCAGCGTGGTGGTCGGGCGCATGACGCCCGCTGGGTCTCGGGCGATCAGGTGGTGGTAGCTGGTGGCCGCGCAGAAGTGGCAGCGGTTGGCGGGGTGGGGCAAGTCCGAATTCATGTCGTCGCGGTTATACCGCAGCACCGACCGGCCAGAGAACAGGCCAGACACCCGGGCAGATAGCCGATAAGAAAGCCCGGCAGACAATCGTCCATACCGTCCCCGGCGTTCGAGTGCACAAATGTGAGGCATGCCATGCGCGTGATTTTGATCTGTTGTTGCGGCAAGGCCACTTCCCGCTAACATCACCTCAGACAAGGCCCGCAATGTGCCCTTGAGTCGCAACGCCATGCTCTGGTCAGCCGCACTGCACTCCAAATAGCCCGTCTATCACAAGCACGCCATTCCAAACGAACGTCCATAAACGTGAGCAGGCGCTGCTCGAAATGCCCCGCACCGCCGATGCCTTCTATCGCAGCGCGGTCAAGATCGGCAACCACCCGTTCATCGAGTTCGCCGGGCTGATGAACGAATACATCGCGGCCTGCCAGCTCGCGCACAACGACGGAGTGGATTTTTCGGAATGCAACGTACACAACGGAAAAACCCTGCCATTGAAACCGTTCATGTCGGACTACATCAACGAGAAACTGGAGTGCATCTTCTCTGGGGCTAAGGTGATGGCCACACCGGTGTAAACCAGCGGCACTTGATGGCCTCAAACGGGTGACATCCCCCGATTCGATCCGTCGAAACAGTGTTGATTCAGCTGCGGCTACGTAGAATGGCACCGACACCTTGAGCACGAACATCCTGGCATCGCATCACAGCCGCCACGCCAGCGCACTGTGCGCCATCTACGCGTGGCCATGTGCTCCACGCCGCAACGTCAGCTCAACGTCTTGAAGGTCCTCCGCACCCTTGCCCCCTGCGCCCACCACCTGTATCCGATGAGATTCAAGTCAGATCGCCCCGCCAACAAGCGCCCGCAGGCGCCCACCCGCAGCGAACCCCTGAACGACCAGCGTTTTAACGATCTGATCGGCAAAGCCAGTGCATTCTTTGCCACGTTCGAGCGCGATCTGCAGGGAGAGCGGGCCGCAGCCATCGAGGAGATCAATGCGCGGATGGTCGAATACGGGCTGACCTTGGAAGACCTCATGGATCCGGCCGAATCAGCGTCACCGCGTCGCGACACCCCGCCGCACTGATGCGCTTTTGAGATCGCGTTGAAATGACAGATGCGCTGCCTGGGGCACCTGACAACGCCACGTCCAATGGAACGGCCAATGGTGCGCTCACTGACGAAGTGATCAACGCATTGATCGAGGCGCTCAGCGATACCGCCTTGCGCAGTCTCGCCGGAAAGGCCATCTTTGGTCGCGCCAAAGACTATGTGACCTCCAACGCCATCACCGTCATAGCGGAGGAGGGCGGGGCCATCCCCACCATCTATGCCGAAATCATCGGCAGCGATATCTACCTCACAGAAGTCTCGGTCAGGGACGGGTCGGTTGGTGGTGGGTGTGACTGCCCGCATGCCGAAGCCGGCACATTCTGCAAACACCAGGTCGCGCTGGCCATGGTCTGGCGGGGCCTGTTGGGCACACCGCGCTCCACGCCGTGCTCAGGTGGTTCCACAGGGATTGCCGCAGACGCCCCCACAGCGAGCCCGATCCGCTCTGACCGCACCGCGCGCCTGTTCACCAAAGAAGCCGCGCAGCACCAAGCCTTGGAGGCGTTCTTGAACTCGCGCCCGGTCAGTGAGCTGGCCTCCAAACTGATGGATCTGGCCAACCGGGATGCAGGTATTGCCAAAGAGCTGAACCAGTGGATGCGTCTGGACCAACCGGTGGCGTCGGTGGCCGAACACAAAACGCTGGTCACCGAGATGTTGGTGGTCGGCCGCAGCTTTGTGCCCGCGAGCCAAAGCCACAAGTACGTGCAAGGGGCCGAAGCCGTTCTGCCCTTGCTGGACCGAGCTATGAAAACCGACCCAGCGGGTGCGCTGGTCCTGACCCAACACGCCATGCGGCGAACCTGGGCAGCGTTTCACCAAATCGATGATTCCTACGGCAACGTGGGAGAGCTCTGCCGTTCTGTTGCCGCGCGTTGGGTCAAGGCTGTTCAGGCCAATGGGCCTCAACCTGCGGCCTTCGGTGCGGCTTACCTGAAGCTGCGGCTGGAAGACCCTTTCGGGTGTTTTGACACCGATGCGGTGGAGGCGGCCATGGGAGCGGCCGCGCTGACCCGGTTCCGCCAGAAGCTGCATGAATCCTGGAGAAAAGCCAAGGACGAGGTGTTGGCGCTCCGCCAAGTGGCTGGGGGCCGGCCGGCATCCAGGTACATGGCCTCCCTGCACGATGTGCACTCACTCAGCGACGGCGCCCAGCTTTTCACGCTGGAGTGGATGCACCTGCAGCAGCTCGAAGCCCAAGGTGATGTCGAGGCGGCCCTTTCCGTTCTCAAAGAAGACCTGAACACCGGCACCGACCATGTCCGCGTGGTCCAGTTTCTCGAGCAACACGGGCGGATGCGGGACGCCTTTGCCCATGCGGAGATGGCGCTCAAGGCGTTTCCGGACGACTGGCAGGTCCAGGACTGTGCCTTGCGAGCCTACGAACGCGACGGCTGGACGGCAGAAGCCTTTGATTTGAGAATGCGGCGGTTTCGGGCACGCGCGGGGCCGGAGACCTACCTGGCGGTGCTGGCTGCTGCGGGGCATGCCGGCCACGATGTCGAAAACACGCGAAAAACCATCCTCAACGCCATTGCCGAGCAAGAGATCGCGCTGACCCACTCACGGGCGCAGCGCACCGGGCACACCCGTTTTGGGCCGCAGCGTTTGTTGGGCCCGGGTCCGGGTGAGCGCGACGTCAGTTTGCGGGCTTCACTGTTGTGCGCTGAGAACCGCTGGTGCGAGGCACTGCAATTGGTTCAGCCTCCGGCGTACTGCAGCGAGCAGGTTCTGGAGCACATTGCCCTGCACCTGGGACACGCCCAGTGGGACCAGGCTGTCACGTTGCTGCAGCGTGTGCTCACCTCCACCATGCTGCGCGCCACCAGCCCATATCGACGCGAATTGGATTTGGTTCGAAAAATTCTGGCACGCATGGGCCACGACATCACCCGCCGCCACTGGCTGCTGCACCTGGCGTCCGTGCACAAGGCCAAGCGCAATTTCGTGCGTGATCTGCCGGTGGTGTGATGCGCACTGGCCTATGCCGCCCGATGAGCCAGTTCTTGTCCAGAGGCTGGTATCGTTGATACAGCAGTTGAGTCGAGCGACATAAGACGAACACCATGAGCGACGTGGAATACTGACCTTGCCCCTGTTCCGTGTAGTTCTTAGCCCAACGGTCACGCGGCTTTTTTACGCTGTGCCTCGTACCAGCGTTGCTCGAACTGCATCGGGCTGAGATAGCCCAGCGACGAATGCAGCCTGCGGTGATTGTAGAAAGCCATCCAGTCCATCACAGCCTGCCTGGCCTGCTCTCGGGTGGCGAATTTTTGACCATGCACACTGGCCGTTTTCAGCCGACCCCAGAAGCTCTCCGTTGGCGCATTGTCCCAGCAGTTTCCCTTTCTGCTCATCGATGAGCGCATGCCCCAGGCTCTCAAAATGGCCTGGAACTCCCCGCTGCAATATTGACTGCCCCTGTCGCTGTGGAATATCAAACCGGCCGCTGGGCGCCGACGCCACCACGCCATGGCCAGTGCGTCCTTGACCAGGCTGGTCTGCATGTGGGGCTGAAGGCTCCAGCCCACCACCTGGCGGCCAAACAGGTCGATGACAGCGGCCAGGTACAGCCAGCCCTCGTCCGTGGCGATGTAGGTGATGTCGCCACTCCAGAGTTGATTGGGCGCCTCGGGGTTGAAGCGCCGCTGCACCAGGTCGGGCGCCACTGGCAGGTTATGGCGGCTGTCGGTGGTCACCACGAACTTGCGTTTGGTCTTGGCCTTGATGCCGTGCTGTTTCATCAGCTTGCGCACCCTGTCTTTGCCCACCCGAATGCCCCGCGCCAGCAACTCCTTGTGCATGCGTGGC
>NZ_JBHTCA010000048.1:0-11582 GCF_042665215.1 Hydrogenophaga atypica
CAAGGAGGGAGAAGCTAAAACCAGATATTGGGTAGACTTATCCACAGTTGCTGATCCCAGAATCAGCAACCCGCCCTGGGTCAATATTGAATCGGCAGGGTGGGTCAATATTCAAATGGCGCCAACAACCTGGTGGACAAAGGCATTGCCCAACGCCAGGCGGCTTCCCGCTACCTGCACGACCTGGTGGGGTTGGGCGTGCTGCGTGAAATGCCCTTTGGCAAAGAGAAACTTTTTATTCACCCCAAACTGATGCAGCTGCTCAGCCGGGACAACAACCAGTTCCAGTCTTACGCTTGAAAGCGTCCGTGATGCGCTCAACCAACTCAAACCAGTCTCGGCAGCTCATTGGCATGCACTGCAAAAAGTGTGGACTTCAAAAATGCAGATAAATCAACAGGCCAGCCCCTGGCGTCTGTCCGTGGCCCCCATGATGGGCTGGACCGATCGCCATTGCCGTTATTTCCACCGGCTGCTCACGCGCCACACCCTGCTGTACACCGAGATGTTGACCACCGGTGCGCTGATCCACGGCAACGCGGCTCAGCACCTGCGCTTCAACGAGGAGGAGCATCTGGTGGCCTTGCAACTCGGTGGCAGCGAGCCGGCCGATCTGGCGCGCTGCGCCGTGATGGGTGAGCAGCGTGGCTACGACGAGATCAATCTCAACTGCGGCTGCCCGAGCGAACGGGTGCTGCGCGGCGCGTTTGGCGCGTGCCTGATGAACGAAGTCGCGCTGGTGGCCGATTGTGTGAAGGCCATGGTGGACGTGGTGGACATCCCGGTGACGGTGAAACACCGCATCGGCATCGACAAGATCGAGAGCTACGACTTTGCCGCCAACTTCGTCGGCACGGTGGCCGAGGCGGGTTGCAAGGTGTTCATCGTGCATGCGCGCAACGCCTGGCTCAAAGGCCTGTCACCCAAAGAGAACCGCGAGATTCCACCGCTGCGCTACGACATCGTCTACCGCCTCAAGCGCGAATTTCCGCACCTCACCTTTGCGATCAACGGTGGCATCAAGACCAACGCCGAAATTGCCGAGCACCTGCAGCACGTGGACGGCGTGATGGTGGGCCGAGAGGCCTACCACAACCCTTGGTTGATGGTGGATTGGGACGCCCAGTTTTACGGCGACGCACCGCGCGAGCTCAGCCGCGAGGCGGTGGAAGAAGCCATGGTGGCCTACATGGAACGGGCCCATGGCGAAGACGGTGTGGGCTGGTACTCGGTGGCCAGCCACATGCTGGGTTTGCGCAATGGCCTCAAAGGTGCGCGCCGTTGGCGGCAGGTGTGGAGCGATCACCACCTCAAACCCGAGCCGCCGCGTGAGGTGTGGCGTCTGGCGCAGCACAGACCGGAGCCTTTGCCTTTGGCGGCGCTGCCGCACGCGCCCACCCCGGTGTGATTTTGGCCTGACGCGGCTTCAGATGGCCGCTTCCAGCCCGTTGCTGAAATGCTCGCGCATGCGTTGTGCGGCCAGGGCAGGGTTGCGTGCCTGCAAGGCGGTCATGATGGCGCGGTGTTCAAGCAGGGATTCCTCGACGCGCCCGGTCTTGAACAGCGAGTTGTGCCGGTTGAGCTTCATGACCTTGCGCAGGTCGCTCACCATCTGATCGCGCCAGCGGTTGTTGGCGATGTCCAGCACGCGCATGTGGAACTGTTCGTTGATCTGGAAGAAGCGCTCACGTTGGCGCTCCGGATCGCGGCCGGCGGCCTCCAGCTCCTGGTGCAGGCGGTCGAGCTCTTTCAGTTGTTCGTCGCTGGCGCGCTCGGCCACCACCGCCACCGCGTCCGATTCGAGCAGGGACAGCAGGTGGTAAACGTCGCTCAAGTCTTTGTCACTCACCTCGGTCACGTAGGCGCCGCGCCGCACCTTCATGGTGATCAGGCCTTCGGCGGCCAGCACCTTGAGCGCCTCGCGCATGGGTGTGCGGCTGATGCCCAGCTCTTCCGCGATTTTGAGCTCGTCGATCCAGCTGCCCGGCTCCAGCTCGCGGTTGAAGATGCGCTGGCGCAGGCGCTCCGCCACCTCTTCGTAGAGGGCGCGCGGGATGATGGTGGCGTCAGGGCGGGTGTCGAACATGCGGAACGTGATTGTAGAGCAACTTAATTTTGCATCAATAATTATGAATCATGTAGAATCCCGGCACCCCTGAAAACCCTTGCCCTTGCCATGAGCACCTTCGAATTCAAGCCAACCAGCCTGTCCGACTGGGAAAAAGCCGCCGCCAAATCGCTCAAGGACAAGCCGCTGTCCAGCCTGAACTGGGTCACGCCCGAGGGCATCACGGTCAAGCCGCTGTACACCGCCGAAGACACGGCCACGCTGCCCCACACCAACACGCTGCCGGGTTTCGAGCCCTTCATTCGCGGCCCGCAAGCCACCATGTACGCGGTGCGCCCCTGGACCATCCGCCAATACGCGGGCTTCTCCACCGCTGAAGAATCCAACGCCTTCTACCGCAAAGCGCTCGCGGCCGGCGGGCAGGGCGTGTCGGTGGCGTTCGACCTGGCCACCCACCGCGGCTACGACAGCGACCACCCCCGCGTGACCGGTGACGTGGGCAAGGCGGGTGTGGCCATCGACTCGGTCGAGGACATGAAGGTTTTGTTCGACGGCATCCCGCTGGACAAGGTGTCGGTCTCCATGACCATGAACGGCGCCGTGCTGCCGGTGTTGGCCGGCTACGTGGTGGCGGCCGAAGAGCAGGGCGTGGCGCAGGACCAGCTGAGCGGAACCATCCAGAACGACATCCTCAAGGAGTTCATGGTCCGCAACACCTACATCTACCCGCCCGAGCCGTCGATGAAGATCATCGGCGACATCATCGAGTACACGGCCAAGCACATGCCGAAGTTCAACTCGATCTCGATCAGCGGCTACCACATGCAGGAAGCGGGCGCCAACCAGGCGCTGGAGTTGGCCTTCACCCTGGCCGACGGCAAGGAGTACGTGAAGACCGCCATCGCCAAGGGCATGGACGTGGACGACTTCGCTGGCCGCCTCAGCTTTTTCTGGGCGGTGGGCATGAACTTCTACCTGGAAATCGCCAAGATGCGCGCCGGCCGCCTGCTGTGGACGCGCATCATGAAGGGCTTCAACGCCAAGTCGCCCAAGAGCCTCATGCTGCGCACGCACAGCCAGACCTCGGGCTGGTCGCTCACCGAGCAAGACCCTTACAACAACGTGGTGCGCACCACCATCGAAGCCATGGCGGCGGTGTTTGGCGGCACGCAGTCGCTGCACACCAACAGCTTCGACGAAGCCATCGCGCTGCCCACCGAGTTCAGCGCCCGCATCGCGCGCAACACCCAGCTCATCATTCAGGAAGAGACCCACATCACCAACGTGGTGGACCCTTGGGCCGGCAGCTACATGATGGAGAGCCTGACCAACGAGATGGCGGAAAAGGCGTGGGCCATCATCGAGGAAGTCGAGAAGATGGGTGGCATGACACGTGCCGTGGACAGCGGCTGGGCCAAGCTCAAGATCGAAGCGAGCGCGGCCGAGAAGCAGGCCCGCATCGACTCGGGCAAGGACGTGATTGTGGGCGTCAACAAGTACAAGTTGGCCAAGGAAGACCCGATCGACATCCTGGAAGTGGACAACCTCAAGGTGCGCGATGGTCAGATTGCCCGCCTGCAGCAGATCAAGGCAACGCGCGACAACGCCAAGGTGCAAGCTGCCTTGGCCGCGCTCACGGCCGCCGCCGAGAGCGGGGAGGGCAACCTGCTCGACCTGTCCATCCGGGCCATCCGGCTGCGCGCCACCGTGGGTGAAGTCTCGGACGCGCTGGAAAAGGTTTTTGGGCGCCACCGCGCCGACACACAAAAGGTGACTGGTGTGTACGCAGCCGCTTACGACAGTGCCGACGGCTGGGAACAACTCAAGGCCGAAATCAACGACTTTGCCACCGCCCAGGGCCGCCGCCCGCGCGTGATGATCAGCAAGCTGGGTCAGGACGGCCACGACCGGGGCGCCAAGGTGGTGGCCACGGCCTTTGCCGATCTGGGTTTTGACGTGGACATGGGACCGCTGTTCCAGACGCCCGAGGAGTGCGCCCGCCAAGCGATTGAAAACGACGTGCACGCCGTGGGTGTCAGCACCCTGGCCGCCGGCCACAAAACGCTGGTTCCGGCCATCATTGCCGAACTGAAGAGGCAGGGCGCCGACGACATCATCGTTTTCGTGGGCGGCGTGATTCCGCGCCAGGACTACGACATGTTGTACGAGGCCGGCGTCAAGGGCATCTACGGCCCCGGCACCCCCATCCCCGCCAGCGCCAAGGACGTGCTGGAGCAAATCAAAAAGGCGATCGGGTGACACCTGAGGCCTTGTTCGAGGGTGTGGTGCGTGGCACGCCGGCGCAGCAGCGCCGGGCCATGGCCAAGGCCATCACCCTGCTCGAATCCACGCGGCCGGACCACCGTGCCCAGGGCGACGAGCTGTTGACCACACTGCTGCCCCACGCCGGGCAAGCGCTGCGTCTGGGCATCAGCGGTGTGCCCGGCGTGGGCAAAAGCACATTCATCGAGGCATTGGGTCTGTACCTGATCGCTCAGGGCCACCGCGTGGCGGTGCTGGCGGTCGATCCCTCGTCCACCGTGTCCGGTGGCTCCATCCTGGGCGACAAGACACGCATGGAGCACCTGAGCGTGCACGAGAAGGCTTACATCCGCCCGAGCCCCAGCAGCGGCACCTTGGGTGGCGTGGCCGAAAAAACGCGCGAGGCCATGCTGGTGTGTGAAGCGGCGGGCTACGACGTGGTCATTGTCGAGACCGTCGGCGTGGGCCAGAGTGAAACAGCCGTGGCCAACATGACCGACATGTTCTGCCTGCTGCAACTGCCCAACGCCGGCGACGACCTGCAAGCGATCAAGAAGGGTGTGATGGAGTTGGCCGATCTGGTGGTCATCAACAAAGCCGACATCGACCCCGACGCCGCCACCCGCGCCGAAGCACAGATCACGTCCAGCCTGCGGCTGCTGGGCCTGCACGGCCATCCTGAACACGCCCACCACGACACGGCCATCTGGCACCCCAAGGTGATCCAGATCAGCGCGCTGCTGGGCCAGGGTGTGGACAGCTTCTGGTCAGCCGTGTGTCAATACCGCGACGTACAAAACGCCAACGGCCGATTTGCCGCAAGGCGCCAGCAACAGGCCAAGGCCTGGATGTGGGAGCGCATCGACGCCGCCCTGAAACAACGCTTCCGCCAGCACCCACAGGTGCAGGCCCGTCTGGGCCCTGCCACCGACGCGGTGTTGGCCGGCGCGCTGCCCGCATCCACGGCAGCGCGTCAGCTGCTTGAACTTTTCGACTGAATTTTTCCGGAGACCCCTCATGCAAGAAATCCTGCAACAACTGGAAGCCAAACGCGCTGCCGCGCGCCTGGGTGGCGGCGAAAAACGCATTGCCGCCCAACACGCCAAAGGCAAGCTCACCGCACGCGAGCGGCTGGAGGTGCTGCTCGACGAGGGCACCTTCGAAGAGTGGGACATGTTCGTGGAGCACCGCTGCACCGACTTCGGCATGCAGGACCAGAAGATCCCCGGTGACGGCGTGGTGACGGGCTACGGCATGATCAACGGTCGCCTGGTGTTTGTGTTCAGCCAGGACTTCACCGTCTTCGGTGGCGCACTTTCCGAAGCCCACGCCGAGAAGATCTGCAAGGTGATGGACCAGGCGATGAAGGTGGGCGCGCCTGTGATTGGCCTCAACGATTCGGGCGGTGCCCGCATCCAGGAAGGCGTCGCGTCGTTGGGCGGTTACGCCGACGTGTTCCAGCGCAACGTGATGGCCAGCGGCGTGGTGCCGCAGATCAGCATGATCATGGGCCCCTCGGCCGGTGGTGCGGTGTATTCGCCCGCCATGACCGACTTCATCTTCATGGTCAAGGATTCGAGCTACATGTTCGTGACCGGTCCCGAGGTGGTGAAAACGGTGACCCACGAAGAAGTGACCGCCGAGGAGCTGGGCGGCGCCATCACCCACACCACCAAAAGCGGTGTGGCCGACCTGGCCTTCGAGAACGACGTGGAAGCGCTGCTGATGCTGCGCCGCCTCTACAACTACCTGCCGCTCAACAACCGCGAGAAGGCGCCCGCGCGCCCCAGCGGCGACCCGATCGACCGCATGGAGTTGAGCCTGGACACGCTGGTGCCCGACAACCCCAACAAGCCCTACGACATGAAGGAGCTGATCCTCAAGGTCGTGGACGATGGCGATTTCTTCGAGCTGCAACCCGACTACGCCAAGAACATCCTGATCGGATTTGCCCGCATGGACGGCCAGACCGTGGGCATCGTGGCCAACCAGCCGCTGGTGCTGGCCGGTTGCCTGGACATCAAGAGCAGCATCAAGGCCGCGCGTTTCGTGCGTTTCTGCGACGCTTTCAACATCCCGGTGGTGACCTTCGTGGACGTGCCCGGCTTCATGCCCGGCACGGCGCAGGAGTACGGCGGCATCATCAAACACGGCGCCAAGCTGCTGTACGCGTATGCCGAGTGCACGGTGCCCAAGATCACGGTCATCACCCGCAAGGCCTATGGTGGTGCTTACGACGTGATGGCCTCCAAGCACCTGCGTGGCGACGTGAACTTGGCGTGGCCGAATGCCGAAATCGCGGTGATGGGCGCCAAGGGCGCGGTGGAGATCATCTTCCGCGAAGACAAGAAGGACCCGGCCAAGCTGGCCGAGCGCGAGGCCGAGTACAAGGCCCGTTTCGCCAACCCGTTTGTGGCGGGTGCGCGGGGCTTCATCGACGACGTGGTTTTGCCACACGAAACCCGCAAGCGCATCTGCAGCAGAACGCCGGCACGGCGTTGGAAGTGGATCGGCAGGCCGCTGAGGTGCGCACGGTGGCCGAGTCGGGCGCACAGACCATGACGGCAGCGGTGGACTCGGTGGAGGCCATCCAGCGCAGCGCCCACCGCATGAACGAGATCATTGGCGTCATCGACGGGCTGGCGTTCCAGACCAACATCCTCGCGCTCAATGCCGCCGTGGAGGCCGCGCGCGCGGGTGAGGCCGGCCGGGGTTTTGCCGTGGTGGCCAGCGAGGTGCGTTCGCTGGCACAACGTTCCGGTGAAAGCGCGCGCGAAATCCGCAACCTCATCCAGACCTCGTCGTCGCAGGTGGAAACCAGCGTGGGGCAGATCCGCAAGGCCGGCGAGGGCATGGCCCAAATTTTGGGTGGCACGCGCGGCGTGTCGGCCAACATCTCCGCCATCTCCACCGCCAGTTCGGAGCAGAACACCAGCGTGCAGGAAATCTCCACGGCGGTGAAACAACTCGACGACATCACCCAGCGCAACGCGCAGATGGTGGAGGTGGCGGTGCGGCAGTCGGAAAGCCTGGAGACACGCGCCGCCTCGCTGTCCTCGGCCATCAACAGCTTCAAGCTGTTGCAAGGTGTGGCCGAAGAGGCCATGGCGCTGGTGGAGCGGGCCCACGCACACCGGCGCGGCGCGGGTTCGCTGGACAGCTACTTGCGCAGCCTGACCGACCGCGCGAGCGGCTTCTTTGACCGCGACATGTATGTGTTTGCGCTCACCGCCGATGGCACCTACGTGGCCTTCGGCGGCAACCCGGCCAAGGTGGGCACGCGGGTGCAAGACGTGCCGGGCATCGACGGCAACGCGCTGATTGCCGGCATCGTGCGCCAGGCCGAGGAAGGACCGGGCTGGGTCGAGTACGACATCGTCAACCCGGCCTCAGGCCGTGTGCAGGGCAAGATGTCTTACGTGATGAAGGTGGACGACGTCTACATCGGCTGCGGCGTGTACAAGACGCTGGCCTGACACTCAGGCCGCCACGGGCGGTGCGATCGTGTCGGTCAATTGGGTCGCAGGTACCGGGCGGCTGAACAGGTAACCCTGGAAAGCCGTGCAGCCCTGTTCCAGCAGGAAGTCGCGTTGTGCCAGGGTTTCCACGCCTTCGGCCACCACGCCCAGCCCCAGGCTTTTGGCCAGCGACAGGATGGTGCAGGCGATGGCGGCGTCGTTGGGTTCGGTGAGCACGTCGCGGACAAAAGACTGGTCGATTTTGAGCTGGTCCAGCGGCAGGCGTTTGAGGTAGCTCAGCGAGGAGTAGCCGGTCCCAAAATCGTCCAGCGAAAAACGCACGCCGATCAGACGCAGGGTGCTCATTTTTTCGATGGTTTCCTCGATGTCGCTGTGCAGCATGCTTTCGGTCAGTTCCAGGCGCAGCAGGTGGGGGTTGGCCCCGGTGGACTGGATGGCAAACATGACTTTTTGCACAAAGTCGGCGTCGCGGAACTGGCGCGCACTGACGTTGACGGCCATCGTCCAGAGGCTGCGTTCTGGGTCGGTGTGCCAGGCCGCCAGTTGGCGGCAGGCGGTGGTCAGCACCCATTGGCCCAAAGGCTGAATCAGGCCACTTTGTTCGGCCAGGGGAATGAACACCGCAGGCGACACCATGCCACGTTCGGGGTGGGGCCAGCGCACCAAGGCCTCCACACCCATGACCCGGCTGTGGGTGTTGACGATGGGCTGATAGAACACCTGAAAACGCAAGGTTTCCATGGCCTGGCGCAAGTCCCGCAGCATGGCGGCACGGGCATTGACCTCGTCCTGCAGCGCCGGGTCGAAGAAGGCGAGCCGGTTGCGACCGGCTGCCTTGGCGCGGTAGAGCGCCATGTCGGCCTGCTTGAGCAGTTCGTCTGCGTGTTCCTCGGCACGGTGAAACATCACCACGCCGATGCTGGCCGCTGCGTCCACCTGCAGGCCGTTGAAGTGGTAGCGCTCGGCCAGCGTCTCGCGCACTTTTTCGCCCAGGTCGCCGGCGCGTGCGGTGGCCATGGTGGCGTCGGCACCCAGGCCACCGAGCACCAGCACGAACTCGTCGCCACCCAGGCGGGCCACGGTGTCGGTCTGGCGCACACAACGCTGCAGGCGCATGGCCACCTGGCGCAACAGCTCGTCGCCCTGGAAGTGCCCCAGTGTGTCGTTGACTTCCTTGAAGTGGTCGAGGTCGAGCAGCACCAGGGCACCGAAATCGCCGCTGCGCGAGGCGTTCATGAGCGCAAGGTGGAGCCGCTCGGACATCAGGCGCCGGTTGGGCAAGCCGGTGAGGGCGTCGAAGAAGGCCATGCGCTGGGCCTCGTCCTCGGCGCGTTTGCGTTCGGTGATGTCGGCCCGGATGGCGATGTACTGTTCGGGAATGCCATCGGCGCCCACAAAGGGCACGATGGTGGTGTGGACCCAGTACAGCGAGCCGTCCTTGGCCCGGTTGCAAATCTCGCCGCTCCACACCTCGCCGCTGGAAATGGTGTGCCACAGGTTACCAAAGAAGGCCTTGGAGTGGTGGCCCGAGTTGATCAGTTGGTGGGTGCGGCCAATCAGTTCGCTGCGTGGGTATTTCGAGATGCTGCAGAACTTGTCGTTGACCCGCGTGATGACACCTCTTGCGTCGGTCACCGCCACGATCGCGTGGGCATCCAGTGCCGCCTTGAGTTCGGTGATCTCGCGCATGGACTCCAGCAGCTGTTTCTGGGTCTGTTCCTGCTCGGTCACGTCTTTCACGATGGCGACGGCGCCCACGATGTCGCCGCTGTCTGTGCGTTGCGGCACCATCCTGGCCTGCACATGCACCTGGCGACCGCGGAAGTTGACAAACGCAATCTCAAACGCCACCTCGCGTCCCCCCAGTGCCGACTCGATGTGCGGGCGGGCCTGGCTCATCAAGGCGTCCGGCAGCACATCGGCCATGCGCGCACCAATGATGTCGGCCACCGGGCGGCCGAGGTTGTTGGCGTGCACCGCGTTGACGTAGCGGTAGTGCAGGTTGGCGTCGATCTGCGAGACACCGACCGGGATGTTGTTGAGCACGGTGTCGAGCTGGCGTTCCTGTTGCCGCACCTGGCGCTCCGTTTTCGCCAGCCTGGCGTAGGGCTCACGCACCGCCACCTGGAAGGTGACGTGGTAGATGATGCCGAAGGACGCCACCTTGTAGAGGTGGCCAAACATGTTGAGGAAGTCCGACGGCGCGTTGTAGCCGGTGAAGGCCAGTTCGCCCACGCCCATGACAAAACAGGCGGTGCCCAGCCACAGCGCGTGGCCGCGGGGTTCGCGCCGGCTTTGGTGGAACAGCCAGCCGGCGGCGGCCAGGTTGGCCGCGCACAACACGTACTCGTAGCGGACCTTGAAGGGCGTCAGCCCCTGCCCGGGCACAAAGGTCTCGGGGAAGGTGTCCAGGTGGAAGCTGCCCACCCAGGTCAGCGCGACCACGGTGACCAGGCCCAGCAACAACCACAGGCCTTTGCTGCCCCCGATGTGCACCCGCGTGGCCAACCACCAGACGGTGAGCACCTCGAAGCTGCGCCCCATGAGCCAGAAGAAGATGGCTTTGGGTGTGCTCGATTCACTGAACAGCGCTGGCATGCCCGCATAAGACAGGGCGTGCATCACGTCGGCTCCGGCCACCACCGTGAAGCCGTAGATCAGCGCCTTGGACAGGTGGGCGTAGGCTTCGTCGCGGGTGTACCACGCGATGGAGACCACCAGCAGCGAGACGATGACCGAGAACAGCTCCAGCAGCAGGTGGGTGGAGAGCATGTGGCCGTGGCCCTGGCCAAACAGCGCAAACGGTGGCAGGGCACTGGCGACGGCCAGCAGCAGCACAGCCGCCAGGCAGGTGCCGACGGCCCAGCGGCGCTGGCGCTGCAACCTGGCCACCGACGGGGTGGGTGGGGGATGGCTTGTCATGTGGCGTCGGCGGGCGCCGCGCACCCGCCCGGTGTCATCGGGCAGGTGCGGTGATCAGAAGGATTCCCAGTCGCTGCCAGCGTCCGCCTTGGACACACCGACGCGGGGTGCGGCGGCGGCGGCGCGCGGCGCCGGCATGGACGGCTTGGTCTGGCGCGTGGGCGCCTTCTGGTTCAGGGGGGTGGGCGTGGGTTGGCGCGGCGCCGGTGCCGGTGCCGGTGCCGGTGCCGGTGCGCGCGCATGCGCTGTGGGGCGGGGGCTGGCGGCGTCGCCGTTGACCTTGAACACGGCCACGGTCTGCACCAGGTCGTCGGCCTGGGTGCGCAGGCTGGTCGCTGCCGCTGCCATCTCTTCCACCAGTGCCGCGTTTTGCTGTGTGGCCTGGTCCATCTGCTGCACGGCCTCGCCGATCTGGCCCACACCCGCGCTCTGCTCGGCGCTGGCCGCGCTGATCTCGCCCATGATGTCGGTCACACGGCGTATGCTGCCCACCACCTCTTCCATGGTGGTGCCGGCCTTGTCCACCAGGGCGCTGCCTTGCTCCACCCGGCCCACGCTGTCGGTGATCAGGTCCTTGATCTCTTTGGCGGCAGCCGCGCTGCGCTGCGCCAGGTTGCGCACCTCGCCGGCCACCACCGCAAAACCCCGGCCTTGTTCGCCCGCGCGCGCCGCTTCCACGGCGGCGTTGAGCGCCAGGATGTTGGTCTGGAAAGCGATGCCGTCGATGACGCTGATGATGTCGGCGATCTTGCGCGAGCTGTCGTTGATGCCCTTCATGGTGTCTACCACCTGGCTGACCACCTGGCCACCTTGCACCGCCACGGTGGAGGCGCTTTGGGCCAGCTGGTTGG
>NZ_JBHTCA010000049.1:0-8408 GCF_042665215.1 Hydrogenophaga atypica
CCCGTGACCAGGCGTCGTACCACCTCTGAATCGATCTCTGACATACGCGTCCACCTTGTTCTACATGGACACGTAGCTTCCTCTCTCAGGCACTCTGTGGAAAGACGTAGTTCAATGACCGCTTACGATCAATGAAACGTTCTTGTAGTTCAGGTGATGGAACCTCGGACCAACTGAGGTCGTACTCAAAGCCCAACGTCTGAAATTCCCCGATGCGCAACTTCTTGCGAAGACGTCGGCTTCGGGGTCGCTTGGGCGGTGGGAAATGCAGGTCAAGCATGTGTGCTCTATGGCGTTGGGTTTGGTCTGTTATGGAGCCCTGCAGGGAACGGAACATTCAGATGGTGTGCAAAACCACCGATACAGCACAGGCCGATTTGACGCCTGGGGACATGTGCGGGTCCAAGAGGCGGAGGAGGACGCGTATCACCATGATTCGAGCTCAGAAACTCGCAAGCTCAGTCGATGGGTGGCATGGCCACTCTGCGCAGTTTGATGGCCGGATCTCGCGCCGCGTTTTCGAGGCGTTCCCATTGATCTTGGGTCACGACTGGGATGCGTTTGACACCGATGTTGACCGTCGGCTTCTCTATACGCCTGACCTCACCATTGGACTGTCGCTCCAGTTCGGCTAGTTCTCTGAGCAACTTTTCGCGTATGACCGTTTTCATGGCACCCTCCAGCGTACGATGGCTGACACTTGAGCATGGACCTACAGAAACCTCGGATGCGTCACAAATGGCTGGCGCGTAGGAATCACATCGGCTGTGGGCCGGGCAGTCTGGCGTTCAATCCTGGTGTTTGCCAGGCTCATTTTTTGTCTGAGCACCCAAACCCTCAAGGTACTTGCTCAGCGCCTCGATCTGAGGCAGGCACAGGCTCAGCGCAATCATGCAGACGCCGAAGATGATCATGCCCAAATACAAGTCCATTTTTTCTTTGCATGGTTGGCGTGGCCCATCCGGGATCACTGGCGGTGAGGGTAACTCACGAACATTAAGCCCAATGAAAATTGTAGGTGGAGTTGGGCACACGCGTGCGGTGGATTGTTACAGCGCATGACTGTGGTCGCAGTGGAGCTGACCGGTCGACTTCAGGTTGATTCTGCCGCGCATAGGCCTGCGATATCGATGCGCACCTTAGCGCTTTTGAGCATCTGTTCGCAGACCTCTGCGGTCGGGTCTGGGTATCGCGCACCTTTCGCTGTCTCGTACAAGTCGACATGCAGGCCCGGCGACGTTGTCGAGGCACAGGACCAGATCGCCTTCAAAGGCTCCATCTGCCATTGTTCCGTTTTGTTGACGTATCCAGGCGTCACAAGCGACACCGATTTGAGCCGAATTTCTTTTGATTCATGCTGCTTGATCAGACTGTCCAGCTCGGTTGTCGTGGAGAGCATGAAGGTGCTGGAGTACTCAAAATCTTCGTCGCCGTCTTCCTTGTGGGCGAAGTCGACCCAGAAGAATGGGGCATGAACAGCCACCTGGACAGCGACCCAGCGGTCTTCACTAGGTGAGAAAAACTTGGACATGGGGTGCCGGTTCGGCTCGTGGGTGCAAAACATGGGTTTAAATCTAAGCAAATGAACACTATAGATTGTAGTCCTATAGAGTGCATGATGCCGTAATCGGCGGATGTCCTCGCCCAAGCCAGCGCGCAACCACTTTCACCTGGCACTACGCACGGTCAGGCTGGCAAAGGGGTTGTCGCAGGAGGATTTTTCGCTGGTGTCCAGCCGTACTTATGTGAGCAGCTTGGAGCGGGCGCAAAAGAGTGCGACGCTGGGCAAGGTCGATGAGCTCGCCGATGTGTTAGGTGTTCACCCGCTGACATTGCTCACGCTGGCTTACGCCGAGCTAGGCGATCCTGCCCGGGTTGATGGCGTCTTCAGCAGGGTTCGGCGTGAGTTGGCGTCGATGCAAGGACACGACGCCGAAGCGGCTGACTGAATTGGATCTGGCCGGTGCTTGCTGAGGTCAAGTTTTTCTCACCTCGTGGGGCCACCCAATCCGGAGTTTCAGGTTCGGTGACGGCCCGCAGAGCGCCGGGCCCGCTCGCTTCGGCTCAGTCGTTTGTATTCCTGTCGAATGCCTGCTGCTGCACCGGTGATGGGAGTAAAGTACAAACGTATGCTGTGGTTGATGACGCCTCGGATGTAAGCCAACTCAATGTGCAGGTTTGAAATCAATAGACGCAAGTGAGTCTCCTGGTGCTGTCTGCATCAACAACGGTGCGCGGAGGTGTGGATGTGGCCGCCACGCTCTATTGTGCCCCCGCTCGGGCTCGGGCGTGGCCATCAGCAATTGGGACCCCAGGCTAGCTTTCAGCCTTGGAATTGGCCAGATATTTGGAGCCGCTTCTGCAACTCACGACCATGGTCTAAGCTGTCGCGGCCCCGCTCCAGCTTTCATTCATACAAGAGATTTTTCCTTTGGGTACAAAATATCATAATGACCATGGATCGGAATTTCTGCGTGTTATTGGAGAGGGCTCTTGAGGGCTGAGATATTTTGGAGGTTGGATGGAATTGATCGCGGTTTTCGCCGGGCTGAGATTGGGCGCGCATCGTGGGTGCGCTGACGGATCGCGCTGAACGTAGGATCAGGTTGACGAATCCAAGTCGCCTTCAAACTGCATGACTCTCGACTTGAGCAATGCATTGAGCCTATTTACTGTTTTGGTTGAAATTTTTTGGACAATGATATCCGCTGCGTACTGGCCCATATACGCGGCCCTGAAGGGGCGCGAACTGGGGGGATACTTTGTAAAAGCATCTGTACACGCTCACTTTCTCCGAGCGCGGTCTATCAAGGAAATTTTCCAGCCAACTTCTTGCTTTGCGTGAAACGCGAGCATCTATTCTTGGGCAAACTGAGCTTGCATTCAGACAAGAGTCTGTGTTTTACCTTGCAGTGCCAACTCGGATTGCGAGGTCACAAGGATGACGGGGCGATGCCCGCCACGTTTGTGAACTCGTGAGTCCCTGATGGCTAAGGATCATGATGTGCGACCGCCAAGCAAGCGGTGCGCGCCTGCGGTGATGCGACTTCTGGTATACTGGCTTCACCTCAGTAGGTGTGAGTGATTCATGCCTTGAATCGCAGTTAAGCGATTCGTCGAGTCCACCCGATATCGGGATGATTAGCTGTTGTTCCCTTGTAACGGCAGCGCCCCCTCTCGCTCTTCAAAGAGTGAGTATTTGAGTAGGCACCAGTCAAGCTGGTCCTGCCCTGTATGTTTTCTCACTCACACTCTACATAGAGTGCCGAGTGCATATGAGCAGGCAGAGTTAATCTGGTCCTGTTCCACAGGTTCTTTCAGTGCCTGTGCATCTGGAGACGCTTTGTCGGGTGTTCGTCTCGGCTGCTGCATTGCAGTCAGCAATCAAGTGTCTTTTCCGCCCGCTGTAGAGCTGCCCGCTGGCGTACCGTTAGGTACCTCCGGCCATGAGGTCGGCGGCAGGATCATGTGCTCCAGCAGGTGATCGAAGAGACTCCACCTAGCCCGTTCGTTGCAGCCCTTTGCAAAGAGACAGGTCTATAAAAACTCCGCAAAGCCAACAGCCATGCGGGTTCCGTAAGTTTTCGACCCGACGAAAAATTACGACGATAGTACGACTCGGCCCATGCGGCCGGCGTTCAGCACTGCATCCCGCTCCTTAGGACTGGTTGCCGATGGCATTCGGCCAAAGGCTACACGACGCCCTCGACCACGAGGGAGCAACTTGCGAGTGCACTCCCCCCGATTTGCCGCGTTTCAGCGCGCGTTCAATCGATACCTCCCCATAGGTTGCCGAGTACTTGACTCGAGCACATCATTTACCGTTTTTTGGGCCGGGAGGATTTAGAACCTTTGCCGTTGAGTTGATGTGACACGCAGCCTGCTGTGTGTGACTTTGTCAGCCTGCGGCAATTTCTATGCTTGCGCACTGGAATAGTGCGCATTCTCAAGATTACTTGGGCGTGATCTTGACAATGCACTTTACAAGGATAGATATGTCACGAAATTTTGGTATTGGTTCGAGGTCTATGTCATACGCCGGGCGGTTGGTGCTCGATGCGCAGGCTGCACGCCACATTTTGTCTTTTTCCAGTGTTAAGCATTACCACATGCGTTGGAGCTTATTTTGCGACTGGAGCGGTCAATTTGGTGTAAAGAGAATGGAGGATGTGAGCTGGGGTATTGTTCAGCTATATGGGTGCGAGCAAGCGGTATTGGTGGATTTGGACGAGATGAAGCCGTCATACGCTCAAAATCTTGTGTCTGCTGTTAATTCAGTCATGTCTTTTGCGATTGGCGGAGGTTGGCTGTCCGTTTCGCCAACGAAAGACTGTGATATTCAAAAGCGCTCGGCGGTGCGTCGGAGCGCCCCCGGCGCTCTTAATTGGGATTTGTATATTCAGGCGATGATAGCGGTGGCCAATCAAGCAGGGCCCCGTGAATTGGGTGTGGTCGAGTTGGCCAGACTTTTCGGTCTTCGCTCAGAGGAGGCGAGTTTGATCGATGCGAAAAAAGCCTGGCGTGAAGCCCAATCGCGAGGCTACTTGACCATTCGGGAGGGTACGAAGGGCGGACGCGAGCGAGAAGTGCCTATTAGTTCCGATGGTCAGCGTGAGGCGCTGGCACGTGCGGCTGCTGCTCAGGGGAATGACTATTCAATGATTCCGGTGGAGCTGTCTTGGAAGTCATGGGTGGCTGGCCCACTTCGGAAAACCCGTGATTTGGTTAAGGAGGCTACGGGTGGCGGTCTTCATGATTTGCGCGCAGCCTATGCGTGCGAGCGCTACGCGGCACTTACGGGTCACCCTGCACCTTGCGCAGGTGGTCGAATTCAAGATCGTGCAGCTGATCTGACAGCGCGGTTGACGATCGCAAATGAGTTGGGTCATGGCCGCGTTGACGTGGTCGCTGAATATGTTGGGGGGCGGGCATGAGTTTGCGTCAACACGTTGAAATGGATACCCATCATTGGGTATCGAAGCAGAACAAGGTTGAACGGCGGCGCAAGCGTGTACGCATGTTGGCATTCGCGAAGTTCGCCGAGGCCAAGGGCGCACGCCATCCTGGCCAGGTAGGCTCGAACACGGTGGTGAGTTTCTGGAAGCATCTGCGCACTGAAGGACTGGCTTGGGAAACTCAAAGGGACTACTGGTATTCGATTAAGGCTCTTTGGGAAATTTGGGGGAAGCCGGATGAGCCGCCGCAGCCCCGCAAGCCAGTTCAGCCAGCGGATGACAGCAGTCAGCAACGGCAGCAAGTTGTTGATTGAAGGCTCCGCAGTCGTGTGCGTCGATCGGCGACCGTGTGTTTAGTTCGGCCCGACCTTTTGACTAAATGTGATTGCGTCAAGGCTGGACTGGACGTCCAACCTATACTGGACTTGTGCACACGCTGTTTTTGGATTTCGACGGGGTACTGCATCCCGAATTTTGTCATCAGTCCAAGCACTTTTCTTGTCTGCCGTTGCTGGAGGCGGTGTTGCGTCAAGTGCCGGCATGTGACGTCGTGGTGACAAGCACCTGGCGCCACCAGTATCCGATCGAGGTGCTGCGCGATCGCTTTTCGTCCGACATCCAGCCTAGGGTTATCGGCGTGACCCCGCGGTTCAGTCACCTTGAGGATGTGCCTGACGTATTGTTCGGCTATGAGCGTGAGGCTGAATGCAACGCGTGGTTGCGAGATAACGGACGTGTAATGGCGCCGTGGCTGGCGGTTGACGACCGTTCTTGGCTCTTTCGGCCGTTCAATCAATTCTTGTTCTTGGTGGACGGCAAGACAGGCCTGACCGCTCCAATGGCCGCGACGCTTGCTGAACGACTGCGCCGGCTGTAGCCCACACACCGACAGGCTATCCGCATTGGCTAGACTGACCAGCCTGCACGCAGGAGCGCACGCATCCGGCCGCCCATACAGTCGAAAGTGTCCGGTGTGGTGTGGAGTGCAGTCTCTATGCCCAGTGCGCCAGATGCGTTCTTGACCAGTCCTAGGTTTGCTTATAAAGTCCGTAAAAACGGAAAATAATAGCGAACTAGCCTCTTTTATGAAACATTCACCCGATCCAACGATGCTTCCCTACGAGGTAGAGGAAGGTTTGACGACCTTGGGTGATCGAGTGAGTGCTGTGCGTCGCACGCTGGGGTGGACGCAAGAGGACTTGGCGGCCAAGGCTGGGGTGAACAAGAAGACGGTCCTCAATGTGGAGCATGGCCGGCCCAGTGTGGGGATCGGGCACCTTTTGAACATCCTGTGGGCCTTGGATTTGATTGGTGAACTCCTGCCGGCGTTGGCCAAGCTGGGGAAAACCGATGAGGCGGTGAGCCTGCTTGAGCGCGCACTGCCGAAACGGATTCGTGGGACCCGTTCATGAGCGACACCGTGAAGCCGGTTTGGGTGTGGCTCCCCGGGCAGGTACAGCCTATCCAGTGTGGTGAATTCGAGTTGCAGGGTCAGGTCGGGCGGTTCCACTACTTGGCCGATTACCTCAAGCGTGGCGATGCCGTGGCACTGGATCCCCTGCACTTGCCCCTGAAGCGTTCAGAGTTCTGGGCCAGGGAAACGCGGCAAGAAGGCTTGTTTGGGGTGATACGTGACGCACGGCCATCCTCGCCAAGTTCCGCATGCGCAGGTGGCGCCATTTCAAAAGTGAGAACCCCGCGATGAGTGAGCTTTCGGCGCCGAAACCCACACCGGATTAAGCGGACTTTCGGCGCCGAAACCCGCGCCGAATCTACTCGCCCCGTGGGCCTGAGAACCTCTGCCGGATGAGCCAGCACAAGCCACCTGCCATCCGTAAGCGTGGCCCCAAGGCCCTTCTTGTGAGGAGCGGAGGGTCAATGCAGGATATGTCCATATGCAAGACAGTGGACACACCCCAGAGTGGAGCGGGCCGACGGTGGAGCGAATCATGCGCAACGGCAAGCGCATTTACGTTTCAGCCTTCAAGGCCTGGCTGGTGGAACAGGCGCTCAGGCCAGAGGTTTCGGTTGCTGGCCTGGCACTTCGCCATGGCGTCAACGCCAACCAGCTTCGCAGCTGGATGAAACTCGAACACTGGCAGTCCTCCCCTCACACGTTGTTGCCGGTCACGGTCGTCGCAGACGCTCGGCCAGCTGAGGTGGTGGCTACCACAAACGCCCGCCAGCCCAAGGCAGTGATGGAGATTGAGGTGTGCGGCACTGTCATCCGTCTGCGCGGCCCAGTGGATACCGAGCAACTCAAGGCGGTCCTGGCCGTGGTGCGCGCATGATCGGTCTGCCAGCGAACACGCGGGTATGGATCGTGGCCGGCCACACCGACATGCGCAAGGGCTTCGACGGCCTGGCGGCGATGGTCCAGGGGGCCCTGAGCGAGAACCCATTCAGTGGGCACGTCTTTGTCTTTCGAGGTCGGCGCGGCGACATCCTCAAAGTGCTGTGGTTCGATGGCCAGGGTTTGCTGCTGCTGAGCAAGCGGCTCGAACGCGGCCGCTTTGTCTGGCCGCAGGCATCGGCCGGTGGCGTATCCCTGACGCCAGCGCAACTGTCGATGCTGCTTGAAGGTATCGACTGGCGCATGCCGACGCGCACGCACCGTCCCGATCTGGCGGCGTAAAGCTTGGCAGTTGCGGGTCATTCCCGATGAGGTGAGACAGCAGAGTTGGGCATACTCAAGACCGTGCCTGCTCCCCATCAACCACCCCAGAACATCGACGAATTGCTGCGCATCATCGCGGCGCGCGACAGCGAGGTGGCGCTGCTCAAGTTGATGGTCGACAAACTCAAGTTGCAACTGCTGCGCCGGGTTCGTTCCGAATTCGGTACCTCCAGCGAACAGTTGACGGCGCAGATGCCTTTGATCGATGGTGGCGAGAACGCGATGGCCACTCGAGCCAAGGCCGCATCTGCACCGGTCCCCGCCAATGACCCGCAGATCGACCGCAGTCTGCCCGCGCACCTGCCGCGCGATGTTCGGGAGCACTTGCCCGAGATCAGTGACACCCACCAGGACACAAATGGCCAGTCCTGCGGGTGCACCGCTTGTGGCGCGCGGCTGCGCAAGATTGGACAGGATGTCTCCGAGCAACTGGAGTACGTGCCGGCGCACTTCAAGGTGATCCGGCATGTGCGCCCCAAGCTGGCCTGCGTGGCGTGCCATGCGATCTTCCAGGCCAGCGCACCCAGCCGACCCATTGCACGCGGGGTGGCCGGTGCCGGGTTGCTGGCCCATGTGCTGGTGTCAAAGTACTGCGACCATTTGCCTCTCTACCGCCAAAGCGGCATTTATGCCCGCAGCGGTGTTGAGTTGGACCGCTCAACGCTGGCCGGCTGGGTTGACCAGGCCGATCAATTGCTTGATCCCTTGGTGGCCGCACTGGGTCGTTACACCCTGGCGGCCGCCAAGCTTCACGCCGACGACACGCCCGTGCCGGT
>NZ_JBHTCA010000050.1:0-7930 GCF_042665215.1 Hydrogenophaga atypica
CGCCGCCGTGTCCGCCTGCTTGGCAACTCGATTTCTGAAGTGTTCATGTGTCCGCAATGAAGTTACGCGGACACGAGCATCCTTGGTATGCGGCTCGGGCTCAAGATGACTTTGCCGGACGGATACGCATCAAGGCCATGGAGCGCGCTGCAGGGGCATCGAGCCACTCGTCGTACTGGTCTTCCCGAAGGATGACCACCATGCGTTTTTCATCCTCGGGCCGGTGGAATTGGTTGAAGACCGGGTGACTGTCGGCGTTGATGGTCAGAATGGTGAAGCTCAGCACCTCTTCACCAGTTGCCTTGGGGTTGACCGCCTTGAGCAATTGGCACTTGCTGTGGATGGCGAACAGCAATTGCAGCAGCAAGGCCTCGAGTGGCATCTCAGTTGGCGCCGAAGGCCGGCCATGGCGGGCATACACCGCTTCGAGTTCCGTGCTCATGCTTGCTATCAGCGTATCGACCACGGTACGCAGTTTGCGCAGTGGGTGTGCCCTGCGGCACGCGCGCTTCAAGGCTGATGTGGCTGAACGTCGCACCTTGGAAGTTTTGGTTGCCGCTGATGGTCCTCGTCTGGATCGTGCGCGGATAGCTTCAGATCGTAGCGCCCGACACGGGGGCTGAGGGGGGAGTTTTCAACGGTCTGCTAAATTCAACCCTTCAATTTTTCGAATTCCTGAGAGTACGAGTCCAAGACTGATCGCCAATCAGGCGGGACCTGAATCTCACGGCCCATTGATGTTGTCGCCTCAGACTTAAAGACCAACTTTGCAGTTCCATCAACACTAGGTGGGTACAAATAGGCAGGACCAAAGTTGGTCATCACTTCATACACCGAGTGATAAAGCCTTATCCAAATTGGCCGCCTCACAACGCCAATCACACTTTCTATTTTGATGTGGCGCGGCTTACCAAATATTGCCTCATCCCGATTCAACCACTTGCTCAGCAATTCAGCGCACTCATCAGAGCCAACATCCTTTGCGATCTCAGTCAAGCGCTCGAAACGAGTCCCGTGTGATTTCTCGACTTCATCAGAGTCCGCCTGATCTTTATCTTCATCATCGCGATCAATTACCCATTCAACCAGTTTCTGGCTAGTCATTACCTCAGTTGAGGGCGGAGCACTCGACAGCCCCGAGAAATCAGTAGCCTCGATAAGAAGCGTCCAGGAATTATTGCCTTGATAAATAACATACTCATCCCACGCCTCATTTCGTCCTGGAGCATCAGAAAGTTCCCCATGAAAAAGATGATGCCTCTTCTCCACAAGCTTGCTCGCCAGTCGCTCGCGAATCTCGCTCGAAAAAACAGAGCCGCGGCCAGCGATGCGAATCGCGGTCGAATCAAGGCGAATACGAGGACATGTGGACAAAAAATATCTTAAATCAACAATGACCTCAGAAGGACTACGGATAGCACCTGCCTGAATCATAGCCATCGCGTATAAAAATCTTTTTACTGAACTCAAACTCGTGGTTTTTGAGACGTAACTTCGACGCTTGGCCTTACGAACGACGATTTCGTCGACCTGCGACAGGCCTAGGTTTTTCGGTCCTTCGCCCGCAATACCAGAAAGAAAATGATTGATCTCCCCGCCGGTCAAATCAACTTGGAAGCAGGCTTTAACCATTGCCCTCAAGGATGAGTCGAAAAGTTGATACTCCATTTCTTTTGATCCATTCTCACGACCCAAAACAGGATGAGAAATACGCAGCGATTGGAGATCCCTGGCAATCCCCGGAACCACAAAATCAGCCAAGGCGTGAAAATCAAAAGTAAGAAGGGGTTTGGATGTAGGGCGATCGTTCGCAACCCAGCCTTCAACATCCGGAGCAGAGAGATCAGAAAAATCAAAACCCACTCTAGCGCATGCCACTTTTACACGCGCAATATCATAAAAAGGTTCTCCCGACTTATTCAGCCAATGTCCAGACGGCCCCACCTCGTCCGGAGCGTCAAAGACCGCCTCTATCCATCCGGGTTTCAAGCCAAATGAAAGCAATTCGCTTTTCGACAGCATTCTATTTTTCACACGAAAACCTTTTACTAGAAGATTGAGACAAGGGCTTTCAGATCTGGCAAGGCGAATTGACTATTCTCGCCAACATGGCTCCGACGTTGTCATGCAGATCACTACTTTGGGGCAGCCTTAATGACGTTGGACCGATGGCAGCATGCGCCAGATACAGGCGGGTCAACACCGCCCGCATGTCTTGGTCTAAAAAGCTCCATGCCTGCTCCGCTATTGCAGCAGGGACTCCGAAGCGCGCTTCAGCGACCGAACCAGCGATAGCTGCGATGGTGTCACTGTCCCCACCAATAGAGATGGCATTTCGGATTGCATCCTCATATGATGAGGCTTCCAGTGCGCAAATTAGTGCCTGTGGCACTGAGTGTTGCGCTGCTTCTGAATGACGGTAGGAAGGACGAATCTCATCGACGGTAAGAGACAAGTCGTAACCATAGCGGCTTGATAGCTCAGCTCGGATCAGGTGGGGAGGCTCACATTGCAGTGCCCGCCAGATCGTGGCTGCCACCGCCTGCGCCCCACGGAGACCCTCAGGATGATCATGTGTGACTGACGTGACCAACGTTGCAAGACTCAGTGCTTCGTCTAAATCGCGCGCCATTAAAGCCGCAGGCGAAACCCGCATAGCTCCGCCATTGCCCCAAGAGCCGTAAGCGGGTGGTTCATCATCCATGAACCATAGTGCAAAGCGCTGTCCCCAACCTCCAACGTGCTCATACTTTCGACACCACTTTTGCAATGACAAGGCTGGAGGCACCTCTTGAACAAGGCTATCTGCCACCGCAACAATGCAAACTGTGTCGTCGGTGATACGAGCTTGAGGATGGAATAATGGCGAAAAATCTTTTCGTTTTAGATTACGCTTCTCGTATACAGATCCAATAATGTCGCCTGCGATCGCACCCAACATAAGTATCATCCCCTGATTAATTGATAGTCAATACCAACACATAAACAGTGAGTACATTTTCAATCGACTATATATTGGCATAGTCTAAAACTTGGCTGATCGCCTGCTCTCTAGTCAGATGCAAGCGCATCATGAATATTCCGCACCTGCTCTGCATACTCTGGAGGTTCGACAATAAAGTTACGGGTGCGTTTCTCACGAAGCATCCAGACTCTAGACCACCCGTTTATAAATGTAGGACCTTTACGATAGTTCGGATTGAGCCACCCGCCAATTACTGTTGCGTCTTTCACCAGAACAACGCGCCTCCCAGACCTTTGAATTGCCTCGAGCAGAACCGCTGGCGACGATCCTTCAGGTATCAAACTTCCGCCCCACGAGCAGATCGCATAAATGTTACCGTCGTCCCACAGCACCAGCGGTCCGGCGACTACGCGGCTGGCTTCACCCGACAACAAAGCAGATGCCATTCGGATGCAGGCGCAGTCGATCTCTTTAGTGTCACTCTCGGCCAGTTTGCTGATCTTTTCATTCGCAGCATCTAACGCAAAATTTGTAGCCTGAACAGTCGTGCTCAAGGCAGCGATCTTCTCCCGCAGATCATCTCGGTCATTGGCAGTTCTCTCAATGAACTCATCAAGATTTTTAATTCGCTGAAGGTCGGCAATTACTTTTTGCCGGATAGCCTGATCTGCTCGCCCTTCAAGCGCCCGGAGCAACTTTTTCCCATGCGCCGCGGCGGATCGCACCGTACCCGCCTTGATCCACCCGAAATGGTAAAAACCACTTATCAATGACCCTTCCCACATGGTGACGCTGAATTCGATACCGAGTCGCTCACAAAAGTCAATAATCCCAACAATAGGCGACACCCCGTCTTCATAGGTCAAGTCGATACCGAACTCAGAAGTAAGGGACGAGAGTCTTTCAAAGTCGACCACAAGCAACCGCAGCCAATCAGCAAATTGATCCGGCCAATCATCGCCGTAGCAAACGAGTACCATGCCTGCCCGGCGCTTGCCAATCTCAGGATAGTCGTCGTCTGATTTGCTCATGACTGCCTTCCCTCAATGCTGCCTTGTTCACCCAGGGAGAGTCCATCAACGGCTTCCCAAGGCAGGCGAAGGTCATCCCTGCCGAAATGGCCATAGGCTGCGGTAGGATAGTAGATAGGCCGCTGAAGATCTAGGCACTGAATGATCCCGGCCGGGGTGAGATCAAACTCACGGCGCAGTGCATCGACGATCTCGGAACTGCGCGCACTGGTCACGCCTTCAGTTTGGACGAGAAAGCTCACCGGCTCTGCAACGCCAATGGCGTACGCAAGCTGGACAAGCGCCCGTTTCGACCAGCCTCGCGCCACCACCTGCTTGGCCAAGAAGCGCGCCATATAAGCCGCCGACCGATCCACCTTGGAGGGATCCTTGCCAGAAAACGCACCGCCGCCGTGTGGCGCTGCTCCCCCATAGGTGTCGACGATGATTTTGCGCCCTGTGAGTCCAGTATCACCCTTTGGGCCTCCGATCACGAAGCGCCCGGTTGGATTGATCAGCTCGCGATAGCTCGACGCCCGCAGATTGGCAGGAATCACGGCATCAATGATGTCGCGGCTGACGGCCGCGCGAAGCGCCTCGGTTTCAATGCCGACATCATGTTGCGTTGAGAGCACGACCGCCTCAACGGCAACTGGGCGACCTTCTTCGTACCGAAATGTCACCTGAGATTTGGCGTCCGGCCCTAGCCACGGGAGTATTCCGCTGCGCCGCAACTCAGCTTGGCGACGCACGAGCCTGTGGGCAAACACGATGGGGGCCGGCATTAGTTCGGGGGTATCGTCGCAGGCGTACCCAAACATCAGGCCTTGGTCCCCCGCGCCAATCACGCCGTCCTGGCGGTCAACCCCCTGGTTGATGTCTGTCGATTGCCCGTTGAACCGAATTTGAATCTCGCAGCGATCGGGATCGATTCCGGTGGCACTCTCGCGATAGCCGGCATCGCGAAGAACATCAGAAACAATCGTTACTGCACGCTCGCGTACTGCTCGGAACGTGTCTTGACTGCGTGTCTTGAACTCTCCTGCGACCACGACGCACTGATCAGCAAGCAAGGTCTCGCACGCAACGCGGGATGATGGCTCATGGCGCAAAAACTCATCAAGTACCGCATCGGAAATGCGGTCAGCCAACTTATCGGGGTGTCCTTCAGAGACAGACTCCGACGAAAAAAGGCCATTGCGAATAGACATAAATCACTCCTCTTTAGCCGCTTTGACGATTTGTCGGGGGCGGCAATTTGGATCAAATCCCCCCAGTCTGCGTGCGTTGACGGACAGACCAAACCGCGCTTTATCTCAGGAAGACAAGTTGTGGGACACCGTCAGGCCCAATCCAAACAATTGCATTTTGTTCGAAGTGATCGCCGAGCTTCTTGGCCGCCTCGAGATCCATCCCCAGGACCAGAAAACTTTCCTCACCTGGCCAATTGTTTGATGGGTGTTGGCCGATACCTTCGATGAAGGTCACGCTGCGGCGGGACAGTTCTGCGGCTAGCGCACTTTGGCGCTGTTGGTTTTCAAATTCGCTGACTTCATGACTGAAAGGGTTACAGCCGGTGATGAAGGCTGCGCAATCGAAACGAAGGCGCTTGTATACGGCTAGCAACTCATGACTTATTTGCCCGATTTGCAAGGCAAATGGATGTTCGCCACGTACAAAGTAGTGCGTTTCCAGGTAGGCCTGGATCGTGGCAGTGGGAATGACTGAATCTGGCAACAAAAAAGCCCTCCAATTTGGAGGGCCGACGCGTCCCGTTTAGTTGCTCATGTAGGAGCCACATTCGCTTTCGCGATCCACCTTGCCCGGGAGGGCAGGTTGGCGTGGGCGTCGGCCCAACTCGAAATGTTGGCGTGATATTAGCACAACACTGGAGAAGCTTGCCCCTTGAGTCCAGCCCTGTCTTGGGGAGACCGCGGCCACTGAAGCCGCTGAGTACCGAACGACCGGTGACGATTGCAGCTGCCGTTTGGAGCCGCCGACCTTGACTGACTCAGGCCAGCCTACAGCGATCTTTTTCCATTCAACGGCAAAATGAACCGCACCGGATTCTGAGGAGGCTCTAACTCTTGATAGTCGGTGTGGTTCGTCACGAGCCTTTTCGCCTTCATCCCGAACGATCACAGGCTACGCCATCCGTTCGTGGGGCAATCCAGCAGCCAACTGAAGAGGGGCTACAGTCGATCGCCAAGGCGCTGGGTACATCTGTGGCCGCTGTGTACGCCCTGGCCGAGGGCAAGCGCCTGGCCGGTGACGACGATCACTCATTGGTCAGGCCCGAAGACATGGCGCATGAGGCGATGCAAATGCGCAATTATTTCCGATTGCTCAACCCGGAGTACCAACGCTTGGCATTGGAGCTCGTGAAAACCTTGGTCAAAGCGCAAGGCAAGGCGACCTGAGCGCGTCGCGACAACCTCACGGTTGTTCAAAGTGCCATTTGGGCGCCGTCATCGCTTCGGGACAGCGCCGCCGTCTTGGCCAATGCCATCCACACATCGAACCGTAAGCCGGTGAACGGCTGTTTGGGCGCCACCCAACGATTTCCAAGCCGCTGCTGATGGCCAGCATCACCTCAGACTCGGCCGGAACTACGACAGCTTCCCAAATGGGCTGCCCTTTCGCGTTGCACCCCAGGACGTAGTACTCCTGCTACGCCATCGCCAGGTAGGCGGCTCGCTTCTCGGGCCGCTTGAGGTCTCCCAGCAGGTCGGTCCGTCTCATGCACGACGGGTTTCAGGTACGTCTCCACCGTGGTGTGGCGGATGCTGAACACATCGGGGATGGCCAGGGTCCACACCCCGTCCACCTGCGCCCGCAACGCCAGTTGCGTCCAGGCGATGTGCCCCTCCTGCTGCATGCGCTCTGCGACTTTCATCACCAGTTCGTCGGGTGCGCTGCGGTTCGCTCGGTTGGTGGCGTGTGCGTCGGCCAGTGCGTGCAGCGAAACGTTTATAACAATTCAATTACTTTCATGGACTTTTTGGCGGCATCGTGAATTGGTGAGTTGATATCTAAGGTATTTGCCCTTATCGCTTCTTTGACTTCATTTTTTTGATCGGATAGTTGGTATGAGGCGATTAATGCGTTTGTGGCTTCGGATGGCTTGCCCTGGTTTGTGTATATCTCAGAGAGATTGAACCATGCGGAGGCCATTCTAGGGTGGTGGGTTAGAATGTCGCCTGCAATTCCTTCGGCTGCCGAAAATTGTTTTCCTGCGATGAGTGCGGTCACGAAATTATCTTTAATCTCGGGGTCTGAAGGATCGGCTTCAGTTCCATTGCGAAATGATGATATGGCATCATCAATTTGATCTAACTTCATCAATCGAAGCCCCTGCTCATTAAATTTTTTGGCGGCTATTCTGTCGCCATTGATAGGTTTATTGGGTAGATTTTCTAGTTGTAGTTTGATCTGATTTATTTCGGGTAGTCGAGTCGGGTGCTGAAGAATCCAAGTTAACAGAATTGCCCCTGAATTTTTGGCATTCACTACCTGTACTCGCAATGATTCAGTCAAATCTACCGCCAATTTTTCTTGCGTGTTTAGCTGCGAGAGAGCGCCCGTCGGCTGCGCTGACTGGGCGGTTTCTTGATCAGAGTTTGTGATCGTTTTTGTGCTAATGTCGTTGCTTGTTGTATTGGTATATGTGAAATCTTTGCTGCTGGCGGGGTTGCTTGAAATTTTTGACTCCTTACCCACGCCCTGCCTTGGAAACATAATTTCTTGGAGTGATGCATTTCTCATCGGCCAGAAGGCCTTGATTGCAACTGATTTTGTGGAAATGTTGTTGCCCAGACTTGTTTCGGCAGGGCGGATTCAAATCTGAAGTGCAACACCTGCCACCGAGTAAGGTCAGCAGATGCAAAGCAGTCCACCCAGAAGGTATCAACAGCTCCAGACAGAGGACCGCGTGACGCTGGCCAGCCTGGTCCAA
>NZ_JBHTCA010000051.1:0-7709 GCF_042665215.1 Hydrogenophaga atypica
GTCTGTACGCCACAGGGGCCAGCCGCTGATCGGTCAGACTGTCTTCCATCGCTTGGATGGCAGGGCCGTGCCCTTTCTCAAAAAGTGACTCAAGCAGCAGCCACAACGGGTGCGTTTCCTCACCAGGTGGGGGCAGCACCAAGACCAGGCGCCGCCGGGCCGCCAGAACGGGGGCCTGCCATGCGCGCGCATCGCGAGCGAGCACGTCATCCAAGTGGGGCAATGCCACGCCTGCGCTGTGCAATTCGGCCCGTTCGGCCTGAGACCATGGATAGCCGGCCAGATCAGGTGGCGGCTGCAACTGCCACCAGACCACCTGCTCGGCTTCGTCGACGACGGCCCCTGGGTGCGTCACGGGTCGACAGGCGCCGACGTGGGCCACCAGCAGCGGATGGATGGTCCCCTGCGCGGTGGCCTGAGCCAACAGCGTCTGCAGAGGCTGTGCGGCAATGTGGGTTTCGCCTTGCAGCGCGAGTGCCTTCAGTGCGCGCAGCAAGGTCAGCGTCTGCGACAGTCCGCTGGTGAACGCGATCTGTTTGGCCGGATCGGTGTCTCGCAAACGCCCCTGAAAATACTGGGCCAGTGCATTCAGACGCTCGGTCACAACAGCCAAAGGGGCCCCCTGCACTGGGTCATGGCGTTCTTGCTCGATCCACTGTCGAATTCGCTCGCGGACCTCCGTCCAGTCTTTGCCTGAAGCGGCGCAGGCAGTTTCAATATCAGCCAAAGCACGGTCCCAAGCCGGCCCCTGACCGATGCCGGGGGAGCGAGCCACCATCTCGGCCAGCTTTGAGCGAGCCACCCAGGGCAAAGGACAGATGGGGTGGGTCAGAAACTGCAGAAGGCCGTACAGATCCAGCGGTTTCCACAACTGGCCAAGCACTAGCGGGAGCACTTGCAGCGCAGGACGAAAACCGTTGGACTCTTTGAACCCCTGACGCGGCACTTGCGCCGCAGCCATCACCTCATCGAGAACGCCAACCTGGGGGGCGCACAGCACCGTGTCAGTTGCCTGGTCAGCCAGGTGTTGAGCCAGACCTTGGGCTGCCAGCCAGCCCGTCTCAGCCTGCATCACCGACACGCTGCCATCGTCGCGCCAGCGCAATTGGGCCGCCTGCGCCCCACCTCCGTGAGACAACAAGGCCCGCTGGATATCGCCCAACAATGTGCCCTCTTGAGCTGCCGGTCGCATGCCGCTCTGCTCAGTAGGCTGCAGTTCGCACAGCACCTGTTGCCAAGCAGGAGGCCAGTGTGAGAGCGGTTCGCAAAGGGTGAGGCGTTCTATGCGAGGCCTGGTCACCGCCATCGCAGACTTCACCAAGGCAAGCCGTTTGCCCACGCCAGCCGCCAGCTTGTGCGTGTCCTCCGTCTCGGCCAGCAAGGCTGCCATGTCTCTCATCCGCCTGGATGGAGATGCCGCCAGTGCGGCGCCAGCTCCTGTGCTCCAACCGTGCAAGTGCCACAGGTCGCTCCATGCCAGCAAGGTGGCTGCAGTACCGAGTGCATCCACGGCAAAACTGCGGTGATAGCCAAGTCGACTTCTGGCACAAAGTCATCTGCGGACCAAACCTGCTCGCCGCAGGGTTGGGTGCATTGCATGAAGTGCAGCGAGCCATGGCATTCGGTGAGAGGCTGTGAACGGAAACCGGCTTTCTGGAATTGCCCATCGACGTTGCTGGTGTACACCGCGCAGCCGTGAGGTTTGGCATCACCCCATTGGCGCAACTGCGCGAATCCCCGGTGCGGTTGTGCTTGCCGGTACATCGCCAGCCGGTGTCCGTAGAAGCCCCATGCCAGTGCCGCGTCATGCTGAAAAGCCCATGGGCTGGCAATTTCCTGAAAGCTCAGTTGGGCACGAGCCAGTCCTGGGTAGTGGCGCCACAGGCCCTCTGGCCCTCGAAAGTCGGGCAGCCCTGAATCCACCCCCATTCCCGCGCCAGCACAAATGAGCAGGGCATCGGCGTCACGGATCCATTCCCAAGCAACGGTCAAGGCATGCTGTCGATCGTCCATCGTGATCCCTTTACCGGGCAGGCAAGCGTTGCTTCAAGTTGTTTGATAGGTCATTCATCTTGTATTTCTTTGGCAGGAGAAATCGCTTCAGCGCGGGTTCATGTGCACACCAGGGCCTGTATCCCCGTTGTCCCAGAGCAGTACCGTCTCCTGCACGCCGCCCTTGCTCAATGGGGTTTGCAGTTCCACACACCCCATTCTTTGAGACTGAATCACAAGACTCACACCCAGATCGAAGTCCAGGTCGTAAAAATCGTCGTATTCGGCCACCTTCACAGCGGCACACTTGGGAACACCGTGGTAGCCAATGCACGGGGTAGGCTGATTCAACGGCGTCACACCCTCCTCGTGTCCTATCCGAAGCCACCCAATTGGCGAAGCGCTGACACGTTCAAGAACCTCTTCGGATTCATTCACCAGATACAACTCATCAGCTAGGCGGGCGAGCCATAACCAGGGCGATCTCGTCCCGGCTTTCCGCGGAGGCATTGGCCCGAAACGGCTTTTTCGCTTTTCTGGCGCAATCCACTTGAACGCGCTGGTCAACCTCTTTGGCTCAAACATGCTCGTCACCCCACTCAACTGCTGGGGTGATCCGATTCGCAAGTGATTGCGAATTTGCCCCCTGACCCGCTCACAACCGAGTTTATCGGGAGAGGCATTTAAATTCTCCCTGGCATCGGACAGTTCGGGGAGCAAACTTGCCAGGCATCCTCATGAATGAGATCGCCAAACCAGTTGCGTCTCAAAGGCGATCATCTGATCCACCTCGCTGTCGCAGCGCTTCATACAACCCCGCCGGTCCCAGCAAGATGGACTTCAACCCCAACCTCACTCGCTCCGAATCCAGCGCCTGCTTGCTCATGGTGTTGTGGGCCACCAGCGCGTCCATGATGGCGTTGAGCAGTTCGGTGTCCAGGTCAGGAGAGTTGGCAAACTGGCCTTTGGAATTGTTCATGGCCTGCTGCACAAGCTGGTCTGATTCGAGCAGCTTGCCCAGCAACACGTTGTTCACGTAGACCAGTTTGTCGTCGTCGGTCAGCTCGCCCTCGAACAGGTCGTTGACCTTCTGGACGATCTCCGAGAGCAGTGCCTTCTGCTTGTCTTGTACCTGCCCGCCCCCGGGCTCGGTCAGTGGTGACAGCTTGTAGTCAGTATCGTCTTCACCCAGCACCAGCGTGCGCTTGCCCTGGTCTTTGAGCTTGTGATGGGTCAGCACCACCTTTGAGAGATCCACCCCTTCCCGCTCACGACCAAATTCCAGCAGTGGAAGCAGGTGCTTGAAAAAGATGGACCGTTTTTCTATGGCTGTGTTTCCATAGTCGAACAACTGACTCAGGAAGGCGTAGACCCTCACGAAGGTGCCCAGGTCGCGTTTGAACAGCAGCAGGGCGTCGATTTCGTCTTTGGCGGCCTGCGATTCTGGTCCGTCGGGGTGTTTGGCCTGGGCAGCGGTAAATGCCTGTTGGGCGGCCTTGTACCGCTTGAGCAGCCGGTCGGCCACGGGCTCTATGGCGGCCAGCAACATGCCCTGGCTGGATTTGGGGTTGAGCACCACCAGCGCCACGCGCTCCACCTCGAAGTCGTCGTAGTGGCCACTGCCGTCCAGCTTGGCGCGCAATTCGTACACAAGGTGTGGGTCGGTCACGCCGGCCAGTTCGGCCGTCTCGTAGTAGGTCTGGAAAGCCGCCAGGATCTCGTCCGGGTCGTTGATGAAGTCGAGGATGTAGGTGTTGTCCTTCAAGCCGTGCGGGCCGTTGTAGGCGCGGTTCAGGCGGCTGAGGGTCTGCACCGCTTGGATGCCTGCCAGCCGCTTGTCCACGTACATGCCGCACAGCAGCGGCTGGTCAAAGCCGGTCTGGAACTTGTTGGCCACCAGCAGGATTTGGTATTCATCGGTGGCAAAGGCATCGCGGATGTCGCGTCCTTTGAGGTTGGGGTTGAGTGTCTTGGAAGTTTCGGCCACCGGTTCGGGCAGGGATTGCGGGTCGTTCACCTCGCCCGAGTACGCCACCAACGAGCCCAGGGTGTAGCCGTTCTCGGTGATGTAGGCATCCAGCGCCAGCTTCCAGCGCACCGCCTCCAGGCGGCTGCCCACCACAACCATGGCCTTGGCGTGTCCGTTCAGCAGCGGCTGCACGTTCTCGCGGAAGTGCTCCACCACGATGGCCACCTTCTGGCTGATGTTGTAGGGGTGCAGGCGAACCCAGCGCATCAGGCCTTTGACCGCCTCGCTGCGCTCCACCTCGGTCTCGTCCCACTCGCGCCCTTCGTTGGCCAGCTTGAAGGCCAGCTTGTAGGGCGTGTAGTTCTTCAGCACATCGAGAATGAACCCTTCCTCGATGGCCTGCCGCATGGAATAGACGTGAAAAGCCCCCGGGAAGTTGTCTGACCCGGCGGGTAGTTCAGGGTTGGGCCGGCGGCCAAACAGTTCCAGCGTCTTGGCCTTGGGCGCGGCGGTGAAGGCCACGTAGGTGATGCCTTTGTTGGCATCACCGTTACCAGCCTTGGCCGCCATCTGCGCGGCCAGCAGATCTTCGGTGTCGATCTCGCCACCGTCAGCCAGCTCTTGCATCTGCTCTGCACTGAGCACCTGTTTGAGCTTGGCGGCCGCTTCGCCCGTCTGGCTGCTGTGCGCCTCGTCAGCAATCACTGCAAAACGCTTGCCTTCGGTGGCAGCCAGCTCCTGAACCGCGCTCAGGGCTTTGGGGAAGGTCTGGATCGTGCAGACCACGATCTTCTTGCTGCCCGACAGCGCCTCGGCCAATTCGGCGCTTTTGCTCCCCCCCTCGCCCTTGATGGTCGCCACCACACCGGCCGTGCGCTCAAAGTCGAAGATGGCTTCCTGCAACTGAGTGTCCAGCACCGTGCGGTCGCTGACCACCAACACGGTGTCGAACACCTTCTGGTTGTTCGCGTCGTGCAGGTCGGCCAAGAAGTGCGCCGTCCAGGCAATGGAGTTGGTTTTGCCACTGCCCGCACTGTGCTGAATCAGGTACTTCTGCCCTGCCCCCTCCGCCAGCACGGTCTGCACCAGCTTGCGGGTGGCGTCGAGCTGGTGGTAGCGGGGGAACAGCACACTGGTGATGCGCTTCTTCTGGTCCCGCTTTGTGATGAGGTAGCGGCCAATGATCTCAAGCCAACTGTCGCGCTGCCAGACGTGCTCCCACAGGTAGTTCGTTCGATGGCCTTGTCCGTTGGGCGGATTACCGGCGCCGCCCTGGTTACCCAGGTTGAAGGGCAAGAAGTTGGTCTTCGGTCCCTCCAGGCGGGTGGTCATCATCACCGTGCGGTTGCTCACCGCAAAGTGCACCAGCGCACCGCGCGGGAAGTCCAACAAAGGCTCGGCAAACGGCTTGCCCTTGGGTTTGGGCAGGCGGTCAAAACGGTATTGGTCAACCGCTGCGTTGATGTCCTGCGTGAAATCGGTCTTGAGCTCGGCCGTGGCCACCGGAATGCCGTTGAGGAACAGCACCAAGTCGATGATGTCGTCGTGGTTGGTGCGGCACTGGCGCACCACACGCAGGCGGTTGGCGGCGTAGCGGGCCTGCAGTTCAGGGTTCATGGCAAGCGCCGGCTTGAACTGGGCAAGCTTGAGCGGGGATTTAAGCCCCAGCAGCTCAACGCCCACGCGCAGCACCTCCAGCGTGCCGCGTTCATCCAACGCCTTACGCAGTCGGTCGAGCAGCATCGCTTCGGCCGCTGGGCCGTGGTTCTTCTGCAGCACCTCCCAGGCGTGTGGCTGGCTGATCTGCACCCAAGCCAGCACATCAGCCGGGTACAGCGCTCGGGCGGTGTCATAGCCCTTGGCATCACCTTCGCTGCCCGGCGCAGCGTACAGCCACCCTTGGGTACCCAGGTGCTCGCAGATGTCGGCCTCGAACTGGATTTCATTGTGCAATGCCACTGCCTTACTCCTCCCGCATCACTGGATTCAGTCTTCTAGCGCGTCTGGCCCGCATCAGGTGGCCCACCAACCAACGTCTTGAGCTCACTCGCAACCTTATCGGTGTCTGCAATGAAGTTCGCCAAGGCGTAACGCAGGTGAACTGCCTCCAACTTGTCACTCAAACGCAACCATCCTGTGCCACCGGTCTGGACTTGAATTTCATCTTCAATCAAGCTATCAAGTGTCTTATTGCTGTCTGCCGTGCATCTAAACAACCTGACTTGAACGGTTGCGTCACCACGCTCCAGCTTGATCGGGTCGGGCTGACCTCTGACGTTCAATTCAACTCGACGCTTTTTGCTGAAGTTCTCGTCAATGTAGATGACGAAAGACAACATCAGATCGCCCGCGCGGGCAGTACCGCCACTTTCACGCGCATAGTCAAATTGCGTCGCAAACATCGGGACCAAGTCCCATGCCCATTTGTTATTGGTCGGCGAAGTGGAGCGACTGGCTGGACGACTGGTTTCGATGGGGCCCCAAGAGCGGAATACACAGTCGATCGCACGTGCGATTTCGTCAACACCGGGCAAGAGGCGCTGGTAAAAGCCCACACACAGACGGTGTGCGATCTGGACCTGTTCCACAAGATTCGTGAACTTTTCAGGAGAGGTGCTCATGGTTGCAAACTAATAGGGTGCAGAGAGGAAAAATCTACCAAGCCATGCCAATCTGGCGACTTGCGCCTTGATTTCTGACTCACGGAAGTGGTGGTCTTGAACGGCAACTCAGCCAACTTAGCAGAGGACAGGCTGACGTAATTGGCCCACTCCAACAACGAAGTCCAGGTGTACCTCTCAGTGAGCATGCCGAACAACTGCAACGCGCTGCTTAAGTCCTCCAAGACGGCGGCGTCTGCTGCCACTGCCTCATCGCGCATGTCGCGCAGGACGGAGGCAACGATGTCCCACTCCCGTTCATAAAGAAAAAGCTCAAAGTTGCCGCCGGTATCAAACTCGCCCACGTTTACTTCACTGAGAGGCGATGTATTCCGATTCCGCCCCAAACCGACAAAATGGACAGCGTTGGGAAATGGCTCATCGTCACGTTGCGCAAGTTGCGCCACAGCCCGGATCTGATCCCGCCATTGATCAGGGTTTTGATCACCGCCAAACGGCGGCTTGACTTCAACCATCACGAGTGCAGTTTTGAACCACATCAGCACATCTGGCTGCACGCGAACACGCCCATGAGTGCCTTCCAGGTTTGGCCAGAAGTCCACCCGCTGCAAGTCGCCGAAATTCGCCGCTGCAGCAGGGGTGACCAAAGTGCCCATGACGCGAGCAAGCAGACTTGGAGAAAAGTAGCGCAAGCGGCCGAACACCGCAGCTGTCATCAAGTCCTCGCTGCGGCGAAACATCTCCCGCCAACTGACACTGCGCTCAACGCCATCGACCACCACGCGTCCGGCTTTGCCGCTCACGATAGCGTTCAGCATGCGGCACTCCATCGGATCAAATCCGCCGGATACAGCGCGAGGGCTATGTCGTGACCCGTGGAATCACCCTCACTGCCCGGAATAGCCTTTAGCAAGCCATAGGCGCTCAGGTCTCCGCAGATGAGGCTCTCGAACTGACTTTCATTGTGGACTGCCATGCGTTCGACCTTTCACTGTCCCAACTTCAGTTGCTTGATGTGAGGCTGCAAAGCTGCGGTCAGGGCGTTCATGGCAGCAACTTGACGGGACTGAATGTCAGGCCATTCGGATTCTTCTGAACGGTAGCCACCCGGAACCTTGACCCTGATT
>NZ_JBHTCA010000052.1:0-7600 GCF_042665215.1 Hydrogenophaga atypica
CGCCACGAATCGCAGATTTGAAAGTGAACAGGAAAGTCAATGAAATCAACGATCTACCAACACCACCTCCGCGCCAGTGCTAGCTTTTCGTACCGTCACTTATTGCACTGAAAACGAGGAGACCCCGGGCAAGAACACCAATGTGTACCTGGGCTCAGCCGAACTCTCGGCCATCTGCTCCAAGCTGGGCCGTATTCCCAGCAAGGAAGAATATCTGGCCGACGTGGGCGTCATTAACCAGAGCAGCGACAAGATCTACCAGTACCTGAACTTCGACCAGATCGAAGAATATGTGGAGAACGCCAAGGAAGCGACTGCCTGAGCGGCGATGGCTCCCTGAAACAACAAACGGCCCTTCGGGGCCGTTTTGCTGCGTAGCCTGGCTGAGGAGAAGTCTGCAGAATGCTGTGTATTTACACAGTATTTATGCCAGCCACCTCCAAGCCCAAGCTCTACAACCCGCGCCACCCCGAGCGCACGCTGCTCTACCAAACGGTGGCCGAGCATTACGAGACCTGGCTTGATCTGGCCAGCGCCGGCCAGTTCGACGGCCAGGGCGACCACCGCAGCCCCAAGCCCTATGTGCGCCAAGCGTTTGCCAAGTACCTGGAATGCGGCATCTTTGCCCACGGCTTTGCCCGTGCCCGCTGCGACGACTGCGGACACGACTTTCTGGTGGCCTTTTCCTGCAAAGGCCGGGGCGTCTGCCCCTCGTGCACCACGCGGCGCATGGCCGAGACAGCGGCACACCTCACCGACCACGTCTTCCCCCGCCTGCCAGTGCGCCAGTGGGTGCTGTCGGTTCCCAAGCGGCTGCGCTACTTTATGCAACGCGACAGCGTGGTGCTGGGCATGGTGTTGCGCATCTTCTTGCGCGTCATTGAGCAAACCCTGCAAGCCAACAGCCCATGCGCAGCGCATGCGAACAAGGCCGCCCTGCACATCGGTGCAGTCGCCTTCATTCACCGCTTTGGCTCCAGCCTGAACGAGCATGTGCATTTCCATGTGTGCGTGGTCGATGGCATGTTTGAGGCGGTGGCAGGGGAGGCGAGTGAGCAGGGCACCCGCACCACAGCGATCAGCGTCATGTTTCACCCGGCTATCGGCATCGACCCCGAAGCGGTGACCCAAGCCCAGGCCAGTTTGCGTCGGCGCATCCTGCGCGCCTTTGTGGGCCGGGGCCTGCTCGAAGGCTTCGAGGCCCAGGAGATGCTGGGGTACAAACACAGTGGGTTTTCGGTAGACACCAGCGTGTGCATAGCAGCACAAGACCGAGCGGGCCTGGAGCGCCTGCTGCGCTACTGCGCACGGCCCCCGTTTGCGCTGGATAGGCTGCGCAAAGCGGGCAGTGAGCTCATTTACCGCTGCGCCAAGCAGCACAGCGAGCCTGGCAGTGACCGGCGCGACCAACGCAAGGCAAAGCGAGGTGTTCGGGCCGACGAACTGCACCTCACGCCGCTCGAACTCATCGACCGCCTTGCCGCGCTGGTGCCGCCACCGCGTGCGCACCGCCACCGGTACTACGGCGTGCTGGCGCCCAATTCACCCCTGCGGGCTGCGGCGGTTGCACTGGGCGCAGGCCAAACCGCAGGCGCGGGCACGGGCACGGCACAGCCCGAGCCAGGCGGTGTGACCGCAGCGGTGGATGCCATGGGAGTGGCCACGGTCGGTGGTCCCAGCCAGCCCGAGCCCACCCAGCCAGCTCTGCCCAAACGCTCAGCTCACATTCTGTGGGCGGTGCTGATCGCCCGCATCTACGAGGTGTTGCCGCTGTTGTGCCCGCTCTGCGGTGGCCAGATGCGCATCATCGCTTTCATCACCTACAGTGCCGACCTCCGGCACATCCTGGAGCACATCGGGGTGGAGACAGAGCCGCCTCGCATCGCGCCAGCACGCGGGCCGCCGCTGTGGGATGGGTGCGATGTGCCGATGGGCGATGGTGTCGAGGTTGAGCCAGATTGGGGCGAGGCGGCCCAACCGGCGCCGGACTTTGAGGTCGATCAGCGCGTCAGTTGGTAAGGGAAGGCAGCAGCGGTTTGGCCGCGCGGCAGGGCTGCGTCTGTCACTGCCAAAAAATGTGCAAACCGAAAAATCTCGGGCTACTGGCGCTGATCAAGCGCTCAGGCAGGCTCAGCCTGAAGGCCTGTGATGCCCAAAACCTGGGCCATAATCGTCCTCCTGTGGTTGGATTTCCTATCCGCACGTCAGGGTTGTAGGCTGGAGCTGAAGAGACAAATCGTATGGTCTTTGCCAGATCAAGCTTTTGCGCCTCAGTCATCAAAGGAATCAACAACCCCTTGGGCAAATTGGCCACGATGACATCGGGATTTCTCGCAACCATTTGCTTCACAAGAGCGGCTGGATTGAAATTGGCAACATCAAACGCAACGATATCGACAGCAATGCCATTCTTCTTTCCCCAATCCGATACACCGTTACAGCCCCAATCAACCAGCCCCGGGATGGTGGTGATGATGCATGCCATCCGCTTCACTGCGCCTGACTTGGCGGCATACATCGCCGCTATCGTCGCAGAAATGCGTGGTCCGGTATTCAACGGTGAGATATAGGGTGAGTGAAAGCAGGATTTGGGCACGCCAGTCCCCACCAGGGCGATGACACCCGACTTGGCATACAAGGATGCGTTGGCCTCACATTCAACCATGCTGGACCCGCCCACCATGGCAATAACCTGACGGTCGGTGATCAATTTGCCCGCCAGCTCATTGGCAATCTTGGGGTTCCACTGGTCGTCTGCCACGGTGTAGATGACAGGTCTTCCGTTGATACCACCGTTGTCATTGACACATCGAAAATATGCGTTTGCAGCTATTCCTGAGGCACTGAAGTCATCTGGCCCTGTCTTGCTGACAATGCCGCCGATGTAGATGGGTTCGCCTGTGGCACGTTGGCCCGTGCTGAGCCCGCAATCGAGTTTTGGCTCGCTCTGAGCCTGAGCAAACGCAACGCCGTTTGCAAGTACGAAAGCGGCCGCGCAAAGTAACAATCGCAAGGTAGCTTTTGTTTGAATCATGAGATTCCCTGCCTCTGAACCCTAAGTGGCGTATGCGCCAATGTGGGATGAGGGCTTGATGGATTGAAGCACGTCGGAAACATTGACATCATCAATTTGCGCTGGAATCATGAATCGTTGAGCGTAGTCCAAATAAATGCCTGAGCTCAAGAATAATTCAAACAGGTCCGCGTCAATGTGTTGATCCTTCACCATGAATGCCAGAATTTTCACTGCCTCCGATAACAACTTGCCTTTCTTGTAGGGGCGGTCAGCAGCGGTAAGTGCTTCAAATATGTCGGCAATGGCCATCATCCTGGCTGGGAGGCTCATGTCGGCACGTTTCAACCGTTTTGGGTAGCCCTTGCCATCCATTTTTTCATGGTGACCGCCTGCAATTTCCGGCACTTGTTTCAGGTGTTGAGGAAAGGGCAGGGCTTCCAGCATCTTGATCGTCTGAACGATATGATCGTTGATCTTGTAGCGCTCCTCTGCCGTCAAAGTACCCCGAGAAATGCTCAAGTTGTACAACTCGCCCCGGTTGTACAAGTGGGTTGGCATGTCCAGTGAGAAGCCCCAGGGGTTACCAGGGGCTGTGTCCGGATGCAAACGCTCGCTTTCGGACCGCTCAATCACGTGCTCATCGCGATCTGCAAGTAACGGTTCCATCACTGGCAGAGTAGGGGCAGGGGTTCGCATCATTCGATTGATTTCTTCAGCGGATACACCCAAACGGTTGTCAAGAGTTCTTCGCCACTGGTACTGCGAAATCGTTTTGAGTCTTTCAATTTTTGACGGGGCCATGAACTCACCTCCCACGTTGCATTCCGCCAAAAACGCCCAATCGTCGTCAAGTTCGCGCCACCTTTCCCTTAAAGCATCAAACAGGTAACTTGGGTCTTCGCCCTTACCCGATACCACGACGGACTCGCGCAAAGCATCTATTTCTGCCTGCGCTTTGAGCAACTCGATGCGCATGCGAACCTCATGAATCCTGTCATAAACCGACTCTAGTTTTGTCGCTTTGTCCACCACAAATTCCGGTGTGGTCACTTTGCCGCAGTCGTGTAGCCAGGCGGCAATATGCAAAGCCTCCCATTGATCGTCATTGAGCCTGAAGTCGGCAAAAGGGCCCTCCGTTTTTTTCTCAGCTGCGTGGGCCAGCATCTTGGTGAGTTCGGGTACACGTTGGCAATGTCCACCCGTGTAAGGGCTCTTGGCATCAATTGCGCCCGCGATCAGTTCGATAAAACTCTGCATCAATTGCTTTTGCTGCGATATCAACTGCTGGTTTGCCAGTGCCACAGAGGCCGTGCCAGAGAGAGCCTTAACGAACTTCAATCGCTCGTCGTCCGTTGTAGAGGCTTTACCGTCAGCGCTGTCCGTCCAAAAAACAATCAACACCCCCATGACGAAGCCCGTGCGGTCTATCAAAGGCAAGACCGCAGTGTCGCAACTGTCTACCATCAGCAACTTCAGAATCGAGTCAACGGAACCAGTACCGTCTCTGACAAGCCGATGAGTTTTGGTCACCTTTTCCTCGATGCAATCGGACACCACCGATGCGCCAGAGATTTTAAGCAGATGCTTGGGAATATCAGAAAACTTGATATCGGGTGAGTTGGGCACTGAGACGGCGCCGCCATTAAATGCAGTGCTGTCTGGCGACAACAGCAAGACGGCCCCACCAGTGGCTCCGGCTGCGTCCAGAGTTTCCACCAATATGCGATCCAATAGCTTGGCAAAATTGCCCTCAGCGCCGAGCGCCGTGGATATTTCCAGAAAGCGCCGAATCGTATGACGCATGCTGTCCACTGCTACTGCCAGATCCTGAACTTCCTGGACCATCGTAGGCTGCCGGGTACCGGTTTCAAAGTGAAAGCGCGAAATTTCGCTGGCTTCGCGGGTAAGCGCGCTGATAGGTTTGGAAATGCTATTGGCCATTTGAATAGCTATCAGCATCACCAAAAGTAATGCGCTACCGGTCATCATCAGCGCATTGTTACGCGCACGTTTTGCCGGGGCGATCAGTTCGTCGACGGGTGTCAGCGCTCCCAGAAAAAACGCTGTGCCGCCAGAATCGAATACCTGATCCGTTCGAATGAAATATTCGCGGTTATCAATGTCCACTGTGCTCATTGAATTACTGCGCACCGCAGAGCCCAAACCGGGTTTTAGTTTTGGGTTTTCCGCAGATGCGATGGCTGCCTGATTTTGAAACTGGTGCCACACCGCCCGCATTTTTGGGTTGCTCAAGTCTTGTAGTTTGACAAGGTCCAAGTTTCCCCTGGCATCTAGCATGGGCTTGATTTCTGGGTCGGGATGGGCAACGATCGAGCCCTCCCGATCAAACAAAACCAGGTCCATGCCCTTCAGTTTTTGGTATTCCGCCAATAACTTCGACAACGCTCCGAGGGTGATGTTTATGCCTACCACGGCAAAGCCATCAGGGTGCCGCGCTGCGATGGAAATGCCAATATCGCCAGTTGTCGCGAACTTGTAAGGTGCCGAAATCACGGCATCGGCATCAGGTGCCCTGTTCGCGGCCAGGTACCAGTCACGGGTGCGTGGGTCAAAATCATCATTGGTGACGGCTCGGGCTTCTACCAACGATTTGTCTGCTGAATAGAAATACCTTACAGCATCGATCGAGTTGGGATTGTCTCGGGAAATGGATCGTGCCACGTAGTTGGCGTCGTGTGGGGCATCAAAAATCTTTCGGACGAAATCTTCGTTTAGCTCGCGAACCTGAAGATACGAGCCGTTCTTCGTACCAACATACGCGCTGGCAAATGACCCTCGCGACCTGATGGCTGCCAGCAGGGCATCCAAGTGGCGTTGCCGCGCGTTCAGACTGTTGGCATCAGCAAGGGGGGAGTTTGCCAATATCTTCACGGCAATTTGAGCGGGCTTGAGCTCCAACTCAAGCGCATCAGACGTGCTATCGGCGATGCGGCTGAAAAGTTCCTCGCCGGCCTCCAAGGTTTGGGAGGTTAGCGTCCGGTCACTCACCCACATTAGTGAGGTTGACACCACCAGCAACATACCCACCACTAGCGTAGCTATATGGACTTTCAGCGGTAATACTTTGGAATTCATTCTCGACCTCATAGATGAGCGACCTTCTGAAGGGTCCTTTATCAGCAAGCAACTTCCTGTGGCGTTTTTACCAGTTGGTTTCGGAGAATCCGTTGAAGCAAGGACATGATACGGATAGGCATTTCAACCACATGAGGCCAAGTATCGCACCTCAGAACAGCCTGCGAACCACAGGAATATCCTCACAGTCCCACAGCGGCGCGCTGGTTGGTTCAGCCGCCGCAAAAAAAAGTGTTGTGCAGGAGAATGATTTCCATCGCGCCGGGTGCGCCAGACACAGGGACACCCCGCAGAGCGCCTGCCTCACCACTTTGGCCTGTCACCAGTTGATACGCTGATCGACCTCAAAGTCGGGTACCGGTTGAGCTGCCCCATCCCAGTCGGTTGCCCAATCTGGCTCGGTTTGCGCCCCGTCATCCATCTGCGCATCACCGCAGTCATCCCACAGCGGTGGTCCGCGCGCTGGGGCTATGTGCGGGGGCTCCGAGTCCACCCCAATGTGATCCAGAATCCGCCTGATCTGCCTGCCCTCGGTGACAAAGGCGATCAGGCGCATCTGCCCGCCACATAGCGGGCACAGCAACGGGAACACCTCGTAGATGCGGGCGATCAGCACCGCCCACAGGTAGTGGGCCGGGCGCTTGGTCGGTACGGGTTCGGGCGTGGGTGAAATTGCATTGCCCAGCGGCGCGGGGCGGTGTGCGTCATCGCCCGTGGCATCTGGCTGGGCATCCGCCATGGCCGTCACCGCTGCTCTGTGCGGCGAGTTCGGCGCCAGCACACCAAAGTAGCGATGCCGGTGGGTGCGCGGTGGTGGCACCAGGGCGGCAATGCGGTCGATCAGCTCCAGCGCTGTGAGGTGCAGTTCGTCCACCTTGGCACCACGCTTGTCACTGGTGGGCTCGCTGCGCTGTTTGGCGCAGCGGTACACCAGGGCTGCGCCCTCTTTGCGAAGGCGTTCCATGGCAAAGGGTGGGCGGGCGCAATACCTCAGCAAGCGCTCCAGGGCGGCGCGGTCGTCTGCTTCAATGCAGACACCGGCATCCACCGAGAAGCCGCTGTGCTGGTAGGCCAGCATCTCTTTGGCATCAGCCTTCTCCAGCAGGCCCCGCGCGGCGAAGGCGCGCAGGATGCGTTTTTGCAGGGTGGTCTGCACCTGGGCCACAGTATCCGCATCGATTCCGCTGGCCGGGTGGAAGACGATGCCGGGTGTTGAGGCTTGAGGGGCGGCATTAGCGTCGCCCTCGCTCGCCACCGCCTCAAACACCCCATCGACCACACAGACGTGGAAGTGCACATGAGCGTTCAGGCTGGAGCCGAACCGGTGGATGAAGGCGACTGCACCAATGTGCAGCGCCGCCTTGATCTTTGCCCGCGGTTGAAGGAACTCAAACAGCGCCACCTCTTTGTGCCACGCGGCACCAAAGTGCCCGCAGAAATCGCTGCGGTGTGCGAAGCCAATGTCGACGTCGCTTTGATCGAAAAGCA
>NZ_JBHTCA010000053.1:0-7120 GCF_042665215.1 Hydrogenophaga atypica
TGAGCGTCCAGTCAGCCCATCTTGAAAGCCTGGGCTACCTGCGAGCGCAGTTTCTGCGGATCAAGGCGCGTCGAAGCGCCAAGAAGGCCATCCTCGCTGTGCCGACTTGATGCTCACCGCCGCATACCACATGCTTCGCGACGGAACTGAATACAACGACTTGGGCAGCGAATACCTCGACCTCAAGGTCAGTTCTCGGTAAGGGTCAGGTGGGATTGACTTGCTGGGGCTCAGGACTCAGCCCCCATTCGATGAGGGCAGACTCCCCGCCGGTGCCTCGCTCCACGGGAGGGGAACTGATGCGGGAAGGGGTGCGCGAAAAGCGCGGGGCCGGTGCTGGATGGACGGCACCGTCGATCTCCACGAAGCATGCGCGCTCGGCAAGGTGAGGTTGGGTGTGCAGTTCGGATAGGGACAGGACGGGCGACACGCAGGCCTCAGTTCCGTCGAAAACGGACAACCAGTGATCGCGCGGATGCCGTCGAAAGATGTTGGAAAAGCGCTCGCGCATTACAGGCCAGGCCTCTTTATCGTGTTGGCGGGGCAGTTTTTCGTTGCCGAGGCCGAGGCCATCTAGCAGAGCGGCATAAAAGCGCGGCTCGATCGCCCCGACGGCCAAGTGCAGTCCATCGGCGGTCGGGTAAGTGCCGTAGAAGGGTGCGCCGCCATCGAGCCAGTTCGCCTCGCGTTGGTCCGCCCACTCGCCGGCCTGCCACTGGCCCAAGATCGGTGCAAGCAAGGCAAGGCAGCCATCAACCATGGCCGCGTCGACCACCTGTCCCTTTCGGCTCGTCCGGGCTTCCAGAAGCGCCGCTAGTACGCCGACCACCACCAGCATGCCCCCGCCGCCAAAGTCACCGATGAGGTTGAGCGGCACAACAGGCGGACCATCGGCACGCCCAACCGCATGCAACGCGCCGGTTGTGGCGATGTAGTTGATGTCGTGACCAACGTCCTGCGCCATCGGCCCTGTCTGGCCCCATCCTGTCATGCGGCCGTACACCAGCGCCGGGTTCCTGGCGAGACACGGGTCCGGCCCCAGGCCCAGGCGCTCCATGACGCCAGGCCGCAGTCCCTCGAGCAGCACATCCGCCCGGCCGACCAGTTCCAGCACGAGGTCGCGGCCCCGCGGTGTCTTGACGTCCGTTACGATCGAACGCTTGCCACGCGCATTGAACTGGAAGCGTTCGTCGCGCCGTAGTCCCATGTGAGGCGCCTCGGGCCGGTCGATGCGGAGAACATCGGCGCCCATGTCGGCTAACATCATCCCGGCCCACGGCACTGGCCCAATTGCCTCCATCTCCAGCACGCGCACTCCGGTCAGCGGCCCGCTCATGAAGTCCCCCTGAAGTTGATCAGTGTGCGGGCGCTCATGGTGCCCTGCAACGGCAGTGCCAAATGTCCCATGACGTTCTCCAGCCGCAGGTGGCGCACGTGCGGCATCAAGTTTGTGAAGTCCGGCTGCGCTTGCCGGCAAGCTGGTCCCTCAAGCGCACGCGCTGCGCTGCGCGGTGGGGCATGGGCCATGATTCGAACACGTGGAAATACGGAACAATGAATGGGAGCACGTCGGGCTGGATCAAGCCCAGCATGAATGCGCTAGATCACGCCCTCAGCGCGCAAGGCCGAGAGTTCCGATGTGCCTAGGCCGAACTCTCCATACACCTCACTATTGTGCTCGCCAACGGCTGGTCCGCTGCGAGGTTTTGGCATCTCCCGGCCGGATACCCTTGGCACGATACAGGGCGCCGGCACACTGCCGAAGTCCGGATCAGGTAGACGGATGATGCTCTCACGAGCGATGAAGTGCGGGTCCGCCTTGATGTCCTCGATGGTGTAGACCTTGGTGAAGGGAATCTCGCATTCCACTAGTCGGGCTGAGATCTCATGGAACGGCCGTGCCTGGAACCAGCTGCTCAGCTCTGCGTCAAGCACGTCCATGTTCTTGACCCGCAACGGATTCGTCGCGAAACGCGGGTCTTTGGTCCACTGCGGTTTACCCACGGCCTCACACAGGCGTAGGTAGGTGCCCTCCGAGGATGCGACCAAGGAGAAGTAAAGGCCATCGGCACTGCGGTACATATTGGACGGCGCCGTGTAGCTGGTGCGGTTGCCGGTGCGCGGCCGGACTTGCCCCAGCTGTTCGTGCTCGACAGGCAGCGGATCTAGCACACGGAAAAGCGCCTCCGTGGCGGAGAGGTCCACCTCCGCGCCTTTTGCCTGCGGGTCGCCGCGCAGACGCGCAACCTCTGCGGCGATGGCGAAGGCGCAGAAAAGGCCGGCAACCGCATCACCGACCGGAAAGTTGCAGTGCAGGGGAGAACCGTCAGGCTCACCGGTCAGGCTCGTGAAACCGCTCATGGCCTCGAAAATACGAGCGAAGCCCGGACGCCCGCTGTAGGGGCCGCTCTGACCGAAGCCCGTCAGCCTGATCACCACCAACCGGGGATTGATGCGGTGCAAAGTGCCAATATCAAGACCCCATCGGTCCATCGTACCCGTGCGGAAGTTCTCCACCAAGACGTCAAAGCTCGGCAGCATGGAGAGCAGCAACTCGCGCCCTTTGGGCTTGCGCACGTCCAGAGTGATGCCGCGCTTGCCGCGATTGGCCACTTTCCACCATAGCGGTATGCCTTCCTTCACTGGCTGCATGTGACGCAGGGCATCGCTGCCATCCGGCAGCTCGAGCTTCACAACGTCGGCGCCATGGTCAGCACAGAGTGTGGCGCCGGCTGGACCGGCGAGTACTGTCGCCATGTCGAGAATGCGTACGCCGCTTAAGGCGCCGCGGGAGGTGGTGGGGGATGTCATGCGAGAAGCTCCTGCAGGTTTGCGTTACGTTTGTGCCAGCGATGGCATTGAGTAACAATGCCCCATTTCGCACAGCAAAACACTAGGCTCAAAAACTTGACCCTTTCTTCCACCACGCCAATCATGCCGACACGCAACCAAATACAACCGCGCCACGTGACCGCCATCACCCTTCCGGGCCTCGTAGACCCGCATGACCTATTAGCTGATCGCCAGTTCTCCATGAACCTCGCGCGTGGGATGGAAGTGCTGCGCGCGTTTACAGCCGCGACGCCAGTTCTGGGCAACCGTGAGATCTCCGACCGCACAGGGCTTCCCAAGCCGACGATCTCGCGGCTGACGTATACCCTTACGTTGCTTGGCTATCTGGCGCGCGATTCATCTCTGCAGAAATACCGCCTCGGCCCCGGCGTACTCTCGCTGAGCCAGCCCTTGCTGGCGAGCATGCACGTACGGCAACTCGCAAAGCCCATCATTGAAAAGCTGGCCCGGCACACCGGTTGCACGGTCAATGTGGGGATGCGCGACCGCGTCAATGTCGTCTACGTGGATTCGGTGCGCGCCGATGCCGCCAATCAGCACCTGCCCGACATCGGCAGTTCCCGACCGCTGCTGCCCAGCGCGATCGGGCGTGCACTCATCCTCGCCTGCCCACAGGCCGAACGCACTGCAATACTGAACTACATCAAGGTACAGGACCGCGTGCAGTTTGATGCCTGGCTCGCCATGTGGGAAACCGATGTAAAGCGTTTCTCTGCTGAAGGTTTCTGCCTTTCGCGTGGCGACTGGCAGAAGGACATCCATGCGGTGGCTGTGCCTATCCGACAGCCAGCGGGAGAGCCGCCGCTCGCCATCAACTGCACCATCGCCGCGTACCGAGCCACCAAAGACAAGCTGGTGCGTGAAGTTGTCCCGCTGCTGAAAGACGCCGCCCGGCAGCTTGAAACGGCCCAGGCGCTGCGCTGATCTCACCTCAATCTATCCCTATGATCAGAGACCCTGAAAAATTCAAAGCCCTGTTGACCGGAGTGCGTCAGTTCATGCGCACCGAGTGCCTGCCACTGGAAGAACAGGTCGACGTCAAAGACGTCATTCCCGAATCGATCGTGCAGCGCATGCGCGAAGTCGGCCTGTTTGGTCATAGCATTCCCGAGGAGTACGGTGGTGCCGGACTCACAAGTGAGGAGCTGTCGCTTGTCAACATTGAAGTTTCGCAGGTGGCGACCACCTTCCGTGCACGCTTTGGCGGCAATACCGGAATCGCATCCGAGTCGCTCGTGGTCGACGGTACGCCGGCGCAGAAGAACCAATACCTGCCGCAGCTGGCATCCGGGCGCATCACCGGCTGCTTCGCGCTCACGGAGCCTGAGGCTGGCTCCGACGCGACTGCGCAGCAGACGCCCGCGGCTCGCGACGGGGACCATTTCGTCCTCAATGGCCGCAAGTGCTTCATCACGAACGCGCCCATTGCCGACCTGTTCACCGTCTTCGCTCGTACCGACGGCAACGCGCGAGGTGCCAAAGGGATCACGGCCTTCCTGGTCGAGCGCGGCACCCCCGGGCTCACCACTCCACCCGCAGTGCGCAAGATGGGCCAGCACGGCTCGCCTGTCGGCGACGTGGTGCTACAGAACGTGCGCGTGCACGAGAGTGCCATTGTCGGCGGGTTGGAGGGGCAAGGCTTCCGCACTGCGATGCGAGCATTGAATAAGCAGCGCATCAACCTGGCTGGCCTGTGCATCGGGCCAGCCATTCGGCTGGTCGAGGAGATGGCAAACCGGGCCCTCGTGCGCCGGCAGTCAGGGCAGGCGATTGGCGAGTTCCAATTGGTTCAGCAACTAATTGCAGAGAGTAACACAGAAGTTCATGCTGCGCGGGCGCTGCTCCTTGAGACGGCGCGCAAGCGCGATGCAGGCGAGGATGTCACCACGGAAGCATCCATGAGCAAGCTCTTCGCCTCCGAAATGTGCGGCCGGGTCGCCGATCGGGCGGTGCAGGTGTTCGGCGGCAGCGGTTACATGGCCGGCAACGTGGCCGAGCGGTTCTTTCGTGACGTGCGCGTCTTTCGGATCTACGAAGGTACGAGCCAGATCCACATCACCAATATCGCCAAGCGCGTCCTCGCCCAAGCGGCGGAGCAACGCTGATTCCCTCACCCGACTTCGCCTGTCGCGTTAGCGGCGAACGGGCGGCCTGAAGGTTGTGTCGCGATAGCAGTGGACAGGCGTGTTGAGTTGGCTGATGACCTCAACTTCAAATAGCCAGGCTATAGAACTGCTGTGCCACTGGCCTGACTGACCCTTTGGGGCAGCTCATCTGCCCCTTGCGAATCATGTGCATCGTCTCAACTCCGGCAAGTATCCGGCGGGCAGCCCAAAATGACTTGAACCCCATCATGGGCCTGACCCGTCGCTTGACGGCGCGGTGATCCTGCTCAACGATGCTGTTCAGGTACTTGGACTGGCGCAGTTCAATGGCCAGCCCACTGTCCTCCAGCAATCCCCTCACAGCCGCCGTGTTCGCTCCGCTCTTGTCGATGGTGATCTTCTCGGGGACATCGTGTAGGTTGATGGCTTGCTCGAAAAAACGCCGCGCCGCAGCCTCGTCACGGCGGGCCGTCAGCAGGAAATCCACCGTGTGGCCCATCCGGTCAACAGCGCGGTACAGACACTTCCATTGCCCACCCTCCAGGATGTAGGTCTCATCCATGCGCCAGGAGGCACCGACTGCGCGTTTTCGTCGGCGGAACACCCCGGCCAAGACGGGCAAGATCTTCAGGGCCCAGCGGTGAACAGTCGCATGGTCCACCGGCGACCGAGATCTGGGCAGCGCCACGGACTGCGGGTGTGAGTTCTACGCCACCGCCAGCAAAAAGAACGTAAGCGGACGGTCATCCCACCCTTGAGGGCATCGGCGTAAGCGGCAACGATGGTGTCCACCAAACCAGATAGGTGGACACCATGACCGAAGCCCAGAACAAGACCCGTCGGCGCCACAGCGCCGAGCTCAAGCAGCAGATCCTGGCCGAGTGCGCCCGGCCCGGTGCCTCGGTGGCCAGCGTGGCACTCGCGCACGGCATCAACGCCAACGTCGTGCACAAGTGGCGCCGCCTGGCTCATGCCCTGAGTTTGGATCTGCAAGTCCCCAACTTCGTGCCGGTGGCGCTGCCGGCGCCCAGCTGCGCGCCGGCGCCAGACATCCGCATTGAGTTGCGCCGTGGCGCCACCCGCGTGACGCTGACCTGGCCGGTCTCGGCGGCCGAGCACTGCGCGGCCTGGATGCGGGACCTGCTCAAGTGATCCGCATCGACGCCCTGTGGCTGTCCACCGAGCCGCTGGACATGCGCGCCGGCACAGACACCGCGCTGGCCCGTGTGGTGGCCGTCTTCGGTGCTGCGCGTCCGCATCACGCCTACCTGTTTGCCAACCGACGGGCCAACCGTATGAAGGTGCTGGTGCACGACGGCATCGGGGTGTGGCTGGCAGCACGGCGCCTGAACAGCGGCAAGTTCGTCTGGCCTCGTGAGGGTGCGTTGACCGCCACACTCAACCGCTCTCAGTTCGATGCGCTGGTGCTGGGCCTACCCTGGCAGCGCCTGGGCGATGGTGGCGTCATCACCGTGCTCTGAATCTGATCGCAGGCCTGCTGCCTGCCAATCGGTGCATATGCCAATGGCGCTGCTGCACTGGCGCTGGCACATTCATGCCCATGGTGGTGGAACCGCAATCGCTGGAGAGCTTGAGCGCCGAGCAACTGCGCTCGGCGCTGCTCTCCATGCTGCAGGCCGCTGCCGCCAAGGACCAGGAACTGGCCTTCAAGCAGACCCTCATCGACAAGCTCACCCAAGAGAACGCACTCCTGAAGCGCATGAAGTTCGCTGCCCAGTCCGAGCGCTTCAACCCCGAGCAGAAGAGCCTGCTCGAAGACGAGATCGAAGCGGACCTGGCGGCCGTGGCCAGCGAGATCGACGCGCTGGCGCAGACGCAAGCACCGGCCACCCCCGAGAAGAGACAGGCCAAGCGGATGCCCCTGCCGGCGCACCTGCCGCGCCGTGAGGTCCACCACGAACCTGCGTCCACCACATGCGCGTGTGGCTGCCAGATGAAACGCGTGGGCGAGGACGTGGCCGAGAAGCTGGACTATGTGCCCGGCGTGTTCAGCGTCGAGCGCCACATCCGCGGCAAGTGGGCCTGCGCCCGGTGCGAGACCATTCAACAAGCGCCGGTCGAGGCGCACGTCATCGACAAAGGCATCCCCACCACTGGCCTGCTGGCCCAGGTGCTGGTGGGCAAGTACGCCGATCACCTGC
>NZ_JBHTCA010000054.1:0-6608 GCF_042665215.1 Hydrogenophaga atypica
CCGCGCTCTTTGGCTCGGTACAGAGCCTGATCGGCATCGTGGATGAGTTCGTCACCGCCCGCATGCCGCACCGGATCAAACTGCGCGGCACCCACGCTCACCGAGATGGTCGTCTGGAGGTCGCAGCGTTGCAGGCAATCCACGTCGTTGATCAGTTGACGCAGCCGTTCCGAAATCACCAACGCCTCGTCTGCCGTGGAATGGGGCAGCAGCACCAAGAACTCCTCGCCCCCCATGCGCCCAGCCACATCCTGCGCACGCAACCCGTTCTGGATGGTCAATGCAATCTCTCGCAGCACGCGGTCGCCTGCGGCATGGCCGAACGTGTCGTTGAGGGCCTTGAAATTGTCGACATCCAGCATCAACACGCTCAGCGGCGTCTGATTGCGCCGTGCGGCCGCCAATTGCTGGCCCAGTGCCTCAAAAACGGCACGGCGGTTGTAGAGCTGGGTGAGCTCGTCGCGCATGGCCAGGACCACGTTGAGCGCATCCGCGCGCTCCTTGGTCATGATCACAAACCCCACCGTCAGAAAAATCAACACCACCAGGCCCAACGTGTGTGTGACCGTCTGCATCAGGCTGGAGTGGTCAACCGACACACTCTGATCAGCGCCCATGGCCACGCCCACCACGCGAGAAACAAATATCCCGATGGCCACCAGCAAGCCACCGATGACGAGGTATTTGCCGCGCCCCACCGTCACACCCAGCCGTTGAACAACGATGACGACCAGGGCGATGGCCTGCAGGCCCAGGATGACGCCCAGTGTCAGCCGGCGAACCGTCCCGCTGTCAACGATCATCAGCATTGCAACCGCTGTTGCCACGGGAACCCATATGCGCCATGGTGGCCATTGGCGTTGCTGAAACACGAGCAAAGCATGGGTCAACATGGCCAGGCCTGCTGACAAGGCGGTGTTGCCCAGCACGATCGAGTAGAAATCGCTGACCTGTCCCCGCAAGCCGTACAGCACGTAGGTCAGGGCGTAGAGCACCAGGCCCAATGCCCAAAGGAGCATGCCCTCGCGCTTGCGCGATCCAATGGGCACCAAAGTGGCCACCGACGCCGCCAGCGCAAGACCGACAGCCACTGCCATCAGGTACATCGTGGGCGTGTGTGCGTACATGCGCGGCCTTTTGCTACGAAAGGTCAAACACCTTCGCTGAGCAATGGTAACCACACAAGTGCCATACCGCGGTGGAATCCCACTGGGCGTTCAGCATTGCCTACGCAGCAACCTACAGGCAAACCTGGCGACTCCGCAGCGCGCGGCCGCGTGGTCCATTGGTGCACCAGATGAACCGAAGCGACTCAGCCGGGGGGAGATCTCGATTCGCGTTTTCCGGCAGCAGCGCGGCGTGGCACCAGTTGCTCACAAAACAAGTGGCTTATTGTTCCCAAAATAGAAACATGCAAGTACTGTGACGGTTATTTATCTTCATCGATGGAAACTTTACAGTTCATCACATCGATGCGGCAAACACAACAAGCGGCATCGATGTGGCCCTGGCGCCGTCTACCCGATGGCCCGACCACCACATCATCACCTCGAAAGGATTTGAAAATGAACCGCACTCGCTTCTCCGCCATCGCCATCGCTTTTGCTGCCCTGTCTGCCGGTCAGGCCATGGCTGCCCCCATCGTCAACGGCGAAATCTACCCGGCGGACGCAGTGGCCCAGACGTCGACCGTCACCCGTGCACAGGTCCAGGCCGACGCTGCCCGTACCGGCGTGCTGGCCCAAAACGGGGAAATCCCCGCACAGGCTGCGGTCCCGGCCACCAGCAAGTCGCGCGCCGAAGTACGCGCCGAACTGGCCACCGCCCAGCGCGACGGCACCGTGCTGAATCACATCGGCGCCTGATCGACGCCCGCTGCCGGATAATCATGTGAGGGCAGCGTGAAGATCTCCAGCAACAAGGGCTGCCCACAAGGCAGCCCTTTTGTTGTCTGCGGCGCAGCGGCGTGATGACATGGGCCCTCAGCCCAGCAGGTCTGACATCCCCACTCGATACCCCATCGCTCGGTAACCGCGTTGCCGCTTTTCCCACATCCGCAGCAACGCGGGGTGACCGGTGTCCACAAAATCGATGATCTTCACGTCCACCTTGCCAGCATGTTCGCGGTGCAGGCGCCCAGCGTACTGCTGCAGCGTCCCCTTCCAAGACACGGGCATCGCCAGCACCAACGTGTCCAGCGGCGGGTGATCGAATCCTTCGCCGACCAATTTGCCAGTTGACAGCAAAACGCGCGGAAGACAGGCCGGCAACCCGTCCAGTTCAGCCACCAACTCAGCACGCTGCTTTCTGGACATACGGCCGTGCAGTACGAAAGGCGCTGGGTTCAGATCACCCAGAGATGCCTCGAGGGCGCCAAGGTGCTCGGTGCGTTCGGTCAAGACAAGCACCTTGCGGCCCTGTTCGTATGCACTTCTGATTTCTGTGGCGATGGCCTCGGTACGCGCCTGGTCATTGGCGAGGTGCCGAAAAACATCCTGAATACCCGCATCAGCGGGCAGATCGATACGTGCAAATCGAGTGCATGGCGAGACTGCCAGGTCTTGGGGCGCACCGGTGGGTTTGGCAGCTGTGTACCTGATCGGCCCGCACTGCATAAAAATGATCGGCTGTTGACCATCTCGACGCACAGGGGTCGCGGTCAGACCCAACACGTACCTGGCCTTGGATCGCTTCAAAATGGCATCAAACGACACGGCACCAACATGGTGGCATTCGTCCACGATCACTTGACCGTAGTTTTCAACCAGCGGGTCAACTTCGCCCTGCCGGGAGATGGACTGCATCACCGCGATGTCGATCGTGCCAGTGGGTCTGGCCTTGCCACCACCTATCGTGCCCACCACACCTTTTCCAACCCCCAAAAATGCCTGAAGCCGTTCCTGCCACTGCTTGAGCAATTCGGTGCGATGCACCAGGATCAAGGTGTTAACGGCCCGCCGCGCGATCAGCGCAGCGGCAGTGACCGTTTTGCCAAAGGCCGTAGGCGCACACAACACGCCCGCATCAAAAGGCATCATGCCGGACACGGCAGCTTCCTGGTCCAGGCGCAAGTTACCGACGAAGGCCACCTCAATGCGGTCACCGTTGGTGCGCTCGTCGTGCAGGTCGCAAGTAATGCCGTTGTCTCGCAACAGCTCCAACGCTGCATCCAGGCAGCCTCTGGGCAAGGCGATGTGTCGAGGAAAGTTTTCTGCGCGGCCAATGACACGTGGCTTGTCCCACACCGACATCCGCATGGCCTGGGCTTTATAGAACTCAGGGTTCTGAAATGCCGCCAGCCGAATCAGGCAATTCGCCAGCGCCTGCGGCAGTTGAGCCTTCTCAAAGTAGACCTGGTTGGCCAATGTGACGGTGAGCGAAGCGGGCATCTGGCCAGCCAGTCTCGTGCTCCGTGTGCTCCTGTGCTTCCATGGCGTGGCAAGATCTTCATCGTCGATGAAGGTGACGTCGAGCGGGTGCACGCCGCCAGTGGCTCGCAAAATGGTCGGCTCGATGTCGTCAACGGCCATGGGCACCATGGATGCCAGGAACGCCCACTGGTCCGGGAACGGTCGCAAATCCATATCGACGAACACGCTGCAGCCGTTTTCCCGAGCGCGCTTCTGCAGCGGCAAGGCAATCAGGTTGCCAAAACCGCCCTTGGGCATCGTGTCCTGGTTGGGAAACAGGCGGTCGTAGGATGCCAGTGTGAGTTGTCGGGTGCGAGAGCACGTATGGCTGATGATGGCGGAGCCCAGGCGCCGGGCGTCACGCGCGTGAACTCGATTGGCGAAAAACACCCACACGTGTGCGCCCTTGCCTGACCGTGAAATTTCCAAGGCGGCAGGAACCCCCAGCTCGTGGCAACTCCGCATGAAGGCCCGCGCGTCATCTCGCCACTCAGCCTCATCGAAATCAATCGCCAGAAAATGGCAGTTGTCGTTCTCCAGCAGTGGATACACGCCGACCGTGTGCTCGCCTGCCAGATGGTCGTAAATCACCGCATCAGACAGGGGGATCAGCAGACGGTTGCTGCAGTCGCCGCACTTGATGCGTGGCTTTTCGCAGACGCCAACACGCCACTCATTGGCGCACGCAGGCGCATAGCCTGACTTGCCCGAGGTTTTGCTTTCCCAACGGATTGGGTAGGCATCCGTACGTCCTCGAAACAGCCGACGAAACAGCGCCACCTTCTCGGCGGTAGACAACCGAGACGGCTCTGCGTCTTGTGGCCTTGCTGCGACCGGCTGTGGTGGGTGCCAGTCGATGCCATGGGTTTCAAGCAGGGCAATCAGGCGGGCGTTTTCAGCCTGAAGTGCTGCAAGGACCGATTGATCAGCCACAACAAAGTCTTTGTCAGTGGGTGGAATGAATGGCTTTCCACGCAGCGTAGTCAGATGGCCGCAGTCCATAGCGAGCCAAAACCCCCTCGTGCAGGCGCCTGAGCTCTTCAACGATCAGCGCCTGCACATCGGTCTGGGCTTCCTGTGGCACCCGTTCGGTCACCGCCCGCTGGATGCTGGACAACGGGTCCCGCTCGGGCGCCACCACCACTTCGCGGATGGTCTGCTTGATCAAATCGCGCCACGCCAAGCGCAGGGGATCGGGCTCAGCCAGGTCTTGCTTGATGGCCAGATACTCCTGCGTTGAGCGCTCATAGGCCCAGACGTAGAGATCGCGCAACAACTCCACCCGTGTCATTTCGTACACGCCCAAGGTGGCACGGCTGTACACCTGCTCCGGCACATCAAGAAACGTCAGCGGGCACAGGTTGGCACGGAACAGCGGCAGGTTGGCGGCCAGTCGGGACGTGCGTTTGTTGATGTCGGCAAAGGGCTGCAGGTAGGGCAGGTGCACCATCATGAAAAACGACTGCTCAAACGGATCGCGGATCGCGTTTGCCTTGGCCAGCAGCACATCCAACGCGTCCTCAATCTGCTGGGGTGTTGACAGGGGGCGGTAAACGCTTTGACTGATGTCGACGGCATGTTGCCGTATGCGGCCTTCGTCAGCCGGGTTGGGCAGCAGGTTCTCCGCCAAGGCGCTGTGCAGGTTCATCAAGGTGTACCGATTGAACTCGGCGCTGTCGATGTTCTCGACCAGCAGTTCGATCGCGGCCTTGTGGTTCAAGATCATCTGGGTCTCAAGGGCAGCCTTTCCTCGGGCGGCCTGCCCTTGCTCGATGAGTTTGCGTGTGTCGAGCCGTGAGTACGTGTTGCCTTCCAGGTGGCTTGACGCCCAGGACAAGTCAATCAAGAGCCGATTGAGAATGGCGCGGCTGTAGGTGCCCGCCGGCTCATCGACCGCCGCGGTGCGGCCCATCTTGTGCAATTGGCGACGCAAGGGCTCAGACAGGTACCAGCTCTCGTTGGGACGATAGGCTTCAAGGAAATCACGCTGGTAGCCGACCGGTTTGCGCCTCTGTGTGGGTTGCTCAATGTAGGCCAGGATGTCCTGGCTGTCCGCCGACAGGGGTATCAGGTGGGAATAGATATCGGCATCCGCTGTCTTGGCGGAAGCTTGACCATCGGACGCAACACCCCAATAGCGCCGAGCTCGCCCCTCGCCCCGTGCCACGATCTGGCCCGCCGCAATGAGTTGTGCGATTTGGCGCTGTGCTGTACGACGTGCAACGTTCGGATGACGCGCCATGAGCTCGGCCAAGCTCAATCCTGCCGGGGAGGCCTGGATGCTGAAGAGCAGTGTGGACTCAGATGACATGGGCGGGTTGGCGCTGTTCTGCTTGCATTTTGGCGCTGTTTTCTCAACTGCGCCAATTTTTCAGCTTAAATGGCGCAGTTTATTGCAAGCTGCGCCAACTCCGAGGGGGTGAGCAAGGGCAGTGGTGGTGTGCTCGGTCGGGGTGAGAGGGGGGCGAGGACTCCGATAAACTGCAAGACATGACAGACCGCGATCCGCCCAAAACAAAGCTGGAACGGCGCCCGGGTGAGAGCGTGTGGGAGACGATGGCCCGTGAGTTGGCCAGCAATCCGGACAGCCCAGCGTCTTTGAACATCATGTCGGCAGTGGGAAAGGCCATGAGACCTCATGCCCAGGCGGTGAATCAGGTGGTGGCAGCGCTGGAGGATCAACTTCAAGAAGATGGTGAGCAGCAGCGCGCAGCGGTACAAGCTGCGATCCGGCACTGGGAACGCGAATGCGACACCCAAATGGACAACGCTCTTCTGCAAAATCTCCAGAACACCGCGCGTGAGCGGATAGAGCGTCGGCGCCGCCAACCTCCGAAGATGGAGAGCATCTTGTCAACCCAGCCAGCGACCACGGACACTGGTTACCACCTGGGCATCCACCTCGAAGGCTTGGAGGGCACTTGGCATCGGCTGTGGGGACTCATCTGCCTGGTGTTCGGGTTCGGCAACGACGTGGAGTCCGATGAGGGTGTGTTGACTGTGCGCGCCCAATTTGAGGAATTGCTGGGCCGCGCGATGATGCCTGCTGAGTGGAATGCTCTGGTGGCGCACGCCAAAAATCACCACGAGACGATCGTCAACCCATCTGCGGACAAGCGCGATCTCGACAAGTCGTAACTGCGCCGAGGCTGCACGCCGTGTCCAGCGGCCTCTCAGTCCCTAACACCGGGCCAGTTG
>NZ_JBHTCA010000055.1:0-6366 GCF_042665215.1 Hydrogenophaga atypica
GGCGCAATGGCCTGGAAACGGACCGAAATGAGTGCCGAATCCACCGCGCGGACGCTTCGCAGAAGTTCGATTCCTCGGAATCAGTGGCCGAGGCCCCTTCACCACGCATTTTTTCAACGGCCTGCTAATGGCCGATTCGGCCAGGAGCTGCCGAACACAATCTTCGACTTGTGGACTGATGCTGAACGGAGTCATTCGGGGGCGGCGGTGATGAACGATGGCGAGGGTCACCAGCGGTCATTCAGTGTTCGACCAAGCGAGCGACCGCTACATCTTCAAGACCGGGTACTCGCCAATGGATGGCGCCAAGCCCTCGGTTAAGGACCGGTTTCGCATGGGGCGAAGTGGCACTCCGAGGTGATCGCACCCAAGGCAGTCAGGGCGGCTTGAATCGGTAAACAGAGCGGCAACGCGGTTCTGCGTCTTGCGTTAAGAGCGTGCTTGTTCAGTCATGGCACCAACCTCAAGGTGTTCTCCCAGTAGTCGCTTAGACACGAAATCATTTCTTGCTGATGGGAAAATGCCATATCGTCATTCCACCGGTCGCGCTCATAAATCAGGTCCATCTTGAGCGAATCCAACCGGCTCTTGTTGTTGTTCAAAAAGCGCTGGCGCTTTTCGTTGAATGGCAGGTTTCCATATTCCGAGTTCAGACTCCGCGAGACCAGGGCGAGGTTGCCGAAATAATCGAGCGCCTCGTCGACCCGGTTGTCATCCCGTTTGGTTGGAGTCTGCGGAGAGATGTGTTCGACCGAGCTTTTGGCCGTGAGCCTGAATTTCCTCCAGCGCTCCGTTTGGCGTTTCTTCTGAAACCACAAGACGAACTCGAGCTTGTAGAACCAGTAGTGGGCAAACTTCACGCCGCTGGGCTTGGCGATCTCTACCGCATGGATGGCATTGCTCCGCCGCCAAGGGTCTTCCATGAAGCTACGCGAGCGGACGACCAAAGACCCGCTCGCATCTGAGCCGAGCATGTGGTTGTCGAGATGCCGCAAGTAAGCGAAATACCGCGCAGCATCCGACTCGAGATTTCGGTGCATGAAATAAAGCAGCGGCGTAACCCAATACTGCGTGGTGATCTCTTGCGAGTGATACAGCATGCTCTGCAGCAACGAAAAGCCCTGATGACTGTCGGACTCCCGCGAGCGGCTCATGTAGCGCTTCCCGCTGCTGGGGCTGAGGCTGACGGCGCTGATCAGGTGAATCTCCTCTTCGCCCTGATCTACCCACTTGATTAGGTGCTCGTCGAAGATCACCCGCAGCCGCCAGAGTAAATCGATGAACGACCGGACGCTTTCCCTGCGATCCTCGGCAGGCTTGAAGAAATGCTCCTCGAACAGGGCAAGCAGTTCGCGGTCGAGGAGTCGCGGCAGGTCGGGCCGGCCATGCTCGAACAGCCAGATGCGCAAGACATGTTGCAGAAAGAGGGGAAACCCGAACATGCCACGCACCCAAGTCGGCTCTGTGGCCTCCGTCTCAGTCTCGCCTCCTCCGGCCTGTGCGTCGTCCGGTGCTTGCAGAATCTCCGCCAGAGTCAGTGCATGGTGGTGGTTCTGCTCCTGGATTCGCTTTGCCAGTATCGCGCGCACCGCCGAGGCAACGGTTAGCTGGCCGCTATCGTAACAGTCGGCTACTTCGCTGGCGAAACCCTTGAAATTGCCACTCAGGTTTCGCTCCACGAAGTTTTCCATGTCGGCGCAGGCGTCCCAGAGGACGGCATAGGAGCCACGCTCGTCCTCGTTGAGTGCATCCAGCATCCGGGCCTTGAGGATTTCATGGTGCTGTAGTTGCACACCCCGGTTGTTGATTACCTCGAACAGCTTGTTCAGGTCGGTTTCGGGGGGCACGGTGGTGATGACAAACTTCACTCGGCCAAAGACAAACTCCGTCAGCCCGCGGAGGTGCGCCTGAAGATTCGTAACGCCCGCCGGCAGCGGACGCTTTTCAAAGACAGACCGCATCAAATCCAGCGCGATACGCATCCGTTTGGTCGCTTCATCGTCCGGCACAGCTCGCCCCTGATCGCCAAACACCATCGTCTCAAGGAAGCTGTTCACTTCCGGGCGAATGGCGAAGCGCAGGCGTGGCTTGATCCGCTTGTCGCCCGTGGTGGTGGCAAGAAACGGCGTGAGCGCCTCGCGCCACGCGTGGCACAGCATCCACAGGGTTGTGAAGCGTTGCTGCCCGTCGATGAGATCGAAGTGCGGACCGTGAGCACCCGCCTGCTCCACAAGCAGGGTGCCGCCCAGAAAGAAAATCTCCTCGCCGCGTTCGTAGGCGTTCACAAGGTCGTTCAGGAGCGTGAGCACCTGATCCTCGCCCCAGACATACAGCCGCTGGTAGATCGGAATGTTGAAATGCCAGTCCGGGCGCTCCTTCACGATCGCCTCCAGACTGTAGAGCTCGGATTTGATCGTCATGCCAGAACACCCTCCAGTTTCGTGTCGATCCATGCGTGCTTGCCGTTCAGGGACGTGGCATCCCCGCGTCCGTAGTAAGTGAGGACCGCCTGCTTGTAGACCCCCTGCACACCCTTGCCGGCCTCGATGGTCTCGTCAGAGTAGGTCTTGGCGTGAGTGTGGTTCGCCTTCAGGTGGGCGACGACCTGCTCGGGCCGGTAGCCGCTGGCGATCACATCGAGCAGGTTCAGCGTGTCCTGTTTGAAGAAGTTCTGCGCTGCCTCGTAGCGGACCTGCTCCTTCTCGAGCCGGATCGCGCCCAGCGCATGATCTAGCCAGAGGGAGAACTCCCACAGCTTCTCGTCTTCGAACTGATCGGCGAACATCACCGCCGCCAGCAGAAAGATTTCTCGCAGGAAGAGCGAATTGGCCATCAGCAGCTTTTCGTAAACCTCGCGAAAGTGCAGAACCTCCACCGAGTCGGTGGGATCCACCACCAGACGGCGGAGCAGTGCCGCATACTTGTCGGCGTAGAGAAAGAAGCCGATGCCCTTGTGGATCGGCTGCCGGATCGCAAAGGGCAGGTCTTCCGCCCTGGGGCTGAGCGAGATCCGGTTGGTGTGGATTTCGCCGTGGCCGTCTCGCCCCAGGGTGAGTGCCGTTCCGAGCTGGTTGTGGCGTGAGCGGTAGAGCGGCATCGTCGCGGGATCACCCTTGTTTTCCCAGGTGTGTTTCTGAAACTCCTCCATCAACGCGTTGTGCCCGCCAAGGGTCACGCGTTGCCCCGTCCAATACCGGGCCCGCCAGAGAAACTTGACGAAGAGGCTTTGTGCAAATTCCTGGTCGTGCGACATGACTGGCGCCCCTCGCTGGATGCCTTCCCAGCGCTGGGCACAAAGTGTTTGCAAGGCTTCCTTTCGCTCGACCGAGGCCGCGTCCGCGTCCGCATCCGCGTCCGCGCCCACCGCCCGCAGGTGATAGGCCTTGAGCAGGTCCGTGGCGTGTAGCGGCAGGCCTCGGTTGTTCTGGGTGTCAAAGAAAGTGAAAGCCAGATCCACCCTATCCACCGAGATGACAGTGAAAACGATCTGGTCGAAAATCCCGGCGTCCGGTGTGCAACGGTGCTTGCGCAGGACCTCGACGGCGGTACGTATGCGTCTTGCGGATTTGGGCGAGTAGCTCAACGCGCATTTGGTGGGCAGGCTGTTATTGAGTTGCCAGTGCAGCAGACACAGGGCCGTGATCCGCTGCTGCCCGTCAATGAGGAAGCGCTTCTTCTTGTCAGCGTGGTGGTGGATCAACACCGTGCCCATGTAGTAGGGGGGCTTGAGATCGGCCTTTTGCTGATAGGCGCTCAGGTCGTCAGCCAACTGCCGCACCTTGTCCTCGTTCCAGACAAAGCCGCGCTGGTAGGTATCCACCGCCAGCGGGTCGGCCGACTCATTGAAGAGACTGGCAAAGCTCAAAACTTCAACACGGACTGGGATGGGCGGGTCCGCTGAAGTCATACCAGCCTCGTCTTTCCGGTAAGCAGCTCTTGCATCATGGCTTGCTTGAGGTTGCGGGTTTTTTATCACGTCGTGCTTCGAGTTCAGAAATCTCGGTATCCATACTGGACAGGACAGATGCAATAGCAGTTTGCTCTGTTACATCCTCCGGAAGTTTTATCAAAATTTGCGCAAGGTCTTTGGGTTTGATATGTGGCTGAGCACCACCACGGCTACTTGTTCGCCAACGCCCGCAGCACGCGGGTGAAACTGCTCGTGCCGTTGTCTTCGGTGCGCACCGGCTGACAAAGAAGGACGAGCCGGAGTCGCTTCGTGACCTTCTCGATGCGGTCATCCACTCAAATCAACACCAACTTCTTCCCACCTCTCAACAACAATCCCTCGACGTGAGTTAACAAATTTGAAGTTGCTCTTGTCCCGTAGAAAGTTGAGTACCCGATGCCGAATCGGCGGAACAAAGTTCGGATGCACCACGATTGGGTACAACATGGGCCATACAGCGTCCATCAAGCCCAGAGCATCATCGAGGCTTGGCAACCACTGGCCGGTGTCATTGATGATCATTTTGTCTTCCAGCATGGCGGCAAATGAATCATTGACGCGACGCCTGAATCGCCAACCTGCAGACGTACAAACGCCTTCAATGATGTACCCTCCGCCTTCACCCACGAGTTGCAAGACTATCTCCGTTCTAACATCTTGACTCATCGTCACACACTTCGTAAAAAACCTATCAAAAGTGCATATTGCCAGCACTGGGTAGAGAGCTAGACAAGAGCTCGTTCCGCCGCCAGCTCAAAAGCTCATCAGACGTGGTCGAGCTCGATGAGTTCGAGCGGGGAGCGCAGCGTCCGGCTCAACTTTTCAGAGCCAGTGAGGGTTTCTTGTTCTGACCAGCCGCAGATATTCGGATGGCTAAGTGGTATCCCGTCAAGATCTTCATTTCACAACTTCTACGCGGCCAAGCTTTAAAGTTCTCTAACTTGTGACTTTGGCATGGGACGGTGAGCACCGAACAGCGCCACCCGCCACTGGGAGCAGCAGCCACTGTTCGACGACGTTTTTCCCGGAGGCTTCCGCTATGGCATCGGCGTACGCATTCAACTGGCCCTGGTAGGTATCCACAAGGTCGCTCCACTTGTCCTCACCGATGGGCGAAGACTTGTGGTCTATCAGCACGAAGCCATGCTCTGTCTCCAGCAGCAGGTCGATACGCCCATTCATGATCTGCCCGTTTGGCAATCGCGTCTTGACCGGTACCTCCGTACGGGCCTTGTTGCCTGGCCATCTTGATTGAAGCCAAGCGTGAATGGCTTGGATCTGGGTGCTCAATGCGACCGCATCGATATGCGCGCGCACCTGGAACCCATCGAGTACACGGGACACGACAGTCTCGCTGAGCCAAGTGCCTTGTCCGGTAAAGCTCGCAGCCAGACAGGCGTGCACTGCGCTGCCCAGCACACCCCAATCCGCCCCGGGTTTGACGTGAAGCCGCTCCCCAAAACTAACCTTGTCGAGCACCTCGCCTTTGCTGGCGCCCACGCTGGATGGATTGAACAAAAGGGGAAGCTTCTCTGCCGTGGGTTGGGGACGCTGCCAATACAGAGCCGTGGCATCAGCCTGAGGTGGGGCGAGCTCTGACGGTGGGTCCACCATCAAGGTCTCGCTCGAAACGTCACTCCCACTGGGAAGCTGAGTCTGACCCGCCCCAGGGTCCCCGTCCAACAGCCATGGTGCATCCAGAGAATCCAGCCAGTGCTGTGATTTCGCCTTTTGTTTGAGCGCCAACACCAACATCTCACGCGGGCGTGTCATGCTGACGTAGAGCAGGCGCTGCGCCTCGGCCAGCGCTGCGGCTTGGTACCGCTGTGCGATGGCCGATGCGTCGATGGTGTCTTTGACCGCAATGCCGGACGCCTGTTTACCGAACGGCCACGGCCAGTAGCGGATGAAGCGGTCGTTCAGGGGGGCGGCAGCGTCGACACCCTGATTCGAGACAGTGGAAATGCCCCAAAGCCGGTTGCGCACTTCCTTGTCCAGATCGGTCAGTATCACGACAGGCCACTCCAGGCCTTTGGCAGCATGGTGGGTCAACACGCGCACGGCGTCTACACCCGGTTGCGCCAGAGCGTCCTCTCCATCCTCGGCCTGTCTGTCCAGCCACAGCAGCATGCCTGAGATGGTCGCTGCTTGACGGGTACCACGGCAGGCGTCTTCATACTGGGCAGCCATGTCAAGCAGGGCATCCAGGTTGGCCAGGCGTGTCCGGGCGACAGCCGCGTCCTGACGCCAGCGCAACACCACCTGGGGAAGCTCGCAAGAAGCAATCACACGCCTCAACGCTTCTTGCGGGGTCAACAGCGGATGCTCACCTCGTAGGAGAGCCAAGCCTGCCACCATCGGGTGGGCATGTTCACCGGTTTCTCGCCAAGAGCCGCGACTTTCACCCCGTTGGAGAT
>NZ_JBHTCA010000056.1:0-5876 GCF_042665215.1 Hydrogenophaga atypica
AGGCCACCATACCCGTTTACAAAGCGAACAGGAAAGTCAATGAAATCAACGGTCTACCCAGACCACCCCCGCGCCAGTGCTAGCTTTGCGTACCGTCACTTATTGCACTGAAAACGAGGAGACCCCATAGAAACTCAAATAGCGCATGCACTGGGCTGCGACGCTGAACGTGCTGAAACCTGACTGGTAGCGACCATTCAATAGGTCGGGTGTCTGTCTCTCCCATCCGCGTTGAACCGCGCGCACGGGTTAGCCCCAAGGAGGCGCTGTCAGCTTGCAGATGTACGATCTGATGTATGAGCACATTCGCAACCAGCCTGAAATCGGAAATCGCACGTGTGGCCCGCAAGGAACTCAAAGATGAGTTGCTGTCCCTGCGCAAATCCGCCGCCGCCCATCGCTCCGAGATCGCCGCAATCAAACGCGACGTCAAAGCATTGATGGTGGCGCTGCGCGCCACACAGCGTGCTCTGCCCAAACCTGAGGCAGCACCAACAAAAGAGCCGGGCACTTCTTCAGCCCGTGGGCCGAAGTCCAGCGCCAAGGAACTCGATGCTGCCGCCTTTGCCGCGTTGCGCCAGTCATTTGGGATCACCCAAGCCCAGATGGCCAAGTTGGTCGAGGCGTCGCCACTGTCGGTCTACAAATGGGAGTCGGGCAAGGTGACACCTCGAGCCGCACAACTCGAGCGCATCCAGGCCGTCATGAAAATGGGCAAGCGTGCAGTGGCCAACCGCCTGGCTGCATAACCACAGGCAATCAGCCCTTGCGCCCGGCACCGAGCAGAGTGCTTGTTCCAGCCGACGCGAATGCGGGTCCTGAGTAGCCCACATCTTCGTAAGCTCACTCGCCCAGTTGAATCGGCACCTGGTGGCGCAACTCGGTTTGTCGGTTGTTCGAGTCGACGAACACCAACTGGGGAACGTGGTTTGCCACCTGGTCTTGGTGGACCTGGGCAAAGGCCGCGATGATGATCAGATCGCCAGCCGACGCACGGCGTGCGGCTGAGCCGTTCACCGAAATCATGCCTGTCCCACGCTCGCCGCGAATGGCGTAGGTGATGAAGCGCTCGCCGTTGTTAATGTTCCAGATATGGACCTGCTCGTTCTCTGCGATGTTGGCGGCATCAAGCAGGTCTTCGTCGATGGCGCAGGAGCCCTCGTAGTGCAGCTCGCACTGGGTAACAGCGACACGGTGGATCTTTGACTTCAACAGGGTGCGAAACATGAGCGTCTCCAAAATTGGCGCGATTCTGCCTCAGGTACGGCACATAGAGATCAGTCCAGCGACTATTCGTAGTGGCCCTTGCTGCAATGACTCGCATTCTGATTTTGGCAATGGGCGCCGGCAGCGTGAAGACCACGTGGCAGTACTCCACCGGCAGCAGATCGGCCTGACGCGCATCCAGCCACCGCTTGGCAGCGCTGCTCTGGCACTTCGGGCAGTGCCGGTTGCGGCACGAGTTGTAGGAGACCTCATCCTGGCCACACCCGTCGCACCGCAGGACATGGCCACCCAGTGCCGCCGTGCGGCACTGGGTGATGGCCGACATCACCTTGAGCTGAGCCAGACTCAGGCGACCGCGCTGGGCCTCACGCCAGTCAGGTCCATGGGCACGGAAGATGTCGGCGACCTCCAGGGCGGGTCGCGCCTGCACGATGGCGTACCACTACAGGGCTGGCGGCTGCGGTGCAGGTTCGGGCGCTGGTTCGCCTGCGGGCTTGGCGGTCGTGTGATCCAGAGGGCTGATGACCCGGCGCAGCAGGTCGGTGGCCACAGCAGCGTACAGGGTCGTGGTATCCAGCCGCTTGTGTCCGAGCAGCACCTGGATGACGCGGATATCGACCTTCTGCTCCAGCAAATGGGTGGCAAAGGCATGGCGCAGACCGTGTGGCGTGATGCGCTTGTCGATGCCGGCCGTGGCGGCGGCCAGGTGCACGGCGCGGTTGAGCTGGCGCGCGGTCACGTGATCGGTGGGGTCCAGGCCAGGGAACAGCCAACCACCATGGCGGATCTTGCCCTGGGCATGGCCCAGCCTCCACCAGGCACGCAGCCGCTCCAGCAGCACGGGGCTGAGCATGGCGTAGCGGTCCTTGCGGCCCTTGCCCTGCTCCACGCGCAGGGTCATGCGCTCACCGTCGATGTCGCCGACCTTGAGCGAGACGACCTCGCTGACGCGCAGGCCCGCGCCGTAGGCCACCGACATGGCGGCCTGGTGCTTGAGGTTGGGCGCGGCGGCGATCAGGCGGCCGACTTCCTCGGGGCTCAGGATCACGGGCAGCTTGCGAGGCACAGCCACGTGCGTCATCTTGAGCATGAGCTCCGGCCGGCCCAGCGTGATGTCGAAGAAGAACTTCAGCCCGGTAATGGTGGCGTTGATGGTGACTGGGCCGGTGCCGGCGTCCACCAGATGCAGCTGGAAACGGCGCAGGTCCTCCGCGCTGGCGGTGTGCGGCGAGCGGCCGAGGAAGGTGGCGAGCTTGCGCACGGCGCGGATGTAGCCGTCCTGCGTGTGCTCGGCGAACTGGCGCATGCGCATGTCCTCGAGCATGCGTTGGCGCAGCGGCGAGACGGCCGCGGATGGGGTCGGGGTGGAAACGTCCATGATCCTGCTCCTGTCGGTGACCGAGGCGGATTGCCTCGACCGCAAACATCGCAGAATCACCGGCGCAACGAAACGCCACCAACGTAGCCGGAGCGTCCACCGCGCGAGCGGTTTAGTCCTCCGCTGCACTTCGGACTTTCAAGTAGCCCACCACGTCTGCGCAGGGTACGGCAGTACTTCGAGAGAAACCCGGCACTCTCCGCCACCTGAGGCCCACGTTGAGCCAGCATTGATTGGCGACTGAGCAGATGGTCTCGGGCTTCATCTTTACCCACTCCCAGCAGCACAGCACACTCGAGCAAGTTGCTCAGGCTGGACGCGCGCTCCCCGCTTTTGGTCACCCTGAGGGCGTGGATCCCGGACGGCTTGTGGTACGGGGCAATGTCAAACGCAGGTGACAACCCCCACTGTCCAGCTCTGTAGAGCAAGCCGTGGTTTCTCGCATGGTCATCGAAGTTGCCGGCACGACCCGTATGCCTACCTCAAGGACGTGCTCACGCACAAGGCAAGCCGCATCGTCGAACTGCTGCCACACCGTTGGAAACCCGTCGACGCCTCATCACCGGCCTCGATAGGCCTGGGTTTGCCGGACGCTTACAGAATTTTGACGCCCGACGCACATAGTCGGACGACAAATCGAGCTTTTGGTCGCATTCCCGCCGTCAGAATTTCAAGGCATTCTTGGTCGGGAAGCTGATTGAGTTTCCGAGATCGAAGTCACAGTATTAAACCCGTTGATTTGAGAATTACTTTCGCCATGCCCTTTCCTGTGCCCGTGCCGCTTGGATGCGTAGTATTTGCTGTTGCTGGCCACGTTGGTGTGCCCCATGAGGATAGCCACGTCTTCGCGGGAATATTTGGCTTTTGCGTTGGCTGCAAACTGGTGTCGAAGTACGTAGAGGGTGTAGATCTTTTTCCCCTTAAATGCATGCTGGCAGGCTCGAACCAGGCATTTGCGGCAGGCCTCATAGTATTTCGAAAACGGCTCCCCGGATTCAATGTGCTTTTTGATCAGGTAGAGGTGGTTATCGACCCACATCGCATCTTTCTGATCCAGTGGTATGAACCGGTGCTGAGGGGACTCGGTCGAAATGATCGAAGCGCCCAGCGCCTCGGCATCAAAAATGGAGTGGATTTCTTCAAGCGGGAATTCTTGGCGAGCAGCCTCGATCTGCATATTGACCGGGACGGCGGCCTTGCGCTTGGAGTTCTTGACCTTGAGGACGTATTTTTTCGGGCCAGATGGCTGAGGGTATTCGAGCAGTTCAGCGAATTCCCATTCGCTTGGGCGCAGGCCAGCGGCGATGCCAGCCAGGAGCCAAATTTGTGTGGCGAGCCCCAAATTACGCTGCTTATTGTTGGCCATTAGGTGATTGACCAGCTTGTCGATATCTGCTGCGGGGATGCTGATCGGGTGGCGGACATCCCGGTTGGATTTCCCGACCCTCTGGGCGGTGCTGCGCATTTCTCGGACTCGGAGGTAGGCCTCGCGGGCTCCGGGACGGTCGCTGAAGATTCCTTGGGCGAACGCCCACATCAGGGCCGAGCGGTAGACGTCGAAGGTGCCCCGGTTCCTATTGGGGGCGGCGGCCCAGCGCTCAAGCTCGTCTGCGATCTCGGTGGGAAAACATTGCGCGGTTGTGAGAAAGCCCTCGTCGTCCTTGTCCTCAGGGTACAGAAACGCTGCGGCCTGGCGCTCGATTTGGCGGGCGAGCGTTTGGTACTGCCGGGTCGTTTTTGGGTGGCGCCGAGAGGGCTGCTCAGGCTGATTTGAACCGTTTTGTGCTGATCCGTGCTGGGGGAGTGGTGGCCCCTTGTTGATCGGCCCTGTTTGGATGGGCTCCATGCGATGACTCCCTTGGGGTTTTCCCCTTTAGATTTTCCCCACATTGTACCCTAAGCGGCACTATTAATAAGTGCCGAACATAACGTATGTCAAATGCCACTTATAAGGGGAGAAAAATACCACTAAGCAAGCCTGCGGCCCAATCGATTGAGCCGTGAACGGCTTTCAATCGATGCCGGCTGTGATCATCTGACAAGTCCAAGCATTTGATCGCTGAGCACTGCTGCGAGGACATTCGCTCCGCTGACGCCGGTACTAACAAGGGGTAGGCCAGTTAGTACCGGCTTGGCAAACTGGTACTTATGCGGGGGTAGGCTGTTAGTGCCGGCGTCGAAAAATGGGCCTTTGCTGCAAAGGGGATTTTGAGCGCCGGTGAGATGCCTTTCGGCAAAAGTCTTCACCAGCGCTGCGCGACGCTTTGCATTGGTCTCAATTTGAAGCGTGTGAAAGAGCCCTGGGTGCAGCGCCGGATCGATGTAAAGTTGAATTCGCATCGCTTTTTGCGCCAAAACTCAGGCTGGCTGGACCAAGCGCTGCGCATCGGTCTGTGAGATGGCCTGGAAGCCGCGCAAGTTCGGGAAAAGGCCCATCAGCGAGGTGAAAACGGATCCGTTTCGGAAGCGCTTCTGCCGCTCGGCGGCGTACTTGCTGGGGTGGCCACCCATCATGTGAATGATTTCGATTCGATCTTCCAGGCTCTTCGATCAATCAGCTGATCGGATCTTCAACCGCGGCGCGCATAACTGGATCAAAGATTTTCAGATTGTGTGCAGTGCCCAAATGGCGGAATCCCGTCCCATTGCGCAGCGATTCGTTGAATCAGATCAAATTGCTTGAGGCAATGGGGATCCGATTACGATGGACAGCGCTTCGGCGACAGCGCGAACGATGCGGTCGTGGCCCGCATCAAAAGTTGCGCCGGACGCTTTGGTATTGATGCGATCCTGATCCAACAGCAGCCAATCGAGCCTGTTTTTGCCTGGGTCCACCACCAGCATGCAGATCTTGGAGAGCGATTCCGCGTTAGCAGGCCGTTGAAAAAATGCTCATCGAACGCGCCAGAGTCGTGGATTTTGAAGAAACGGGTCGCCCAAACTGGTCTGCGCAGCGATTGGAGCGGCCATTACGGCCTGTTTGCAGGCCGTTTTGCCCTTTTCGGGCGCACGTATCCCATGGTTCACGCATGATGCGCGTCCCACCAACCGCCCAGACTGCCCATGCGCACCAGGTTGTAGGTGGCAAAGCACAGCAGCGCCTGGCCCGCGAGCTTGGCCTCACCGATCAATTTGGTCTTGGCTAGACCACCCACTGTCTTGATCCAGCCAAAGGCCTCCTCGATGCGCTTGCGCACTTTGAGGCTGGTCTTGTAGCCCTCGTGGCGCCGGATGCGGCCATCGACCGCCGAGTGCTTGTCCTTGGCCGCCA
>NZ_JBHTCA010000057.1:0-5341 GCF_042665215.1 Hydrogenophaga atypica
GGTGGCACTTCCACGGGCCAAGACCGTCGATGACTACGAGGCCTTGCTGCCCTGGAGCATCGCTGCGCTCAAGACCTGAACGGAAGGACTGCGCAAGGGGTGCGGTCTATTGACCGCTTACCATTGATCAGCTGCTGGAGGAGGTCATCGAACCTCGCTCACTGTCGCTCGGTGGCGGAACTACATGCGGTTTCATTTCGGCTCGTCGTGGCAGCGTGACAGACGAAGACCGTGCTGCGTTCGAAGCGTGGCTGCGGCAATGGCAACATGTTTGCCATGCGCGAGTTGGTGACCTCCAAGATGCTTGGTGCGTATTCCACGCCATGGCGGACACGATTCCACGCTGATGGCGGACAGTGTTCCAGCGTGATGGCGGACACCGTTCCACGCTGAAGGCGGACAGCATTCCAAATTGATGGCGGACACCTGCGGGGTGTTCTGAGTGACCCGAACACGGCATACGCTGCCCGGCTTTTGACCGGAACCAGCGATGCCCACACCCAGGGTCACCATGAGCAAGATACGATACACACTGCAACTGCTGCACGGCGGGACATTGAGCACCCGCCAAATCGGCGCGGCGCTTGGCATCTCCAAATCCACCGTCAGCGAAATCGCCAGCTACGCGCGCGTGGCCGGCGTGGACTGGGCGCTGGCCCAGACCTTGAGCGACGAAGAGCTGCAGGCCCGGCTCTACAAGCCACCGGTAGCGCGAGCGTCGCGCCACCTGGAGCCCGACTGCGCCCACATCCACCGCGAACTGCGCCGCCCCGGTGTCACCCTACAACTGCTGTGGGAAGAGTACCAGCAGCAGCACGGCGGACAGGCCTACAAGTACAGCGCCTTCTGCGAGAAGTACCAAGCCTGGTCCCGGCGTTTGAAGCGTTCGATGCGCCAGACCCACGAGGCCGGCGACAAACTCTTTGTGGACTACGCCGGCCAGACCGTGCCCATCGTGGACGCCAGCACCGGCGAGATAACGCAGGCTCAGGTCTTCGTGGCGGTGCTCGGGGCCTCGAACTACACCTATGCCTGCGCCACCGCCAGCCAGAAGGCCACCGACTGGGTGGCCAGCATCATCGCCACGCTGGAATTCGTCGGCGGCGTGCCCCGCCTGCTGGTGCCCGACCAGCCGCGCGCCTTGATGGCCCGCCCTGACCGCTACGAGCCCACCTCACACCGCTTGCTCGAAGAGCTCTCAGTGCATTACGGCCTGCCCGTCATGCCCGCGCGCCCGGCCAAACCCCGCGACAAGCCCAAGGTGGAGATCGGCGTGCAGGTGGTCGAGCGCTGGATTCTGGCCAGGCTGCGCCATCAGACCTTCTTCAGCCTGGCCGCCCTGAACCGGGCGATTGCCGCCTTGCTGGTGGACTTGAACCAGCGAGCCTTCAAGAAGCTGCCTGGCAACCGGGCGAGCGCCTTTGCCGAACTCGACCGGCCAGCACTGCGCCCCCTGCCGGCGGCTCGCATGGCCATTGCCCGCTTCAAGCCCGCCCGCGTCAATATCGACTACCACGTCGAGCTCGATGGCCACTACTACTCGGTGCCCCACGCCCTGGTGGGCGAGGTGGTGGAGCTGCGCATCACGGCCACCGCCGTCGAAGTCCTGCACGGCAACAAGCGGGTGGCCGCCCACGCGCTCAGTGGGCGCAAGGGCGCACACACCACCACGCCTGAACACATGCCGGCCTCACACCGGGCGCACCTGCAGTGGACGCCGGCCAAGCTCATCGCCTGGGGCGAACGAATGGGTGCAGCCACCGCGGCCGTGGTGCGCTGGCAGATGGAGCACCGCCAGCATCCCGAGCAGGGCTACCGCTCCTGCCTGGGCCTCATGCGCCTGGGGCGTGAGTACGGAGCGCAGCGGCTGGAGGCAGCCTGTGCCCGTGCGCAGTCGATTCGCTCACCGTCCTACAAGAGCATCGCCTCCATCCTGAGCTGTGGTCTGGACCAGCGTCCGCTGGAGGCCCCCATCCCCATGCAGGCGAGCCTGCCGCTGCACGAGAACGTGCGCGGGCCGGGCTACTACCACTGAGAAGCACCACTGAGAAGCCGCACACACCACCCCACCCCACACCACACCACACCACACCACACCGAAGCGAAACAGAGAAAGAACAACCATGCTCAACGAACACACCTTGAACCAACTGCGCACCCTGCGCCTGGACGGCATGGTGGCCGCCCTGAACGATGCCGCCACCCACATCTCCGCCAGCGAGTTGCCCTTTGAACAACGCCTGGCCCTGCTGGTGCAGCGCGAGGTGGACTGGCGCGACAGCAAGCGACTGGAGCGCTTGTTGAAAGCCGCCCGCCTGAAGGTCTCCAGCGCGTGTCTGGAGGACATCGACTGGCGGGGCAGCCGCGGGCTGAGCCGTGAAGTCATCGCCAGCCTGGCCGGCGGGGACTGGCTGCGCCATGGTCACAACGTCTTGCTCACCGGAGCCACCGGTTGCGGCAAGACGTGGCTGGCGTGTGCGCTGGGGCAGCAGGCGGCACGACTGGGTTTCTCGGTGCTCTATGCCCGCGCACCGAGGTTGCTGGAGGAGCTGCATGTGGCCCATGGCGATGGCAGCTTTGGCAAGCGGCTGGCGCAACTGGCCCGGCTGGACCTGCTCATCCTGGATGACTTCGGCATTGCGCCGATTGCCGCGCATGAGCGAAACGATTTGCTCGAACTCCTGGACGACCGGGTGGGAACGCGCTCAACGCTCATCACCAGCCAGTTGCCGGTGACGGCCTGGCACGCCTGGTTGGACGAGCCCACGCTGGCCGATGCCATCCTGGACCGCATCGTGCACGGGTCCCACAAGATAGCCCTCAAGGGGGAATCGATGCGCAAGCTGTCCAAGGCCGCCTGAGCATCCAGCCCAACCGCCATTCCACGCTGATGGCGGACACTTCGGCTACGATTTGGCCGTCACTCAGGACACCGGCGCAGCGTGTCCGCCATCGCATGGAACGCTGTCCGCGATGGGAATGGAATCACTGTCCGCCATCAGTGGAATGCGCACTTGGTATGACTAGCGGTCTAGCACATGCCAGCGCCTCCAAGTCAGGCTACAAGTCCAAGTCGGCATCGATTGTTGCCCAATACCGGCCCGTAGTCGCGCTATCTGAATTGGGCGGTCGGGTCAATCTTCCGCATGCAGGTCTGCCATCAACGCCCCAACGCTGTCGAAGCTCTTGAGGTTACCGGCGCGTGCCTCGTGCATGGCTACGATGGTAGTTTCGTTCGGAATTAAAGGCTCGAATGGCAATGCCTTCTCGCGGGCGACGCGGGTCAGCATGATGCGGCAAGCGTCGGAAACCGTAAGCCCCATTGCCGCTAAAACGGCGCTCGCCTCTTTCTTTATTTGCTCGTCAATGCGCGCACGAACAACAGCGATGGCAGCCATGAATCATTTCTTCCAGTGAATGAGCCACATTGTGACCCAACACTACCCTTTCCGAAGCTCCGATCATCAAGATGACTGTGTTCCCTGGCCGTCATCCATGATCAGCCCCTACTCCTGCGGCGTCGAAGTTTGCATGTTCTGCGGGTCCAGCCATCCAGGTCGAAGACCCAAGGCGTGTTCCCGCCGGACTTGGTCCAGGGATGGCGGCCACCCTGCTTCGGCCTCGATCTCGCCGACACATCCCCAGCAATCACCGCCGCAATCCTGCGACATAGGGTCGTCGACCTTGTTCAAAAGACACCCACAAATTCGACATATTCCCATCCCGGTCTCCTTAAAGCAGTGTTTTCCCAGTAGGCAGCGAGTCACATGACTACAGGCTCCAATCCATTCTCCATGCAATGCCTGCCTGCCGGCGCGCTCACAAAATCTGGGAGCCTGCACAACGCCACAGCCCGTGGGTTCGGCGTTTGAGTACGCAATGAGCTTCATCTCGGCTTTGCCGGGGTGCTGCTGGAATGCGCCTTCCAGGGTCACCTGTATGGCCAGCACAAGGTTTTCAAGCGGTGGGCGATCGACTCCTCCACCAACCAGTTGGCTTGTAGACCGCGTGCTGCATCTGGGGCCATCAGTCTTCACAGCGACAGTCCGCCATGACACCATTGGCGGACCGCGTAGATGCTGATCGAACGTGGTTCGGATTTTGGACACGACAAAAAAGGACCCCCATGAGTGACGACGCAGACGTTTCCATCGAGACAGGCAGCACGAACGTCTATGCCGACCTTGGTTTCCCAGATGCCGCTGCGATGCTGCGCAAGTCCCAGACAGTCAGCGAGATATGCCGAACGATCAAAACGCGCGACTGGACCCTGGAGACAGCGGCGACGGAGCTGCAGCTCGACAAATCTGAGTTGTATCGCATCACACGTGGCCAGTTCCGCAGTTTTAGCGAAGCACAGTTGCGTGAATGGGCCACGCGACTGACGAACTAGGCACCCCGTCGTGAGATCAACCTTGTCTGGCCCTAGCACTGCGCCGAAACCGAGCGTACGCACCGAGGCCTTGAAGGCACTCGAGGAACTCCTGTTTCCGCAAGGTACAAGTGATTCGGCGCCCGCGATGCAGCGTCCTGTCGGCTTCACAGGTGAAGATGGGAAGCGCCTGGGCAAGCACATGCCTTTTTCTTCTGCCATGGGCTACGCCATCGCCAAACGCGGTGTTCCCAGCCGGGCATTGCTGCCCCTGGGAGAATATCTTGGACTGGATCGGGGCGCACTGGCCGACTGTCTGGGCCTGGACCGGGCAACTGCACGTCGCAAGATCACCCAAGGTAAGCCGCTTCCAATCCATGCGGCCGAGACCATGTTGAGGCTGTTGGAGCTTAGCTGCCTGGCGGAAGACACCTTCGAAACCCCCGAAGCTGCTTTTGCCTGGCTGCATCGTGGACATCCGATGCTGGACGATGAGACCCCGCTTGATTGGGCGAGGTCAGCGCACGGATCGGTGCGAGTCAAAGAAATTCTGTTCGCACTCCAGTTTGGTGGTGCGGCTTGATCTGCCCGGCTAAGAACTTATCCGTAAATAGGTAAAATATCAATCCGAACCGTATCGAACGCGGTGTCGGAGTGATGCGTTGAGCAAACGAGTTGATTCCTGGTTGGTAACGGACGAATTCTGGCAGCGTGTTGAACCGCTGATCCCTCAACGTGCGCTGGTGCCGGACAAGCAGTACGTTCGCAAACCTGGCGCAGGTCGACCGGCCAAGCCGGCACGCCAAGTGTTCGAGGCCATCGTGTTTGTGCTGCGCACAGGTTGCCAGTGGAAGGCACTGCCCGCTGAGCGCTTTGGCAGCGCCAGCGCCATCCACAAACGCTTTCTCGAATGGGAGAAGGCGGGCTTCTTTGAAGCCGTCTGGAAAGCCGGTTTGGCGGAATACGACG
>NZ_JBHTCA010000058.1:0-4659 GCF_042665215.1 Hydrogenophaga atypica
ACGCCACGAATCGCAGATTTGAAAGTGAACAGGAAAGTCAATGAAATCAACGATCTACCAACACCACCTCCGCGCCAGTGCTAGCTTTTCGTACCGTCACTTATTGCACTGAAAACGAGGAGACCCCGTGATCGATGTCCAAAAAAAACTTGCTGCCTTGCTGGGCAACTCGATGGACGCCACCGGCGACTTGCCGTGATCGCCGCAGTGCTCGAACTCAGCCCCGTTCTGGGCGCTGGCGCCGCATGCCGCGCCCTGGGCCTGCCGCGCGGCGTGCCGGCCCGCCAGCGGGCCCAGGCAAGGCGCGCAGCCATGGTCGGACCCAGGCCTCCTCGCGCGGTGCGAGTGCGCCCACCGCTGGCCTTGGATGCGCAAGAGAGCACGCTGCTGCTGGACACTTTGAACAGCGAACGCTTCGCCGACACCGCCCCTGCGGCCGTGCACGCCACGCTGCTCGACGAGGGGCGATACCTGGGCTCGGTGCGCACCATGTACCGCCTGCTGAACACCCAAGGCGGCTCGTGCGAGCGTCGCCGCCAGCTCACCCACCCGGCCTACGTCAAACCCGAACTGCTGGCCAGCGCTCCGAACCAGATCTGGTCCTGGGACATCACCAAGCTGAAAGGGCCGGCCAAATGGACCTGCTTCCATCTGTACGTGATCCTGGACATCTTCAGCCGCCACGTGGTGGGCTGGATGCTCGCCGAGCGCGAGAGCGCCGATCTGGCCGAGCAGCTGATCGCCGACACCGTCTCGCGCCACGACGTGCAGCGCGGCATGCTCACGCTGCACGCCGACCGGGGGGCGGCCATGCGCTCCAAGCCGGTGGCCGCCTTGCTGGTGGAGCTGGACATCGCCAAGAGCCACAGCAGGCCGCACGTCTCGGACGACAACCCGTATTCGGAGTCGCAGTTCAAGACCATGAAGTACCGGCCTGACTTCCCGGCGCGGTTCGGCTGCATCGAGGACGCTCGGCTCCACTGCCAAGCATTCTTCTCTTGGTACAACACCGAGCACCGGCACTCGGGCATCGGCTACATGACGCCGCAAGCGGTGCACTACGGTCAGGCACCGGCCCTGCGCGATGCGCGTCAGGTCGCGCTGGATGCCGCGTTCCTCGCGACACCGAAGCGCTTCAAGGGCCGTCGTCCCAAACCCCATGCGCTGCCGACCGCAGCCTGGATCAACCCACCACCATCGGAGGCCAACGTCCAGAGAACAACCCAGCACTGCGCAGTAAATTTATGACAAGCGGTGCAGCAAAGTCATTGACACGTTCCGGCCTATCGATTCAAATCTATTGGCCTGGACCGATGCAGGGCGGATCATCACGCGCCACCTGGCGTCCTCGAAGCGTCGCTCGCGAGAGGACGCCTACGGAAGTCCTGACCTCTGGGACTTTTCGGGCATACGTCAGTTTGATCGTTTGGTAGTTCGGTAGTTCGGTAGTTTGATTCCCCACGCAATTCGGCCGCGAGTTCGGCGAAGTGCCAGTACAGAATATGGAGGCCCATGTGAATCAGAAGCTTTGTTCGGGTTGGAAGAGAGCTGCAAAGCTTCTCCAGATTGCAGTAGCTGGCCTGACGGTGTTTGCGGCGGCATCCAGCCAGGCGCAAGGCAATCCGACCTACATCGGTCTTGGCCCCGCCAAGGCCATGTACTACAAGCCAGATTCCGGGCCTGCGCCGCGCGTTGCGTTCCTGATCGTGCATCGCACGAGCAACTATCTGCAGCACCCTGGATGCCAAGAATTGCCCAAGCGAGGTTTTGCCGCGCTGTGCATGAACACGCGCTTCGACAACAACGAATTCCTTGTTGATTGGGACCTCATCGCACTGGATGTCAAGGCCGGCATGGAATACCTGCGCAAGCAGGCAGGTATCGAGAAGGTGGTCTTGTTCGGTCACAGCGGCGGGGGGCCAACCCTCAGCTACTACCAGGCCGTTGCAGAAAATGGCACCGCATTCTGCAAGAGCCCGCAGAAACTCGTTCCTTGCCGCGATGAACTCGCCAACCTGCCCAAAGGCGATGCACTGGTGCTGGCCGACGCGCACCCGGGCGTGCCAGTCATCTTGTTGCGCAGTCTGAACGGGTCGGTCGTCAATGAAACGCCGAAGAGCTTCGATCCCGCGCTGGACCCCTATAACCCCGCGAATGGATATAACCCCAGCGGTGCCTCCGCGTACACGGCCGACTTCCAGGCCCGCTACTACGCCGCCCAGTCGAAGCGCATGAACGCGTTGATCGAATCGGCGCTCGCAAAGCGCCGTGCGCTCCAAGCCGGTAGCGGCCCGTATCCAGACAACGACATCTTCCTCATCCCGCATGGTGGCAATCCCGGTGCTGGCCCTGGCGGCGCATCACAGTTGCACAGCCTGGATCCCAAAGACAAGCTACGCTTTACCAAGCTGCCGCGCAAGCTGCTCAAGAACGACGGCTCCATCTCGGAACAGATGGTGGTGTCGGTCAGCCCGGTTGAGCTGCAGACGAAGGATTCAACCAATGCGTTCGATCGCGGCACCAAGCTCTTGAGCATCCGCTCCTTCCTGAGCACACAAGCGGTGATGTCGAACAACTCGCTGGATGGTATTGACCACTGTTCCAGCAACAACTCCACCGTCTGTGCCGTGAGGTCCATCTCGGCGCCGACTCTGGTTGCCGGCATGGGTGGCTATCTGTTCATCCGCGACTCGGAAGAGGAGTTCGAGAATTCGAAGAGCACCGACAAGGACCTTGTTTTTATCGAAGGCGCTACCCACGGATTCACGCCATGCGGCAACTGCGGTGCGCCGGATGGGGCCTATTCGAACAGTGTGAAGAATCTGTTCGACTACGTTGGGAACTGGACTAGAGCTAGGTTCAAGTAAACCATGTTCTGCTGTACTCCGACCTGCGAGACCGAGAGGATTGGCGGACCTATGCGCATCTTCAGGAGACGCGTTGTTCAACCGATCGGTGGGTTGCCGGCATCAGGAGACCCGTGCCGTTGTCAAGGAGAACGGGCGAGGAGCTTCGATAAAGCGGGTCGCGGTGCTCAAACTGGCGATTGCACCTAGCAGCGGTCGTGGCGCCGGTGGCGGCGAAAGTCGGGTCAAGACTGATTGCTGAGGTTCAGCAACGACTCCTTTGCGGCATCTCGGCTCCTTGTTTGAATCGCCCCGGGGCGGTTCAGTTCGATGTGGTCAGTTTCAAGGCCCCCAAGGAAAGCTGCGACTCGAGCAAGAACCTGCAAGGGGCTGCCAATTCAGACCCGGAACTTGACTGACGATGTCGTGCGCGTTTGACATCCAGCGAGGCGACTAAGGCCTCAACGGGACAACTTGCTCGGACGAGTGATGTTCCCCTGGATGACGAGCGTGATGACCGCCACGTTGGCTGGCGGTGCTGACATCAGAACGTCGATGCCGTCGGCCGCCGACCAAGGCGCAGAGTCTTTGGCGCTGGTATCCAGAATGCACAAAAGAGCTACGCGCTTGCCCTTGGCCACCGCGTAGCTGGCAGCTTGCTCGACAAACTTGCGGCAGTCTTCCATCTGTTTGATCCGCGTGTCCGTCTCCTTGAGCTCGATCGTGATTCCTCGAAGGCTCAAGTCAGTGAAGCCCCCTGCGGCCGCGGCGTGCTCCTCCAGATCCGACCCGATGCGAGGCGACCGGCGAAGGTCCTTTCGAACCTGGACTTGGAATTCTTTCTCGCCCCACGCGCCATCGAACACGGCGTCTTGAACTGCTCTCCCAGCAAGATTGCCCAGACTGGTCAGCAGCTCAAGAATGTCCGACAGCTCCTCGGCATTTGCCCAGCCTTCCCGTCTTAGTAGATCGCGGATCAACAGGATCTTTTCGTCGACAGGCTGATAGCCGGTTATCGAGTTGACCCGTATGTCGAAGCCCTCCACCAAAAGCGTACGGTGGCCGACGACAGCAACGGGCTGCTCTGCGCTGGCAGGTTGGAATGCCGCCGTGTATTTGAACTCGAAAGGCCTCGATTTCAGTCCCTGTGCGATCTGGAGAGCCGCACGACCCGTCTGGATGAGCGTGTACGGCGGCTCTGTGGACGGCTTCGTGAACGTGAACTCGGAGAGCTCGTAGGTGCTCCTGGGCTCTGCCGAGATCGGCGTCAGCACCAGGTGCGTGGCACCCTCTGGCCATCGAGAGACTCTGACCTCGATCTCCATGTCATGCAATTCGCGCGGAACCAGGTGGTGGATGTTGGCCGCTGGTTGGCCACCAAGCTGGAACTTCAAGAAGGCTACTGAGAGCTCAGTAGGCCGTGGGCGCTCTTCAACTTGTTTCGGACCGGCCGGAATGCGTGGCCGCTCCTCCGAGAACACCCCGATCGGCAACGGTATGCCCGCCAGTGTTTTGCAGATGGACTCGAACTCGGCAATGGTGGCGACCGACTGCAATGAGGCTGATGCATCCACGAGGCTCTTAGCGACGCCCTTCTCGCCAAACTCCTTGAGCCAAAGACGATGGCGCTCGACTGCACTGCGCAGGAACCGGTCACCGTCTGGAACTGCGTCGAGAACTGCTTGCCGGGGTCTCCTCGTTTTCAGTGCAATAAGTGACGGTACGCAAAGCTAGCACTGGCGCGGGGGTGGTCTGGGTAGACCGTTGATTTCATTGACTTTCCTGTTCGCTTTGTAAACGGGTATGGTGGCCT
>NZ_JBHTCA010000059.1:0-4332 GCF_042665215.1 Hydrogenophaga atypica
GTCGTGGAGATTTCCAGGGCGTCCGGGAGAACACCACGGCGTTTTATGAAGCCCTGTTCCGTTTGGCTGGGATGGACATGGCGTGGGAGGTGGTGCAGTCGCTGAACGCGCGCATCAATCGCCTGCGAGCCATGACCATTGGGTCAACTGGACGGCAAAAAGAGGCCGCCGCGGAAATGTCGCGAATCATCGAAGCACTCAAAAGACGAGACGCCGATGCTGCTCAAAAAGCATCTGAGGATCACGTGCGGCGCGTAGCACAAATCGCTGCCAACTGCCTGCGCGAGTCCTCGCAAGCTTGAGCGGGCCTCATCCTGGCCACCAATCGCGACTTGGCTGCGGAGATGGGCGCTGAACGGCTCTGGGCCGACACATACTTCCGCCACAGCGGTCTACCCGTTGCCGATGCCAACATTGTGAGGATTGAGCCTGCAGCCGGCAATGGAGGCTACCCAACGCACGCCTTCTGTTGCAGGCACTCGAACACCATGACCACAACTGGGTTCAGGCTGCACGCAACCTGCAGAGGGAGCGCGTTAACTTGGTCAGACAGTCCAAGCGGCTGGGTGCTGGGCATTCACGAGCTCCCCCATGAGTGCCAACGCAGGGTGACAACCTATGACATGCGCGGCCGTCCGGGGATGAACTTCAATTGATGGCTTCGATGTGCACCTGAAGTGGGTGCGACCAAGTCGGCCAACGTCACGCCGTCGAGCACTTCCATGTACCGCTTCATGGCTTCACGCAGGGCCGACTTGAGTCGGCAGTGGCCGTCAAGTCGGCACGTGTTGCGCTCGCTGTCGAAACACTCCACCAAGGTCAGGTCACTCTCGGTCTGGCGCACCACATCACCCACCACGATGGCGTCGGCAGGTTTGAGCAGTCGCAGGCCGCCGCCTCGCCCGCGCGTGGTTTCCAGCAGACCCATGCTTGACAGCGCCATCACGATCTTGGTGAGGTGGCTGCGCGAGATACCGTGCGCCTGGGCAATCTCGCTCACTGTGGCGCGCTCCTCGCTGGCGGCGCAGTACATCAGCACCCGCAGGCTGTAGTCGGTCCACTGGGTCAAGTGCATGCCGCATCCTCCCGATGACCGATGTCCTTTTGGTTGGTCTGAATATTCATTTCAAATGAATTTTATGGGAAATAATATGCACTCCAAATGACTATTTAAGGACTGTCGCCATGAACACCGCCTTCGCACCCACCGAAGCCCTCGACCGAGCAAGCCAACCCCTTGGGCAGATCGCTGTGGCGTTGCCCGGTGCCACCGCGATTTTTCGGCGCCTCAAACTCGACTTCTGCTGTGGCGGTCAAATCGCCTTGCAGCAAGCCTGCGACAACAAGGGCTTGGTGGTGGACGAGGTGCTGGCGGAACTCGCACGGTTGGATCGGCCCGAGACCCCGGTCGTGCCGCAGGCGCCGGCTGAGCTGATCGAGCACATCCTGGGGCGTTTTCACGCGGTTCACCGTGAGCAGTTGCCTGAGTTGATTCGCATGGCCAGGCGCGTGGAGGCAGTGCACCGCGAGCATCCCGATGTCCCCAAAGGTCTCGCTGACCACCTGGAGTCCGTTTGGGCCGAGATGGAAGCACACATGGGCAAGGAAGAGAGCATCCTGTTTCCGATGCTCTTGGCCGGCGTGCGGGGCGTGGTGGTTCACCCCATTGGCGTGATGCGCGAGGAGCACACCAACCACGGCGAGCAGCTCGAACGACTGATGGCTCTGACCAACGATGCCACGCCGCCTACGGGCGCCTGCAACACATGGCGCGCCTTGTACGCCGGGATCACCCAATTCGCAGACGACCTGGTCGCCCACATTCACCTGGAGAACAACCAGCTGTTCCCTCAGTTTGAACCGGTCCGCTCGGGTTGCTGCTGAACCCTATTGGCGGCCGGTGTGATCCACACTCCGGCACTTGCCCGGCAGCCGGCGTACCAGCGTTATGTCAGTGCGCACTGCATCAAAATACATGCAGACGTACCCAAGACCGCTCCCGTAAAGGACCGAGGCACACCCCCGCCGCCATGAACACCCAGGCTGCGTGTCGATACGGCATGTACATGTCGTTCAAACCGCGTATGCGCAGCCCTCGTTCCAGACCGGAGCTATCTGGACCAAAAGCGTCGGCGGGATGCGCGAATCTCCCTTGGCCTCCCTGATGGTCTTGCGCATGGCATCGGCAATCTGAACGAGCACCGCTCCTGGCTGAGAAACGCCACACACGCGGCGGCCAAAGTCCACCAATTCTTCGGTTGTGGGGTAGGCTTTTGTGTGGTGCCTGCCGGCAAACAACTTGAGCGCAAGTGTCCGATCTTCGAGCTCGGGTCCTCCCGGGTACTGCGTGTACTTGTAGATGCTCGTCGTCACCACATCGAACATGGGCGCCAGCCAAACGTCAGCCGTTGATCGGTAGAGCAGTCCAAAGTTTTTCAAGTGCGCGTCACCGTTGCGCACCATGACAGAAAACGCCACCTGAGCAAAGAACCTGTGCAGGTTGCTGCTGTGCAACTGCAGCTGGCGCAGCAACTCGGCCACGCGCTGGTAGCTGCCCTGGTACTTGCGATCAGACAGGATGTCGCGAACCCGCAGCCCGGCCAGGGCGGCGATGTCCTCGAAACCCAGCCGCTCAACACGCCCATCGCCGTGGACAAGCAAATCGAAACGGTCGAGCACCAACATCTGCCCATCGTCCGAGAGCTCAAACGACGGCACATCGATGCCCGCGTGACGGGCGGCCGTCAGGCAAAGAAACTCGTTGGCCGCCAGACCAGGATAGGCTGGGCTGGCCGCCTTCACGATCAGAGACGGGATCGGTACGGTGGGCCGGTCCGGCACCATGATTTTGGGTTGCATGCCCGCTATGCCTGCGCCGGTGCTCAGGTAGGCGGCTATCAACTCGTTGAAGACCTCGGGGGTGTAGGCCGTCTTGAGCAATTCGCCTTTGCTCAAGCTGCGAGGCATGGCTGGCGCGGGGTAGTCGGGCAAACTGAACCCCAGGCGGCCGATGCCATTGCGACCCACCAGCGCCAACATGTGCATCGGGGTCATGGCCTGCTTGGGGAACAGCTCCCGAATTTTCATGAACAAGTCGCCCTCGGGAAGGTTCTGGTCCATGGGGGGAAACAGGTCGCCGTCCTGCCACGTGAGTTTGTCGTGTGGTGGCATGAGCAGCGCCACTGCCGCCTGTTCGGGGTCTGCCTGCAGATAGCGGAATTCGTAGGTCGACGCCCGGATCAACTGGCCGGCTCGCTCGGCGTCTCCAATGGAGACGTTCAGCAACCGGATCTTCTCAGGCAGCATCGTCGTCGTCCTGGAACCGCGCTGAAACCTCGGTCGCCGAAGGCATGCCCGCGCGCTCAAGTCGAAGTGCAAAACCCAGCGCGCCGCAGACTGCCAGCAGGGAAGACACCGTGGAATCTTCGCCTGCCTCCAGTCGATAAATCACCTCGCGAACTTTACCCGCCTTCTCGGCAAGTTCAGATTTGCTCATCCCCAAGGACTCCCTGCGCTCACGCAGTTGCCGCCCCAATTCATCTGAAAGCCGTATCTTGTCAGTCATGGCTGCCATGATAAAGAATTCGTGGACAACTTGTCTGTTTTAACTTGCAGCTATTTTTTGTTTGTATGCTCACTTCTGCAAGCCAAGACCAGCAAACTGACAAAATTTCAGCAAAATGCTGGTCATGGCTTGCACAGTCAAGGAAGCCTGCCTCCCAGTACCCCCGGAACAGCCACAGAGGGCAAGACACCATGCCGTGCTTTGCCGTCGATGGTGTTCAAGGCAAAAGGACAGATTCAGAGGTTCGCCTCGCAGCCGTCTCCACGCGGTTCGACCCGTCCTTCGGCGTGGTACCGCGCTTGGACAGACTCATGGATGAGCCCATCGGCCCCTCGGTGGCGTATTCCCGTCGGCACCAACCACGGTGTCGAGGTCCGTGGTCGTGCGTGCCTGCACAGACTGTCACTGAGCGAGTGCTTCAACCTGGGGTCGCATGGCCATCGGGCAAGCTTCGCGCAATCTGCCGGCGACACAGACTGACGAACTCCTGGGCCGCCCGTGCCTGCGCCTGCCGTGGATTGAAGGCCAGCAAGGCCCGAAACGGCACCTTGAACCCCAGCGGCACGCACCGCAGACCCAGCGCAACGTACTCTCGCGCCACCAGGGGTTGTGTCGCAATAGTGGCGCCGAGGCGGCAAAGGGCCGTTGATGTCGATCGGTTTCAATGAGCCAAGCTGTAAAACTGGTCGGCGGCGGACATGGCATGGCCACACGGGCAGCGCTGCTGCCCTTTCTTGATCATGTGCATGGTCTCGATGCCGGCGATG
>NZ_JBHTCA010000060.1:0-4034 GCF_042665215.1 Hydrogenophaga atypica
CTGGGCGCACGCGCGCCGACCGTGGTGGGACCTGTACCTGAGCAGCGGCAAAGACGAGACGTCGATCGCGGCACAGGCGCTCAGACGCATTGCCGATCTGTATGCCATCGAGCGCGACATTCGGGGAAAGCCTCCCGACATTCGACAGGCCCAACGCCAGGCGCGTGCCGGGCCGCTGCTGCAGGAGATGCACGCCTGGCTCAGCCAGTTGGTGGGTCGGGTGTCGGCCAAATCGGAATTGGCCAAAGCCATTGGCTACAGCCTGACACGCTGGCAGGCCCTGATGCGGTATTGCCAAGATGGGCGCATCGAGATGGACAACAACGCCGCAGAGCGGGCATTGCGCGGGGTGGCTTTGGGACGGGGCAACTACCTGTTCATGGGATCGGATGCCGGCGGCGAGCGGGCGGCGGCGATCTACAGCCTGGTGCAAACGGCCAAACTCAACGGCATCGACCCCGAGGCCTACCTGCGGGAGGTGCTTGGCCGCATTGCGGACCACCCCATCAACCGCATCGATGAGTTGCTGCCCTGGAACCTGATGCGGCAGTCCCGTCAGGTGGATCAACAGCGCAAGGCGGCATGAGCGTACCGGGCATTGATCCGCGGGTGCTGGACGCCCTGCAGAATGCGAGCAGCTTGGAGCTGTTTCAGCTCAGCACATTGATCGAGCGGTTATTGGCAGACCCTCGGCGCATCATTGCCGTGCGCAAGGACATGAACCTGGGTCAGACCGTGCGATTTGTGGACTGGCGCGATGGCAGTATGCGAGAAGGCAAGGTCGTGGCCATGCGTGACACGCAGGTCACGCTGCAGGACCTGCGCGAGCGCAAAGAGTGGAAGTTGCCATACGCCGCTATCGAGCCGCCGCAGCTCAATCCTGCTGAGCGCCCTCAAGCGGTGGAGCCGCAACCACCTGCCCCAGCTCGACCAACACGCAGCGACTTTCGCTGCGGGGCGAAGGTCGCCTTTGAGGACAAATACCTGCAGATCGTGGTGGGCACCATCGTGCGCATCAACAGCCGCACTGCAACCATCGACCCCGGTGATGGCACCCAGTGGCGCGTCGGCTTCGGTTTGCTGCGGCACATCCTGGATGTCTGACCATCCCTCACAGACCTCGTCAAGAGGGTGCTGAGGCGACGCTTACGTTGATGAAGTTCTTGCAGCCATTGTCACGGATGACCGCCTGTACCAGGACCTGGGTCATGCTTTGACGTTTCCACCGCTGCATGTCCTCACAGCGTTGCTCTCTGGATGGACATGGCTTCATGCCGACAAACACAACAAATACAGGGCTCGCGACCAACTTGACAGCAGTGTCGTTTTTTCAGAACTTGAGCAGGTTGCAATTGCGGTTATCGAGAGGCATCGCGGGGTGGTCACTCGCAACGATTTGTTCCAAGTTATTGTGGAGGAACGGGGATGGACAAATGTTTCCTTGAGCCTGCTCCTGTCATCTTCACCGATTTTTTGGAAAATTGAGCATGCACTCTATGCATTACGGTGCAGACCTCTTGACCCACATGCATTCATTGAAGCCAGGTCACGGCGAGCAATGCAATTGGCCAAGCCTGACATCCACTTGCCACCTGATTTATCAAAACCGCTGCGGTTTGATGTGACTCAATCTGGATCGACGGAGCCAATCAACAAGAGAGTCGTATACATACCAAGCGTTCTACGTGAACATGTGTCCGGTTATTTTCGACATGCCAGTGGATCCGGTCCGGAAATCAAAGTGACTGACCTTCAGGTGAGGAAGCTATCTGGCTTTGCATCGAGCATTGGAATCATTCCCAAGCAGACTTTTGAGCTTGTCATTGATCTTGCGAATCGCACCTATGATGTCGCGATCAAGAACGAGGTTGCCAACTAAGCTCAGTGTGAGGCGTCAATGAAGAGGGCGCCAGCATTTGGCCATGCCTGCGACCAACCGCCCATGACGGCCACACGCTGTGGTTCCCAATTCAATTTCGCCTTGGCTTCTTGGGCACGAAGCCGACCTCCAGGCCGAAGATGCCCGCGATCTTGTTGAGCGTGTCCACCGTGGGGTTGCCCTTGCCGCTGATGATCTGGCGCAAGGCCTGGGTGCTCACGCCACGATGTTCCGCAAATTCAGGCTGTGTCAGCCGTGAGATGCGCTGCATGAGGCGAACGGCTTCGGGAATGCTGATCTCGTTCTCTCGCAGCCGCTGGAACAGCTCAAGCCGGCGCGCGTCGTCCTGCGCGCTGTCTCTATCAGGGGAAAGTCGCTTGTCCACGATCAGTGCCCTTTCGCGCGAAGCTTTTGGGTTGTGGCTGCGCGCTTGCGCGGCGCGCGAGAGGCCTTGACTGGGATGGCCTGCAGCTCGCGTGTGACACGCTCAATGGCGCCCTGGCACTGCTCCAGCACCTCAGGCTCGACGCCCTCATCACGGCAGATGGCGGGCAGCTTCTCCAGATCGGCGCCAAAAGCCTTCAGGCGCTGCGCGATGGTGGTTTTCTCATCATCGGCCACCACCAGCTGCTCGACGGCTTCTGTGAGGGTTTCAATGCGCTTGCCGCCCATGTCCCGCCAGTGCACGGCCCGGGAAATGCCCTCAGGGTCCATGAACATCGGGCAGAAGTCAAAAACCGGGGTGAGTTGGCAGGTTCCATCAGGCAGGATCTGCATGGCCGTGTTGCGCGCGTGGTTGTCGGTGTTGCGCAGCGCCTGGTTCATCGCATCACGCAAGATGTACTCGACCGTTTCGCCGGTGGGGTCGGTGGCGTGCACACGCAAGGCCTTGATCAGCGCGTTGTGATCGGTGGGCACGGCAAAGCCTTTGAGCCCGGCAATGCTGGCCAGTGACTCTTGATGGAGTCGCACGACACCCGAAGCCTCAACGATTCGGTCAAAGCGCTGCACGAAGAGCATGTCGCCATGCAGAGCGGGTTTGCCGTGGGTGCGAAGCCCCATGCGCTCGGCCACGCGCAGGTAGGCCGCTTCATTGCGCAGCACGGTGCGGTCCTCAGGATTGCGACCGCGCGGGCGTTTGACAAGCCAGTGCGACTCGACTGCCTCATCCGGCAGGGCCATGTCGGCAAACCAGCGGCCCTGGGCGCCCTGGTTGAGCAAGAACTTCGGTGCGACGCCCTGCACACCCGTGGTGCCGGCCGCCAGCATGGCGTGCACGGAGAGGTGGTCGAGGAAGTCTTCGCTCTTGGTTGCGATGTCTTTGAGGGTGAAGCCGTCAAGGTAGTCCCGCGTTGAGTCCTTCTCCACCTGGGCGCGATAGAAGTCCATGGCGGTGGTCACTCGAAGGCGACCAATGGGGTTGAAAGCCCCATTCATGATCAGAGGGACGATTTGGGTGGCATCACTGCGCATGCCGAGCAGCCCGAGCAGGAACTCACGCCCCCTGCCCTGTGGCACCAGGTCAAAAAGGAAAGCGGGGGTTGGGTCTGGTGGAGCCAAGCCTTGCAGATCATCGGCCGCACCCGCATAGGGGTCCATATTCAGAGGCAGGCCAAGGGAAATGGGCAGTGATTCGTGGCTGAACAGGTAACCCGTGTCGTAGTCCACGCGGATGCGATCTTCCCCAAGCACGTGCAACTTGGCAGCGCGGTACCACTGTCCGTTGCGGTGGATCTCAATGTACGGGGGCATGCAATTTACCTATCTGAATAGGCAAATTCTCGCATAATCCATAGCCTTGTGTGTACTTTAATAGGCAATTTATAGCCCCGGGCCGCCGCACCGACTGTCAAACCGGTTCGAACTCCACCTCTTCGCGCTTGGCATAAGCGCCTCAAAAAACTTAGTTTGCATCAGTTTGGTGAGGTTTGCGAGGCGTTCTTTGTCGCGAAAACGGCTTCAAGATCGAGGGTTCTTGCGCGTGCGGTGCTGAATTCCGCCTTCAGGAATCTCAAACCAGATCCAGCCGGTTGTGTCGCAATAAGCGGAACGGCTAGGATTTGATGATGCAAGCGTTGTCAATCCAGCTCCAGAATTCGGTCCTGCGTGGGGTCCTCAAACGGCTGCACTATCCGCTGGAAGTGATGCTGGTGTG
>NZ_JBHTCA010000061.1:0-3663 GCF_042665215.1 Hydrogenophaga atypica
GAAAACTGCTCGTGCGCTACGAGAAGCTCGAGCGCAGCTTCCTCGCACTCAACCATCTCGCGGCGGCGATCATCGCGTTTCGCAAGGTGCCTTTGAGTGTCAACATAATTTACGGATAGATTCTAAGTTGCTGTACGACCCGCCAAAGCGCGCTAGGTCAGCACGCGCTCGCGCGTCTGCTTCTGATGGACTGTTCGCGATGTGCATCCAAAGTTCGCGCAAGATATCTGTCTGCCGGGAACGGTCAGTTGAAGCGCTCGCAAAGCACGTCGCCGCGCGGGAGCCCCGCAGCCTGAGCTGCTGCACGCCCCGCCTCCACCATGGGTGGTGGCCCACAGAGGTAGACGCGTGTTGATGGGTCCAGCCCCAACCCGGCAATCAGGTCAGTGGGATATCCCGTATGGGTGTCAGGACCAGCGCCGCGTTCGATGGCCAGCCTCACGTCGAGCAAAGGCATCTTTTCACGCATGGCCAGCAGTTCGTCCTGAGCAAACAAGTGCTCCGGTGTGCGCGCGCCGATTAGCACCGTGGTTGGCAGCGCACGGGCGGCTTCACCCATACCGCGAAGCATCGACAGGAACGGTGCGATGCCGCTGCCACCGGCCACAAACAAGCGCGGCCGACTTTCTTCGCGCAAAAAGAAGGTGCCGTGCGGCGTGCTCAGCTCCACCTTGTCACCAGCCTTGGCCTGCGCCAACCAGCCCGAGAATGCACCACCAGGCACCAGACGAATAAAAAACTCCAGGTGATTGCTTCCAGGCGGGTTGGCCATGGAATACGAGCGTGAAAATTCTGTCCCCTGTGGCTGGATGCGTACGTACTGCCCCGGTTCAAATACCAGTGACTCCTCGATCGCGACTTCCAGCTGCACGATCTCATCCGCCACCTGCCTCACGCTCACAACTTCTCCTGGAATGGGAGGAGCCTCCTCTGCCAGCGCCTCTGTGGAGTCGTACGGAAACTCAACAGCACAAGGCGTACTCGCTCGGCATACGCATGGCAACACGACACCAGCCTGTCGATCACCATCAGGCAGCACCGACGTGTCGTAGTCATCCATCTCCACGCACCAGTTGCCGGGTCTGTGGTTCTCGCCACAAGAAATCCGAGCGTTGCTGACCATGCACCACTTGCTGCGCGAGATCGACAGCGGTGGGCTGCTTACACCTCATATTCAGCCCTTGCTTGAACGCATCCGGACTCTCATGGGCAGTGGACACGGGGATGCGGAACAAGTAGCTGCCCGAGTCAAGCTCATCAATGCCAATCAACACCGCACCACAGACCCGGTGGCATTCGAAGTTGTTGGCAATTCGCTCATGCTACGCAAACGCCTGCGTTTTAGTTACGAGGGACGGCATCGCAACGAAGTGACGCAACGGATCGTATCCCCTCAGCGGCTGAGCTACTACCGAGAAAACTGGTACCTGGATGCTTGGTGCCATGACAAGAATGCGTTGCGCAAGTTCGCTCTTGACGCTATGAACCAGCCCGTGATGACCGAGGAAACAGCACATGAACTGTCTCTTGACCTGGTCAACAGAACACTGGCGGAGGGCTACGGTGTTTACTTCGGTGGGCAAACACAAACCGCAAGGCTGCGCTTCAATGTGACAGCTGCAAGATGGGTGCGACATGAGCGCTGGCACCCTGAGCAGGCCATGACAGAGCTGGCTGACGGCGGTATTGAAATGTCGTTCCCCTACAGTGATTCGACAGAGTTGGTCATGGATGTCTTGCGCCATGGCGACAACGTCGAAATACTCGAACCCCCCGCTCTGCGTCAAGCACTGATTGAGCGTGTGGCTGCGATGCAAAAACTGTATTTTTCGAGTGGCTTGAGTACCAGGCTCACTCCTTGAGCCAGTCGCAGCTCACACTGGGCACCTTCTCAATATATAGGAGCCTACGATGAGCCTCGATACCCTGATCGAAGAGAAAAATGTCAACATCATCTCGCTTTCGCTGGAACTTGAAAAAGCCACGATCGCATATGAAATGACTGACGAGAAAACCATCTACGTCCGCGAGATTGGCATGTTCCCGTTTTGGATCTATCTCCGAGAAAATACTCGATTCATCACCCTCAGCACCTACCTTGAATGGGCACCTGATGTCCCAGAAATGGAGCGCCTTGCGTTCTGTAATCGCGTCAACGAGCAATTGATTTTGCCCTCGGTTTACATGCGCACGGTAGACGACGAAGGTGTGACTGTCACCCGGTTCACGGCCGCTTACCCGATCTACTATCGTGACGGCTTGTTGGTCAGCCAATTCATTCGTCTCTGCCGCAGGTTTGCCGATGCAATAAGGGAAATTCAGGCTGAGTTCGATCCAGCGCACGAGGTGCTGCAGGCTCTCTGAGTATCGTCATCACCATGCCACTGACACAAGAACAGATCGAAGCGCTGCTGCCAGCAGCGCGCAAAGCTATTCTCGCAACTCAGTCGGCCAGTCCGGCTGTTCTTCAACGCGTGCTCAAGCTGGATTGGGACTCGGCCAACTCGCTTATGGAGCACTTCGAAGGGGATCTCACCTCGGCTCCTGACAAGAACGGAAAGCGTGTCATCTTGCCGCAGCTGCTCGACCTGACTCACAAGCAACACCCGAACAACAGCTATTGGGTCATACCGAACTCGCTACTCGCGGGTGAATATCCGGGCAACCCTGATGCAGGAACGGCACGTCGCAAACTGGCCAATTATCTCCATTTTGGTGTTGATACCTTTCTCGATCTGACGGAGGACCATGAGCTCGCTCCCTACGATGAGATATTGGCTGAATTGGGGGCTGAGCGCAGCCTGAACTTTGTTTACCGCCGAATGCCGATCCGAGACTATGACGTACCCAAGCATCCCGCGCAGATGCAAGCAGTCTTGCGGCAGATCGATCAGTGGCTGTTGCAACGGCGCCGCGTCTACGTTCACTGCTGGGGAGGGGTCGGACGCACGGGCACAGTGGTGGGCTGCCACTTGGTCAACAATGGTTTCAATGGCGAAGCTGCGCTGGCTCATCTGCGCTTACTCTGGTCACGCATGAGTGCGGACAAACGTAGGCGCAAACCAGAATCACCCGAGACTGAAGCACAACGAAACTATGTGCGCGCCTGGGCTGCCCTGTCCAACTCATTGGAGGCTGAATGAGCTGGCTACAAACGCTTGTTGTCGGGCATGAATGTGGTCAGAAGCATTGAAGACGCCGAAACTAAATAAGGACACCACATGGCAAAGCACCAAAGAAGCAAGCCAACAGTCTCTGATGCCCAAGTTATTAAACTCGGTTTATTTGGTTTGTTACTTTTGGTGGTTTTCTACATACTTTTTAACATACTACTGGCTATACTCGCACCAGGCGTATTTTTGACCACACAATTGTTCGCAAGGAACAATATTGATCCCTCACTTTGGGCATGGTGGGGACTTGCACTAGGACTGTCATCAGTGTTTTTTGGTGCCATTTATTTTGCGACAAAAATCCACCCCAAGCTTACCATCCCAGGATACACCGCAGTTTGCATAATATTTATATTAATATCTGGGCGGATTCAAATCTGAAGTGCAACACCCTTGGTTTCAATGAACGAGGGTGGAGTGTTGGGGACTGTTCAGGAGCAGGTCCCGGTAGACCGCCAGAGGGGATCGTACGCCCAGACCTTTTCTGGGT
>NZ_JBHTCA010000062.1:0-3525 GCF_042665215.1 Hydrogenophaga atypica
CGCAGGCGATTGATGCGCGCGTTCAGCGACTGCACCACCTCCCACGCCATGTCCATCCCAGCCAAACGGAACAGGGCTTCATAAAACGCCGTGGTGTTCTCCCGGACGCCCTGGAAATCTCCACGACGAAATGTCTGCTGAGTCCGGTCATTTAGAGTTTCGAGTTCGTTGAGGGCGTCCGGCGTAGCGCGCTCAGCACAGCGGCGCGCAGCCTGTCCCTCCAACAAAGCGCGAATTTCATAGATTTGGGCAGCTTGGTCCGCCGTGAAGCTCGCCACCACGGGGCCTTGGTGGGACTCAGTTTGAACGAGGCCCTCAGTCTCCAAGTGGCGGAGCACCTCTCGCACGATAGAGCGGCTGACGCCCAACTGCTCACACAACTGGCGTTCCACCAAGCGCTCGCCTGGTTTGAAGTGACCGTTCCAAATGCCCTCGCGCATTTTTTCTAAAGCCAACTCGCGCAAGGTCTTCGCGCTGCGGTCCACGCGCAATGAACCGGCGGGAGTCGTGACCATCAGAAATGCCTCATGAAAGATTGCCAAGACAGCAGTATTTCACATCCTGATAGTCGGCCATGCCGCCACTGCCTCCCTCTCGGCCGTACCCGGACTGCTTGATGCCGCCGAACGGTGCCACTTCGGTAGAGATGATGCCCGTGTTGATGCCAACCATACCCACCTCCAAGCGACGGGCCACCCGGTGTGCACGTGCGATGTCACGTGTGAAGAAGTACCCGGCCAGGCCTGCTTCGGTGGCATTGGCCTGAGCGATCACATCGGCTTCGTCCGTGAACCGAATCAAGGGTGCCACCGGGCCAAAGGTCTCCTGACGCGCCACAAGCATGTTCATGGTGACGTCGCGCAAGACGGTGGGCGCAAAGAAGTTGCCAGGCAAGTGTGCGTTGCCCTCAACCACGGTAGCGCCACGCGCCAGGGCATCGTCCACGTGGTGCTGAGCCTTTGCCACCGCACGCTCGTCAATCAGTGGGCCCACAGTCGTGCCGGGCTGGCTGCCATCGCCTACTCTGAGATCGCGCACAGCTGCGGCCAACCGCTGCGTGAAGGTTTCATAGATGCCGGCCTGGACGAACAAACGGTTGGCGCACACGCAAGTCTGTCCAGCGTTGCGGAATTTGGATGCCATGGCTCCAGCTACGGCTGCATCCAGGTCAGCATCGTCGAACACAATGAAGGGGGCGTTGCCGCCCAATTCCATGCTCACGCGTTTGACAGTTTCCGCGCATTGGCGGATCAACAGCTTGCCCACAGCCGTGGATCCGGTGAACGTTAGCTTGCGTACCAAGGGGTTGGCGGTCAGCTCGCTCCCGATGGTCACAGGGTCACCCACGACGATGTTGAGCACACCGGGTGGCACCCCCGCCTCCTGTGCCAAACGCGCCAGCGCGAGCGCTGACAGCGGGGTCAGCTCGGCAGGTTTTGCGACCACGGTGCAACCAGCGGCCAAGGCTGGCGCGAGTTTGCGCGCAAGCATGGCGTGCGGAAAATTCCAAGGGGTTATCGCGGCGACCACGCCCACCGGCAGGCGCACAGTACTAAGTTGCCGCGTGGCGTCAGGAGAGGCCAAGACCTCGCCCACCGGGCGACGGCATTCCTCGGCAAACCATTCGACGTAGCCAGCCCCACAGAGAATTTCAGCGCGCGCTTCTGACAGCGGTTTGCCCATTTCTTCGGTGAGGATCTGTGCCAGTGGCTCGGCATGCGCCAGGATCAATGCGTGCCAGCGTTTGAGCACGTTGGCTCTTTGGGCTGCTGGCATAGCCGCCCAACCAGGCCCTGCGCGGTGCGCTGCCTCGATGGCCATTCGCGTGTGCTCCGCACCGAGGCGAGGCACTGTTGCGATAACCTCGCCTGTCGCTGGATTGGTCACAGGGAAACTGCTCCGCTCGGTGATCCACTCGCCGTCGATGAGGCAGCGGGATTCGCGCAAGGCGTTGTCGGGCAACAAGGTCATGAATGCCGTGATGGTGGTGGAGGGATAGAGGCTGGCTTCATGCCTGCCCCAGGGCGGGATGTGCCTTCAGCTCGCGACGGGTGTGTCCAGCCAACGACTGAGGCTGGCATTGACGGCCTCGGCGTCAGTGACATTCATCATGTGGCGCGCGCCTGGAATGACCTCGGCCATGGCGATAGGCGCCTCGGCTGCCATTGCCTGCGCCATCGCGGGGCTGGAGTTCGCGTCGTACTCGCCGGTGCAGAACAGTGCCGGCATGACCAGTTTGTCCAGTTTGCCGACATGTGCCTCGTCTGAACTGGCAAACACGGCGTAGGCCTGGGCGTAGCCCAGGGGTTGAACGCCCTCAAGGTAGCCGGCGACTTCGGTTGCGGCGCGTTGCAACTCCGGTGGCACAGGGTCGCCAAACCAGCGCGCCAATGTTGGACCGGCTGTCGCCGGTGCACCGCATTCTCGCAATGCTTGTGCCCGGGCCAGCACAGCGTCGCGCTGGTCTTGCGTGCGACGGTACACCGCGTTGAGGGCGGCCACTCGACGTGAGCGCTGTGGGTGAGCGAGCGCAAACTCCAGCGCGACCAATGCCCCCATTGAGTGCCCTGCAACGCTGGCCGACGAGATTCCCAACTCATCGAGCAATTCGACAAGCTGGTTCGCGTAGTCTGCGAGGATTGGCGCCCCTTGCGCCGGCAGGCTTGCCCCGTGTCCCAGCATGTCGTAGACAAGCACTTGGTGTGTACGTGCCAGGTGAAGCACTTGTGGGCCCCAAACACCTTGCTGCATGCCCACGCCATGGATCAGCACAACCGGCTCCCCGGTGCCAGTCACGGTCCATGCCGTGCCGTGCCGCGTGATGCCCGACTCTGTGACGATGGCTTCAGCGATCATTTCCGCCCAGCTCTTTCAGGTCCTGGTAGCGGTCGCCAATGCGGTGGTGAGGGCGCCCGCCGATGGAGGCCCCCAGCGCCACCACAATTTCGTCCGGTGCGGGGGCATCGTTGATTGCGAACTGCACCGTCAGGTAGTGCGAGCGCATCCCTTCGTCGTGCTTGTGCATCAAGGGAATGGCGATAGAGCAGTTGGGCCCTCCCCTCACGTTGGTGAAGCTCAAGTAGCTCTTGGCTCCCACCGCCTTACGGTAAAAGTTGCCAAAGTGCAGTGTGTGGATCAGGGCAGACGCGTGTTCCACTTCACCCGACGTACCGACAACGGCCGCCTTGCCGTATCCCTCAATCACCTCGCCCGAGCCTGTCTGACGCAGGATGGTGTCCGTCAACAACTCGCCCAATATCGGCGCAATGGCCCGGATCTCGGGCGACAGGTCTTCAACGAAGCCGCGACCTGCCCACGGGTTGGTCAGTACGGCGGCCACACCAAAGAGCCGTAGAGGTCGTTCCGCGACTTTGCCCCCCTCAATGCGTGTCTCTTCTGTGTAGGTGACGATCTTGCGTATGTGGGCGTTCATGCTGATTTCTAGCTAAATTGGATGGGAAACGGATTGGCTGAGAGTCCTGCCGCTCTTCATTCAGGCTTGATGTTGGCGGCCTTTATGACGGC
>NZ_JBHTCA010000063.1:0-3418 GCF_042665215.1 Hydrogenophaga atypica
ATCTCCAACGGGGTGAAAGTCGCGGCTCTTGGCGAGAAACCGGTGAACATGCCCACCCGATGGTGGCAGGCTTGGCTCTCCTACGAGGTGAGCATCCGCTGTTGACCCCGCAAGAAGCGTTGAGGCGCGTGATTGCTTCTTGCGAGCTTCCCCAGGTGGTGTTGGGTTGGCGTCAGGACCCGGCGGTCGCTCGGACACGCCTGGCCAACCTGGATGCCCTGCTTGACATGGCTGCCCAGTATGAAGACGCCTGCCGTGGTACCCGCCAAGCAGCGACCATCTCAGGCATGCTGCTGTGGCTGGACAGACAGGCTGAGGCTGGCGAGGACGCTCTGGCGCAACCAGGTGTCGATGCCGTGCGCGTGCTGACCCACCACGCAGCCAAAGGCCTGGAATGGCCTGTCGTGATACTGACCGATCTGGACAAGGAGGTGCGCAACCGGCTTTGGGGCATTTCCACCGTCTCGAATCAGGGTGTCGACGCTGCCGCCCCCCTGAACGACCGCTTCATCCGCTACTGGCCTTGGCCGTTCGGCAAACAGGCGTCTGGCATAGCCGTCAAGGACACGATAGACGCATCGGCCATTGCGCAGCGGTACCAAGCCGCAGCGCTGGCCGAGGCGCAGCGCCTGCTCTACGTCAGCATGACCCGCCCGCGTGAGATGTTGGTGTTGGCGCTCAAACAAAAGGCGAAATCACAGCACTGGCTGGATTCGCTGGATGCACCATGGCTGTTGGACGGGGACCCTGGCGCGGTTCAGACTCAGCTTCCCAACGGGAAAGCCGTTTCGAGCGAGACCTTGATGGTGGAGCCACCAGCAGAGCTTGCCCCTCCGCAGACTGACGCCACAGCTCTGTATTGGCCGCGTCCCGAACCCACGGCAGAGAAACTTCCCCTTTTGTTCAACCCCTCTAGCGTGGGCGCCAGTAAAGGCGAGGTGCTCGACAAGGTTAGTTTTGGGGAGCGGCTTCACGTCAACCCTGGTGCCGATTGGGGCGTGCTGGGCAGCGCAGTGCACGCATGTCTGGCTGCGAGTTTTACCGAACAAGGCACTTGGCTCAGCGAGACTGTCGTGTCCCGTGTACTCGATGGGTTCCAAGTGCGCGCGCATATCGATGCGGACGCATTGAGCACCCAGATCCAAGCCATTCACGCTTGGCTTGAATCAAGATGGCCAGGCAGCAAGGCCCGCGCGGAGGTGCCGGTCAAGACGAGATTGCCAAACGGGCAGGTCATTAACGGGCGTATCGACCTGCTGCTGGAGACAGAGCATGGCTTCGTGCTGATAGACCACAAGTCTTCGCCTTTTGGTGAAGACAAGTGGAGCGAGCTGGTAGATACCTACCAGGGCCAGCTGAATGCGTATGCCAACGCCATAGCGGAAGCTTCCGGGAAAAACGTCATCGAACAGTGGCTGCTGTTCCCTGTGGCGGGTGGCGCTGTTCGGTGCTCACCGTCCCATGCCAAAGTCACCTTGAGGGCAGTGCCATGACTGAAGAAGCACGCTGTTAACGCAAGACGCAGAACCGTGTTGCCGCCCTGTTTACCGCGGTACGGCTGCTGGGGGGCAGGTCAGCAGCGTACCGGCGACCTTCAATGGGGTTATGCGATTGACACCGATGGTCAGTCGCTCAGAACCAAGTCATACCAAGCTTGGGGCGAGAACCGTTTTGCCAACGATCAGGAGCCTGCCACTTTGATCTACTATCGATTCACGAGCGGCCCCTTGGCAGGCCGCTCATACGGAACCATTGTGGGCAAAGTGCCGGGTCGTGATTCTCTGTACCTGAGCAGTAACGTAAGCGTGGCCCCAAGGCCCTTCTTGTGAGGAGCGGAGGGTCAATGCAGGATATGTCCATATGCAAGACAGTGGACACACCCCAGAGTGGAGCGGGCCGACGGTGGAGCGAATCATGCGCAACGGCAAGCGCATTTACGTTTCAGCCTTCAAGGCCTGGCTGGTGGAGCAGGCGCTCAGGCCAGAGGCTTCGGTTGCCGGCCTGGCACTTCGCCATGGCGTCAACGCCAACCAGCTTCGCAGCTGGATGAAACTCGAACACTGGCAGTCCACCCCTCACACGTTGTTGCCGGTCACGGTCGTCGCAGACGCTCGATCAGCTGAGGTAGTGGCCACCACAAACGCCCGCCAGCCCAAGGCAGTGATGGAGATTGAGGTGTGCGGCACTGTCATCCGTCTGCGCGGCCCAGTGGATCCCGAGCAACTCAAGACGGTGCTGGCCGTGCTGCGCGCATGATCGGTCTGCCGGCGAACACGCGGGTGTGGATCGTGGCCGGCCACACCGACATGCGCAAGGGCTTCGACGGCCTGGCGGCGATGGTCCAGGGGGCCCTGAGCGAGAACCCATTCAGTGGGCACGTCTTTGTCTTTCGAGGTCGGCGCGGCGACATCCTCAAAGTGCTGTGGTTCGATGGCCAGGGTTTGCTGCTGCTGAGCAAGCGGCTCGAACGCGGCCGCTTTGTCTGGCCGCAGGCATCGGCCGGTGGCGTATCCCTGACGCCAGCGCAACTGTCGATGCTGCTTGAAGGTATCGACTGGCGCATGCCGGCGCGCACGCACCGTCCCGATCTGGCGGCGTAAAGCTTGGCAGTTGCGGGTCATTCCCGATGAGGTGAGACAGCAGAGTTGGGCATACTCAAGACCGTGCCTGCGCCCCATCAACCGCCCCAGAACATCGACGAATTGCTGCGCATCATCGCGGCGCGCGACAGCGAGGTGGCCCTGCTCAAGTTGATGGTCGACAAACTCAAATTGCAACTGCTGCGCCGGGTTCGTTCCGAATTCGGTACCTCCAGCGAGCAGTGGTCGGCGCAGATGGCATTGATCGATGGTGGCCAAGCCGAGGTGCCCGCCCAAACCAAAGCGGCATCCAAACAAGCACCGGCCAACGACGCGCAGATAGACCGCAGTCTGCCCGCGCACCTGCCGCGCGATGTCCAGGAGCATCTGCCTCCGACCAGCAACACCCACCACGACAGCAATAGTCAGCCCTGTGGCTGCACGGCGTGTGGCGCCCGGCTGCGCAAGATTGGACAGGATGTCTCCGAACAACTGGAATACGTGCCGGCGCATTTCAAGGTGATCCGGCATGTGCGCCCCAAGCTGGCCTGCGTGGCGTGCCATGCAATCTTCCAGGCCAGCGCACCCAGCCGCCCCATAGCACGCGGTGTGGCCGGCGCCGGCCTGCTGGCCCATGTGCTGGTGTCCAAGTACTGTGACCATTTGCCTCTCTACCGCCAAAGCGGCATTTATGCCCGCAGCGGTGTTGAGCTGGACCGCTCAACGCTGGCCGGCTGGGTTGACCAGGCCGATCAATTGCTTGATCCCTTGGTGGCCGCACTGGGTCGTTACACCCTGGCGGCCGCCAAGCTTCACGCCGACGACACGCCCGTGCCGGT
>NZ_JBHTCA010000064.1:0-2857 GCF_042665215.1 Hydrogenophaga atypica
CGCCTCAACGCTTCTTGCGGGGTCAACAGCGGATGCTCACCTCGTAGGAGAGCCAAGCCTGCCACCATCGGGTGGGCATGTTCACCGGTTTCTCGCCAAGAGCCGCGACTTTCACCCCGTTGGAGATGCGCGAGCCGATCGGCCAACCAAACGTCCGGCGCTTCGCTGTCCGCCAGCGAGACGATCTCGGCCGTGGCCACCGTGTCAGAGGCGTCGTTGAGCCGGCGCAAGCAGGCCAGCGCCAATGTTGCTTCGGGCGTGGACAACAAACCAGGTTGTGCCATTGCGGCCGCCACACCTGCTTGCCGCAATGTGGCGGCGACCTGGGTAACAGCAGTGTTGGATCGACACAGGATGGCGATATCGCGCGCAAGCAGCGGGCGGAGTTCCTCTGAACCTTTGGCTGGTACTTGCCGGCCGCTGGCAAGCAGTTGCCGCACCCCGTCGGCCAGCGCATGGCTGATTTCTTCGACGTTCTTGCCCCCCAACCACCAGCGGCTCAGGGCTGGATTCCCCGTGAATTCAGGCCGCTGAGGTACCAATGCGACCTCCTCTGGAGGCAGCGTGTCCGCAAAAGTGTGGACAAACACCTCGTTGACCAGATGCACCAAGGCAGGTTGCGAGCGCCAGGACCCATCCAGGATGCGCTTGTTGCCGCCCATGCCAGGTAGCGCGCCGAGGATGGCTTGCATCAACTCGGTGTCGCTGCCGCGGAAGCCGTAAATGGCCTGTTTGATGTCGCCCACCCAATAGGTGTGTTTGGCCAAGCGCGAGAGTTTGAGGAAGAGCGCCAGTTGGATGGGGCTCGTGTCCTGGAATTCATCCACCAGGAGCAAGTCAAGTTCTTCGCGCAATACCTCGGCGACTTCCGGCTCGTCCAGCAGTTTGAGCAGCAAGTGTTCCTGGTCGGTGAAATCCACCACGCCCATGGCCAGCTTGCGCGCACGGTAGTGCGCCAACGCAGCCGCGCTGACGCTGAACATACGCTCCAGATAGCTTCGAATATCGGCGTGTAACTGGGGATGCCCATCACATGCTTGAGCCAGCATCTGTATGGGCTCGCTCAAGCTCAGCAAGCCTTTCTCAGGCGTCTCTTTGGAAAGCGCCATCCATTGCGACCAAGGTGGGATGCCCTGGCGCAACTCGCGTTCAAACCGCTCCAGCGTTGCCAAATAAGCTTGGGTCTTCTTGACTGTGGATGTGGCGGCAGCGGCCTGCAATGATGGCAGTGCACGCCGAATCTCCGTCAGCAGGTCCTGCGTCAGTGTTTCGCGCAATGGTGCCGGGAAGTGCGCCAGAAGATCGTCCGCATTCTGATGTGCAAAGGTGATCAGTTGTGTGGGATCGATGTCATTGCCCCGTGCCTGCGCCACCAATGCTGCGATGTCTGCTGTCCAGTCCTCCATGCCCAGGCGCTGGGCCAGACCAGACAGCGCCACCACCTCTTCACCGCTCATCGCTGCCTCTATCGCTTCGCGAATGAGCTGCGAGGTCTGCGCCTCATCCAGCACTTGCTGCCGTGTTGCCATACCGGCCTCAAACGCAAAACGCTCCAGCAGGCCGCCGCACACGCTGTTGACGGTACCGATGCGGGCCTGCCCCATGGCGTTGGCCAGACCCATTCGGCCCGACTCAAACAGATGCTGACGCACACGCTCGCGCAATTCGGTGGCGGCCTTCTTGGTGAATGTCGTGGCAATCACGCCTCCGGGGCGAACCTCGCCACTGCCCAGCAGTTCACCCAACGTCTGCATCAGGGTGTGGGTTTTGCCGCTGCCGGCGCCGGCGCTGATGAATGTGAGGCTCATTGCTCGTCTCCCCAGCCGGCGAGTTTCAGGTAGTCGTTGTAGCGGGTGTTCAGAACTTCCGGCACCAGTCCTTCCTCGGGTGGCTCGGTGTCACCTTCCTCATCCAGCACCACTTCAATGAGGCCCTGGTCGATTTGGCCACGCCGCCAAGCCCAGGTAACGAGGAACCGCTGCCACAGGTGTGCGGCACCTTCTTCGGCCACCTCATCCTTTTTGCGCACCAGCCGGGCTTCGGGGAAGTAGTCACGGTCGGTGACCAGCAATTCGCCAGTGCTGAATGAGAAATAGGCCAGCCTGGGCCATTGCCCAGTCCACTGGCGAACGATCTCACCATAGATGGCCAACTGCAAATGGCGGTTGTTCGCCAGCTTGTCTGCGTAGGCCTTGCCACCCCACTTCATGTCGATGATGGCTTGCTCGCCGTTTTCTCGGACCACCAGCAAGTCGCCATAGCCACTGATGTTGCCTCCTACAAACTGGCCTTCCAGCCGTTCTTCGGAGCGTACCGACACCACCTTGGCCGCCCGCCACTGGCTGCGCAATTGGTGCATGGCTTTTCTCAGCTTGCGCTGGAACGAGGCAAGTTCCTCTTGCCGACCGGGCATTTGCAGCACGGCGCCTTCCTGCGAGATCAGGGTTTCAAAGGCTTCATCAAACCAGGCGTCAAAAGCGCTGTCCGCCTGTGTAAGAGCGAAGGGCTCTGCCACGTAGCGCTCGACCAGGTGGTGTGACAGGTTCCCGTAAAGCAGGACGCCCTCGCTGACATCCAGAATGCTGCTGGTGTTCAATGCAGCGGGGTATTTCAGTACCCACTGGAAGGGATTGAACAGGAACGACTCCAGACTGGAGAATGACTCCGACTTGCGCCTCGGGATGTCCGCCTCAGGGGGCAGTTGCCACCACCGCTGCCTAGGAGGGAGCGGTCTGTACGCCACAGGGGCCAGCCGCTGATCGGTCAGACTGTCTTCCATCGCTTGGATGGCAGGGCCGTGCCCTTTCTCAAAAAGTGACTCAAGCAGCAGCCACAACGGGTGCGTTTCCTCACCAGG
>NZ_JBHTCA010000065.1:0-2741 GCF_042665215.1 Hydrogenophaga atypica
CCCCAGCGCGGCCGATGCCCGCCTGGCCGCCGATGCCGCCGCCGCCGCGTTGCCCGCCTGGGCCGCGCTGGGGCCCACCGAACGCCGGGGCTTGCTGCTGCGCGCGGCCGATGCGCTGGAGGCCCGCAACGCCGACTTCGTGGACGCCATGGCCGGTGAGACCGGCGCCACCGCCGGCTGGGCCGGATTCAACGTGCGCCTGGCCGCAGGCATCCTGCGCGAGGCGGCCGCCATGACCACCCAGGTGGGCGGCGAGGTCATCCCCTCCGACAAGCCCGGCTGCCTGGCGATGTCGGTGCGCAAGCCCGCCGGCGTCTGCCTGGGCATCGCGCCCTGGAACGCGCCGGTCATCCTGGGCGTGCGCGCCGTCGCCATGCCGCTGGCCTGCGGCAACACCGTGGTGCTCAAGGCCTCGGAGCTGTGCCCGCGCACCCACCAGCTCATAGGCGCCGCGCTGCAGGAGGCTGGCCTGCCCGCCGGCGTGCTCAACGTGGTGACCAACGCGCCGGCCGATGCCGCCGAGGTGGTGGCGGCCCTGATCGCGCACCCGGCCGTGCGCCGCGTCAACTTCACCGGCTCCACCCGCGTGGGCCGCCTCATCGCCCAGCAGTGCGCCTGCCTGTTCAAGCCGGTGCTGCTGGAGCTGGGCGGCAAGGCCCCCTTCCTGGTGCTGGACGACGCCGACCTGGGCGAGGCGGTGAAGGCCGCCGCCTTCGGCGCCTTCATGAACCAGGGCCAGATCTGCATGTCCACCGAACGCATCGTGGTGGACGAGGCCGTGGCCGATGCCTTCGTGCAGCAACTGGCCGACAAGGCCGCCGCGCTGCCGGCCGGCGACCCGCGCGGGCCGGTGGTGCTGGGTTCGGTCATCAGCCACGAAGCCGCCGACCACGTGATGGCCCTGATCGACGACGCGCTGGCCAAGGGCGCGGTGCTGCGCAGCGCCCCCGAGCGCCAGGGCACCATCCTCAAGGCCACCGTGCTCGACCACGTGACGCCCGCCATGCGCATCTACGCCGAGGAGAGCTTTGGCCCGGTGGTGACCGTGGTGCGGGTGCGCGGCGACGAGCAGGCCGTGCGCGTGGCCAACGACACCGAGTACGGGTTGTCTGCCGCCGTCTTCAGCCGCGACATCGCCCGCGCGCTGCGTGTGGCCGAGCGCATCGAATCGGGCATCTGCCACATCAACGGCGCCACCGTGCACGACGAGGCGCAGATGCCCTTCGGTGGCGTCAAGGACTCGGGCTGGGGCCGCTTCGGTGGCCGTGCCGCCATCGCCGAGTTCACCGACCTGCGCTGGATCACGGTCGAGACCCGGCCCGGCCACTTTCCTTTCTGAAACCCCACGCCTTTCAAAATTCAACCCAAGGAGACAGACATGAACCTTCATCCCTTCAGCCGCCGCCGCTGGCTGCGCACCGCCCAGGCCGCCGTGCTGGCCTGCGCCTCTTTTGCTGCCCTGGCGCAGAACGATGCCACCCCGGCCCGCATCCTGGTGGGCTTTCCGGCCGGGGGCTCGTTTGATGCCGTGGCGCGCCTGCTGGCTGAGAAGATGCGCGTGGAACTCAAGCGCCCGGTGCTGGTGGACAACAAGCCTGGCGCGGGTGGCCGCATCGCGGTGGATCTGCTCAAGGCCGCGCCGCGCGACGGCAGCGTGATCATGTTGGGCCCCGACGCGCTGGTCGCGCTTTACCCCTTCACCCTGCGCAAAATCAACTACGACCCGGTCAAAGACCTGGTGCCTGTGGGCACGGTGAGCGAGTTTCCCTTCACCTTCATCGCTGGCTCCGACCCAGCGGTCAAGACCTTGGGCGAGTACGTGGCCTGGGCCAAGAAAAATCCCACCAAAACCAACTACGGCATCCCCGCGCGCGGTGCGCCGCACCACTTCTTCGGCATCCTGCTGGGCCAGACCGTGGGGGTGAAGATGGAGGACGTGCCCTACCAGGGCAGCGCACCCATGTTGGTGGGCCTGATCGGCGGCCAGATCAGCGCTGGCATTGACGTGCTGGGCAGCCCGCTGGAGCAGCACCGTGCGGGCAAGCTGCGCATCCTGGCAGTGTCGTCCGAACGCCGTGTGCCCCAGCTGCCTGAGGTGCCCACCTTCGCCGAGCTGGGCTACTCCGGCATCACCGGCATGGGCTTCAATGCGTTGTACGCACCGCCCGGCACGCCCAAGGAGGTGGTGCTGACTTGGAGCCACGCCTTGGTCAAGGCGCTGTCGGCGCCCGACGTGCGTGAGCAGCTGCTCAACATGGGCGTGTTGCCCGTGGGCAAGGGGCCAGAAGAACTGGCCGCGCGCGGCGCCGAGGCGGCGGCCCGCTGGGAGCCGGTGATCAAGGCCTCGGGCTTCGTGGCTGACTAACGAAGCCATTCACGCTGGCGGTGCGCGATACAAGGGAATGAGACAGGGTTTAACGTCCTCGCCAAGTCAGGGTAGCCGATTGGCTGCCCCGCAAAAGCCAGCTTCGCCCCGAACAAGCTCTCGGTTGTGCTACCAGTCAGATACTTTGCCAAACTGTTGCCCAATTTCTGCACGTACGGGATCAGGAATTCGAGGGCGCTTCAATACGGGAAATGTTGATTGGTCAATTTAACAATATCCCTTGCTGAGGGTTGTGTCGCAATAAGCGGAACGGCTAGGATTTGATGATGCAAGCGTTGTCAATCCAGCTCCAGAATTCGGTCCTGCGTGGGGTCCTCAAACGGCTGCACTATCCGCTGGAAGTGATGCTGGTGTG
>NZ_JBHTCA010000066.1:0-2652 GCF_042665215.1 Hydrogenophaga atypica
TGTTGGCGCCATTTGAATATTGACCCACCCTGCCGATTCAATATTGACCCAGGGCGGGTTGCTGATTCTGGGATCAGCAACTGTGGATAAGTCTACCCAATATCTGGTTTTAGCTTCTCCCTCCTTGTCGTTGAGAGTGAGCGTGGGAATGGCGCGAAGGGCGTAGCCCGCAGCGCCTTTCCCGCCCTCGGGCCGGATCAGAACGGCTCGTCCAACGCAGCTGTCAACAGTGTGCCCGCAGTACCCTTGCGCGCACTCTCCCGGGCCTTGATCCGCGTCTTGGCCGCCATGCTGCTGTGCTTGAACCGGTAGGACTCGTTACCCGTCTCAACGATGTGACAGTGGTGGGTGAGCCGGTCCAGCAAGGCCGTGGTCATCTTGGCATCGCCAAACACCGCCGCCCATTCCGAGAAGCTCAGGTTGGTGGTGATCACCACGCTGGTGTGCTCGTACAGCTTGGAGAGCAGGTGAAACAGCAGCGCCCCGCCGGCCTGGCTGAAGGGCAAATACCCCAGCTCGTCCAGGATGACCAGGTCCAGGCGTGACAGCGCCAGTGCCAGGCGCCCAGCCTTGCCCTCTCGCTTCTCACGCTCCAGCTCGTTGACCAGATCGACCGTGGAGAAGAAACGGACCCGCTTGCCCTGGGTCGCGATGCCGGCCACGCCCATGGCGGTGGCCAGGTGCGTCTTGCCCGTGCCCGGCCCGCCAATGAGCACCACGTTCTGCGCCGCTTCGGTGAACGCCAGCGTGCTGAGTTGGCGCACCAGCTTTTGGTCCACGCGGCAGGCCTCGAAGTCAAAGCCGGCCAGGTCGCGGTGCAGCGGGAAACGGGCTGCCTTCATCTGGTGGCGCACCGACGCGAAGGCCCTGTGTGCGTGTTCCGCCTGCAGCAGATGCTCGATCAACCAGCGCGAGGTCTGTACGCCCACATCGCCGCTGTCTCGACCGGTGTCGCCCGCCTGTGTCGTCAATTCAGCCCAGGCCGCCGCCATGCCGCCCAGGCGCAGCGCTTTGAGTTCGGCCGCCACATCACGCATGGCTCATGCCCTCCACGGCGTTGCCACGCAGGCTGTCGTAGCGCCCGGTGTTGGCGATGGGGGCCTCTTTGAGCGCCAGGCTGCTTTGCACATCCGGTGGCAGCGGCGGGGCGTTCAGCCGCGCCAGCACATTGAGCACGTGCTCGGTGCTCAGCGCCCCCGACTCGATCACCAGCTCCACCGCCACCAGCACCGCGTCCAGCCCGTGGCTGGCCACACAGTTGAGCACCTGCGCCATGGTCTTGTCGCCCCCCGCATGGCGCATCAGCCCCTGGCGCAGGCGCTGCAAGGGCGCGGGCATATCGGCAAAGGGCGCGCCGTTTCTCAGTGCCCCGGGCTTGCGCTGGATCAGCGCGATGTAGTGCTGCCAGTCGTAGCAGATGTGCCCTCGGTTGGGCAGCCGCTCGTGGCGGGCCACGATTCCCTCGTCGCTGGCGATCTCCACCCGGCCCGGGTACAGCCGGGTGCTCACGCGCTGGCCCGCCAGTTCGCATGGCACCGAGTACCGGTTGCGCGCCACCACCACCAGGCAGGTGTTCGATACCTTGGCCGAGCGCTCCACGTAGCCATCAAACACGGTAGGCATGGGCATGAGTTCAACACGCTCTTGCTCCAGCACCTCGGCCACACTCAAGGCCTTGTGCTCGGGGTGGCGGATCTCCTCCCACAGGCTGCGGCAGCGCACGCCCAGCCAGGCGTTGAGTTCGGCAAAGCTGCCAAACTTGTGCTGCTGCGCCTCCAGCCAGATGCGCCTGCGGCTGTCCTGCACGTTCTTCTCCACCACCCCTTTCTCCCAGCCGCTGGCAACGTTGCAGAAGTCGGCATCGAAGAGGTAGTGCGCGCACATCACGGCAAAGCGGGCGTTGACGGTGCGGCCTTTGCCCCGCTGGACTTTGTCCACCGCCGTCTTCATGTTGTCGTAGATGCCCCGCCGGGCCACGCCGCCCAGCGCGGCGAAGCTGCGGGTGTGCGCATCGAACAGCATCTCGTGCCCCTGGCTGGGGTAGGCCACCAGCCAGAAGGCGCGGCTGGCGCACAGCTTCATGTGCGAGACCTGCAGCCGGTGGTAGATGCCGCCCACCACCAACCCCTCTTCGCTCCAGTCAAACTGGAACGCCTCCCCCAGCTCGAACTTCAGCGGCACGTACGCGGTGATGCCTTTGCCGGCACCGGCGCGCCAACCACGAATGAAGTCCGTCACGCGGGTGTAGCCACCCTCGTAGCCACTGGCCTTGATCTGCGCAAACAAGGCCCGCGCCGTGCGCCGGTCCTGCTTGGGGCGCTGTGCATCGGCCTTGAGCGCGCGCTCCAGCTCGGCCACATGACCACTGAGCTTGCTGAATCCGCTCTTGCGCATATAGACCGGCGCCTTCACCTCTTCTGGCACCCTCAACCAGCTGCGCACCGTGTTGCGCGACAGCCCCGTGCGCTTGGCAATCTCATGCAGCGACAGCTTGTCGCGCAGGTACATCCGCCGAATTCTTCCCAACATTTCCATGGTGATCACCCTCTTTGCCCCCTGCCCAAAATTTGGGCAGAGCGAGTAAAACACCTGGGTCAGTTTTGAGTCGGCACAAACCCCTAAAGTGGGTCAGTTTTCGGTCGGCGTCAACAC
>NZ_JBHTCA010000067.1:0-2586 GCF_042665215.1 Hydrogenophaga atypica
GTAAGCGGTCATTGAACTACGTCTTTCCACAGAGTGCCTGAGAGAGGAAGCTACGTGTCCATGTAGAACAAGGTGGACGCGTATGTCAGAGATCGATTCAGAGGTGGTACGACGCCTGGTCACGGGGCGCAAGAACGATGGGCGTGCCGTGTACGACCCGCAGGCCAAGGCCGAGGTGGTTCGGGCTTGCCTGAAGCCGGGCGTGTCGGTGGCGCGCATGGCGCTGCAATGTGGCATCAACGCCAACTTGCTGCGCCGCTGGATCACGCAGAGCATGGGCGCGGACATGAAGACAAATCGGGTCAACATGCCGACCGTGGCCCTTGCCAGTACAGATACTTTTGTGCCGCTGCGGCTTGCGGCCCCCGGGGCAGTGCCGGCCACTGCTGTTGCGCTGAAGGTTCGACTTCACGCCCGACTGCCCAATGGGGTGGAGGTCAACCTGAGCGATACGGGCCCGGGCGAGTTGTTGCCCGTCCTTGAACTTCTGGGGGGTCTGCCATGTTTCGGCTCGACGACACGCTGACGGTGTACCTGCACCGCCCGGCCATCGACTTTCGCATGGGTGTCAACGGTCTGGCCATCCTGGTGGAGCAAGCCCTGGGCATGAACCCGTTCGCGGCGGCGGTGTATGTGTTCAGCAACCGCCAGCGCAACCGGGTCAAGATCCTGGTCTGGGAGCGCAACGGCTTCTGGCTGCTGATGAAGCGCCTGGAGCAAGACCGTTTCATCTGGCCAGACGAAGCGGTGGTGCCGACACTGACGGTGGAGCAACTTCACTGGTTGCTTGATGGCATTGATCTGGCGGTCACACAGCGACACCCACAGCGGTTCTACGAGCGTGTCGCCTGAGTCGCAGTGGGTCGGTGACTCAAAATATTTGTCGCAAAATAGCCGTCACAAGGAACCGCCTGAGCGACAAGCAGATCGAAGTAGGCGATGGTTCATATGCCCACTGCCGAAGAATTTGCAGCCTTGCAAAAGGCGCTGGCCCAGGCCACCCAGACCAGCGAATCGCTCGCTGGTGAGTTGCGCATCACGCGCGCCGAGCGCGACCTGCTCAAGGAGCAGTTGAACAAGTTCAAGCGCCAGCTGTTTGCGGCCAAGAGCGAGGCCAGCGCCGGCCACCAGAAGGACATGTTCTTCAACGAGGCCGATGCGCTCGGCTCGGCGGCCCAGCCGGCACAGGAAGAAACCGAGGCCGATGGCAACACCGTCGAGGTTCCCGCTCACAAACGGACCAAGCGTGGGCGCAAACCACTGGACCCGGCGTTACCGCGCGAGGTGGTGCGCCACGAACTGCCCGAATCCGAGCGGGTCTGCCCTCACGACGGTGCCGTGCTGCGGGAGATTGGCGTGCAGGCCAGCGAGCAGCTCGACATCATCCCGCAACAAGTGCGCGTGATCCGGCATGAGCGGGTCAAGTACGCCTGCCCGTGCTGCGACGGCACGCTGCGTCTGGCGGCCAAGCCCGAGCAAGTCATTCCCAAGGGCCTGTTCAGCGAAGGCCTGCTGGCCTGGGTGATCACTTCCAAGTACGTGGACGGTCTGCCGCTGTACCGCCAGGCGGCCTTGCTGGGGCGCTTCGGTGGCAGCGATCTCTCGCGCAACACCATGGCCGCCAGCGTCGTGCGGGTGGGCCAGGCGGTGCAGCCCGTCATCAACCTGTTGCGAGATATGGTGTTGGACGCACCCCTGATCTTCGGCGACGAGACCGAGATCCAGGTGCTCAAGGAGGCCGGGCGCAGCGCCCAGTCCAAGAGCTACATGTGGGCGCAGATGACCGATGGCTCTGGCGCCAGCGGCTCTGGTCCGCCCATACGCTTGTTCGCCTACTCACCTTCACGCAGCACCGAGGCAGCGCAGCGTCTGTACGTCGGTGCGCGCGAGGGCTGCGTGCTGATGTCTGACGGCTACGAGGTCTACAACAAAATCGCCTTGGCCAACAAGCTCGTGCACATCGGGTGTTGGGCTCATTGCCGACGTTACTTCAATGATGCGCTGCAGGCATTGCCCAAAGCCAACCGTGGGCCAGAGCAGTTGGCGGCCAGGTTCATCGCACTGATCGGCAAGCTCTACCGTGTGGAGGCCCTGGCCAAAGAGCAAGGGCTGGATACGGGTGCATTGCTGCACAGCCGCCAGGCCCACAGTGTGCCGGTGCTGCAAGAGATCCAGGCCTTGCTGCTGGCCAACGTTCATGCGGTGCTGCCGGGCAGTTTGCTGGGCAAGGCGCTGCACTACCTATCCTCGCAGTGGCCCAAGCTGGAGCGCTTCGTCACCAGCGGGCACTTGCCCGTAGACAACAACGGTTGTGAAAATTCAATCCGTCCGTTCGTCATCGGAAGACGCAACTGGCTCTTCGCCGACACCGTGGCCGGTGCCAACGCGAGCGCCAACCTGTACTCGTTGCTGGAAACCTGCAAGGTCAATGGCGTCGATGGGTACCAGTACCTGCGCTCGCTCCTGGTGGCACTTCCACGGGCCAAGACCGTCGATGACTACGAGGCCTTGCTGCCCTGGAGCATCGCTGCGCTCAAGACCTGAACGGAAGGACTGCGCAAGGGGTGCGGTCTATTGACCGCTTAC
>NZ_JBHTCA010000068.1:0-2523 GCF_042665215.1 Hydrogenophaga atypica
GTATCCGTCCGGCAAAGTCATCTTGAGCCCGAGCCGCATACCAAGGATGCTCGTGTCCGCGTAACTTCATTGCGGACACATGAACACTTCAGAAATCGAGTTGCCAAGCAGGCGGACACGGCGGCGGCATGCGCCAGAGTTCAGGGACCGGGTGGTACAGGCATGCCGTCAGCCGGGCGTGTCGATTGCCGCCGTCGCGCTGGCCAACGGCCTGAATGCGAACATGGTTCGCAAGTGGCTGATCGAAGCTGAGACACGGGCAGGCAAGGCGCCGGAATCAAAGGCAGACATGCCCGCCGCTGCCAGCAACAGGCCAGCGGCGAGCGCGCCACCGCACTTCTTGCCCTTGGCAATGCCCGCATCGGCGACGCCGGCGCCTGCCGATGAGATCCGTATCGAGTTGCAGCGCGGCGCTACCACCATCAAGGTGTCGTGGCCGACAGCGGCAGCGGCCGACTGCGCGGCCTGGCTGCGCGAGTTGCTTCGATGATCCGCGTGGATGCCTGGTGGCTGGCGGTGCAACCGCTGGACATGCGCGTGGGCACCGAGGCCGCACTGGCTCGCGTGGTGCAGGTCTTTGGCCAGGCGCACCCACACCATGCCTACCTGTTCGCCAACCGGCGAGCGAACCGCATGAAGGTGCTGGTGCATGACGGCATCGGTGTGTGGCTGGCCGCACGGCGCCTGAACATCGGCAAGTTCACCTGGGTCAACGATGGGACCAGCGCACTGCCGCTGTCTCGCACGCAGTTTGACGCGCTGGTGCTGGGGCTGCCTTGGCTGCGGCTGGGCGATGCAGGGATCATCCGGGTGATTTGATCGGTCACTGGCAATTGCCGGATGTACCGATGCGTGCAGCGCTTGAGCGCGGCACGATAGCCACCCATGATCAGCGCACAGCAACTGGACGCCCTGGATCCGCAGACGCGGCAGGTGATGCTGTCGCTGATGGCAGAGCTCCGCGCCAAGGATGCCCTGATCGCACAGCGCGACCAAGAGGCTGCGTTCAAGCAGGCCATGATCGACAAGCTCACGCACGAGATGGCGGTGCTCAAGCGGCTGAAGTTTGCGGCGACCAGCGAGCGCTTCGCCAGCACCCTGGCGCCCGAGCAGAAGAGCCTGCTGGAGGAGACGCTGGAGGCTGATCTGGCCGAACTCGACCGGGAGCTGGATCGCGAGCGTGGCCAGGCCAAGGACAAGACCGAGAAGAAGACGCCCAAGCGTGCCCCGCTTCCGCCGCACCTGCCGCGCCGCGATGTAACGCACGAGCCGACCGACACCAGCTGCGGCTGTGGCCAACCCATGCAGCGCATTGGCGAGGACGTGGCCGAGAAGCTGGACTACCAGCCGGGCGTGTTCACCGTGGAGCGCCATGTGCGCGGCAAGTGGGCGTGCCGCTGCTGCCAGAAGTTGGTGCAGGCGCCGGTACCGCCGCACGTCATCGACAAGGGCATCCCGACGTCTGGCTTGCTGGCACACCTGCTGGTGGCCAAGTTCATGGACCACCTGCCGCTCTACCGACAGGAACATATCTTCGAGCGCGCCGGCCACCTGATCGCGCGCTCGACCCTGGCGCAGTGGGTGGGCGAGTGTGGCGCACAGCTGCAGCCACTGGTGCAGTCGTTGGCCGACGAACTGCGCCGCCATGTGGTGCTGCACGCCGACGAGACGCCGGTGGCGATGCTCAAGCCCAAACACCTGAGCGATGGCAAGACGCACAGGGCCTACATCTGGTCGTACTGCACTACCAGTGCCAACCCGACAAAGGCCGTGGTGTTCGAGTTCTGCGAGACCCGCAGCGGCGAGAACGTGCGCGAGTTCCTCAAGCTGGACACGCCCCGGGCGTGGCAGGGCACGTTGGTGACCGATGGCTTCGGCGGCTACACCGCCACCACGACCAAGGGCGTGACCTCGGCGCAGTGCATGGCGCACGCCAGGCGAAAGTTCAACGACCTGTGGGCCAACCACGGCAGCGAGGTGGGCCGCAAGGCATTGCGGTATCACCAGTGCCTGTTCCGGATCGAGCGGGAGATTGAAGCACTGCCCAGGGATGAGCGACGGCAGACACGTCAGCGCAAGTCACGGCGGGTACTGGCCATCTTTCATCGCTGGCTGCTGGCTCAACGACAGATGGTGCCGCCTGGCTCGGCGACGATGAAGGCGATCGACTACAGCCTCAAGCGCTGGAGGGAGCTCACCCGTTTCGTCGATGACGGTGATGTGCCGATCTCCAACAACTGGGTGGAAAACCACATCAGGCCAATTGCCATCGGACGGGCGAACTGGCTGTTCAGCGGTAGCCTGCGCGCGGGCAAGCGGGCTGCGGCCATCATGAGCCTGCTGCACTCTGCACGCATCAATGGGCACGAACCTTACGCGTACTTCAAGGACGTGCTCGAGCGCTTGCCAACGCATCCGGCCAGCCGTATCGACGAGTTGCTGCCGCATCGCTGGTCACCAGCCACCTGAGGTGCAGCGCCGGCCTCGTGCTGGCCGTCAGGATGACTTTGCCGGACGGATACC
>NZ_JBHTCA010000069.1:0-2318 GCF_042665215.1 Hydrogenophaga atypica
GCTTTTCTTGGCGGATGACACCTTCAATGGCCACGCCCGCCTGGCGCTCATTGAGCACAAAGGGCTGCGCATGGAAGATGCCCCACCGGTCTTTTACATGGGAGTAGATTCCAATGGAAGGTGTGTTGCGCCGAGGATCAAGCCGGGCTTGCCACACCCGTTTGGTGGTCTCCATGCTCATCATGTCAGAAGATGCCAAATCGGACCGCCCCCAGGTGGCGGCAATCGGGTGTCGCTGCATGAATTCCAGCACAGCCTGGCAGGCCTGGCTCAGACGCCGTTCGTCCCGCGCCCAGCGCATGGCCTGGCGAATGCTGGTGGCAGACAATTGCGGAATCATGCGCGCGCATTCGACCGCAGTCAGACTGGTGCCGTGGGCCATGATGCCGGCATAGACCATCAGCAGCTCGTCGGTAGAGCGCGGCTCACGTCCGAGCATGATCCAGCTAAAGCGCACCTGGGCGTCAACGGCCAGAATCACTTCCGGCAATTGAACCTCACCGATGCGGTGATCCAAAGCCGCGCGCAGCTTGGTCACTTCTGGGTCTTCGTCCTCTGCGGGCAATGGCGACAAATGGAGTTCATCATCCACGCGCAGTACGCCACTGCGGGCTGCAGCGGCCACCGCATCGACACCGGCAGTTACTCTGGCCAGCAAAGGCTTCAAGAAAGTGGCAGCCTTGCTGGGTAACGATAGACGGGCATAGTGTTTCTTGGACTCTGCCTGCCAACGCTCGTCCGTGAAGAACAAGCGCGCACGACCCCGAAAGCTCAGGCTGTGCTCAATCCAGACCGAGCCATTGCGCACCGCGCGGCGCAGGGCAAACAGGGTGGCCACCTCCAACGCCTGAAACGCCCGTTCCCGGTCTGGGCTGGAGATCGAAACCTGCCAGATCATTCCCAGACTTGGTGCCACCACTTCAACTGGCAGCTTTCTGGATCCTTTGAGATATAAAGCTTGCAGCTTGGCAAGGTACTCGATGGCAGGATGCTCGCCGGTGGCCTGCCAGGGCAGCTTTGCAATGGCGACGAGCAACGACCGCACGGGGCGAATTCCATCAATCAATCCCTCGCGGACCAGGGAGGCCCTGCTCGGTGGTTTGCGTTTCTGGGTTTCGGTGATCAAGGCTTCAAGACGGGCACGCAACTCAGCATCTGGCACCGCACCTTGCGCGCTCAAGGCAACAAGTTCGCCGAGCAGCGTTTTGTACATTGCGGCCCAATTGACGGTAGCGGGGACATCGGCGGCAGCCTGACGCCACAGATCGGCGATCCGGCGCTGCACCATAAGGATCAACTGGTCTGTGGTGGTGAACAGGCAATACCGAAGAAAGCATGCGACCTCCACGGTGCGCGCTGGCTCTTTGATCTTGGCTCCGGCTGAGGGCGGCCTGGAGACAAGTCGGCGCGCGTAGCGGCGCAAGATGAGATCGGGGATGTCTGCCAGGTGCTTATGAACGTCCAGCGTGTAAAGCAGGTCGATGCGCTCCAGTACCTCGCTGATTTGGCGGGTTGAGTGTTTCGCCGGTGCAGCCCATAGCCAACTCTGCTGGGTTTGTCCATCTGGGCGCAGCTCTGAAACTGAGGCTCGCCAGCGATCAAGTGTTGCTGGATCAACGCTGGCGGCGATGGCGGTGCCTGTTTCAACTTCAAGCTGGGCAAGTGCCGCCGCAATCAGTGTCCGAATTGCCCGCTCGTGCACGATCACCAGCTTGTTCTTGTACAGCCATTGACGCGCCCGCACGAGTAGCTGATCGCGGTCGGCGCAGCGCGCCACTTCGTCGCGCAGTTCACGTACCAGTGAGCGGCGCTGGTGCTCGCTCATCCACTGGAATCCAAGGACCGTGCAGGCTACTTGTTGGTGATCGAATAGCGTGCGCCCGCGTTCATACATGGCTCTCAGCGAGGCGACTTCTGGTGCTGCAATGCCAAGCTCGTTGCCAAGGTGGCGCCACAAGGCTACTGGAATTACCCGAAAGGCACCGAGCAAACGCCCACTCATGCGCAGGAAACCAATATGGAGCGCCAGACCAAGCTTGTGGGAATCACCTCGGCGTGCATTGATTGCGTCGCGCTCGGCACCATCGAAGGTGAAAAATGCCTTCATCTCGAAGTCGCTGATATCGCGGGGGAGCCCACGCATCCCCAAAAACGTTGTGTGCCAACCCTGCATCGTGAACCTCAAAAGTGGGAGGCCACCATACCCGTTTACAAAGCGAACAGGAAAGTCAATGAAATCAACGGTCTACCCAGACCACCCCCGCGCCAGTGCTAGCTTTGCGTACCGTCACTTATTGCACTGAAAACGAGGAGACCCC
>NZ_JBHTCA010000070.1:0-1910 GCF_042665215.1 Hydrogenophaga atypica
CGCCAAAAATCACCACGAGACGATCGTCAACCCATCTGCGGACAAGCGCGATCTCGACAAGTCGTAACTGCGCCGAGGCTGCACGCCGTGTCCAGCGGCCTCTCAGTCCCTAACACCGGGCCAGTTGACATTGGCGAATGCCTTGTTCAGTGCGCCGGGCCAGATCCATGGCGTGGCGCCCCAGTCGATCTTCTCCTTTGAGCCAGGCGACTTGGAAATCTGACCTCTTTGGTGTGCAACGTGGCGGCGCCTCCGCCTGTCACATGCAAGGCACGCGTGTTTCGACGCGAAGGCTTAACGCCGTGGTCCCAATCAGGCATCACTTCAGCGGGTGCAAGCATCGCCATGGAGAGAGAAACTGGCCCGGCTGAATGGCGTTGTCGAAACCTTTCAGGACAGCAACTCTGCTGAGCGCAGAGCAAAAGCGACCCGGATGAGATCTGTGCGTGGCAATCCCATGATCTGAGAAACCTCCGACGGGTTCGCCGGCTCCATTCCAAGCTAACAGACGATTCGCACGATGCGTTCGGTCAGCTGCACTTTGTTGGCCAGCTCGCCCTGGCGGCAGTACAACTTGTCCTCCAGCCCAACGCGTGCGTGCCCGACCAGCAGCAGTGGAACAACGTTAGCCTTCTGCTATGAAGGACCGATGCCGCTGGCTCAGAAAATGCTGCAGGGCAGAAGCAAAAGTGCCCGGGCCGCTCCTCACTCCCCCCCTTCAGCAGAATGCCCCCAAAGACATGGGGTGAGCATTTGCACTTCTTTGTATGTTGGTATACCATCATACCGAATTCAACAAAGGAGACATTGCATGACATCCCCCGCATCCGCAACCAATCGCCGCACGATGTGCACCCGACTCGTCAGCTCACTGGCAGCTGGCACCGCGCTCTTGTGCAGCGCTGCTGCCTGGGCCGCATACCCTGAGAAAGCCGTCACGCTGGTGGTGCCCTTCGCTCCCGGAGGCAGCTCAGACATCATTGCGCGCAGCATGGCGCCGCTGTTGTCAGAAAAGCTAGGGCAACCTGTCGTCATAGAGAACGTGGCCGGCGCAGGTGGTGTCCTGGGCACGCAGCGCACGGTCCGTGCCGTGGCCGACGGGTACACCGTCTTGCTAGGCTCCGGCTCTGAGATCCTGATCAACAAGCTGATCAACCCGGCCATCGCATACGACGCCACACGCGACCTGTCACCAGTGGCGTTTGTGGGTACGGGCCCCATGGTTCTGCTGGGTAAGCCAAGCTTGCCCGCAAACAACGTGGCGGAACTGTTGAAACTGGCCAAAGCCAAACCAGGGGCGCTCAGCTACGGATCGGCAGGCAACGGCACGCCCATGCACGTGTCTGGCGAATTGCTCAAGATGCGCGCCAACGTGTTCATGACCCACATCCCCTACCGGGGTGCCGCGCCCGCGCTGGTGGACCTTCTGGGCGGGCAAATCGATGTGGCGGTCTCTACGCTCAGCGCCGCACAAACCTACATCAAGGCAGGGCGGTTGAAGGCACTGGCGCTCACCAGCGCCGAGCCATCCGATCTGGCCCCTGGCATTCCGGCCATGGGCAAGCAGCCAGGGCTTGAAGGGTTCGATTTGAATGTCTGGTTTGGGTTGTTCGTGCCTGCCAAGACCCCAAACGAAGTGACACAAAAATTGCAGGCCGTGGCCCAACAGGTGCTGGCTGATCCGGGCCTGCGCAAAAAACTGGCTGACCTGGGCATCAGCGCCTCGGGTGAGTCGGCTGAAGTGCTCCGCAAGTTCATGGCAGCCGAATCCGACCGGTACAAGGCCGTCATAAAGGCCGCCAACATCAAGCCTGAATGAAGAGCGGCAGGACTCTCAGCCAATCCGTTTCCCATCCAATTTAGCTAGAAATCAGCATGAACGCCCACATACGCAAGATCGTCACCTACAC
>NZ_JBHTCA010000071.1:0-1614 GCF_042665215.1 Hydrogenophaga atypica
CCTGGCGCACCGCCTCCATTTTGAACTCTTGCGTGTACTGCGCACGCAACTGCTTGTGTGTCATCTCTCGGCTCCTTGTCGATATTTTCAACAAGGCTAAGAGCTCCACTTTTCGGGGGCAACCTCAACCTACCATGAAACTTCTCGATGTACCCCAACACGTGCTTGATTTGATCAAGCTCAGCGAAGCTGGACCTTCGGATGAATGGGCAGAACCCGAGCCGCTGACGCAACAACTCAAACCAGTGCCTGCAATGACCGACGCCATGCTGCCACCACCGCTGCGTCCATGGATCAAGGACGTGGCGTATCGCATGCAGTGCCCCGTGGACTTCGTTGCAACCGCTGCCATTGCGGCGCTCGGTGCGGTCGTCGGCACGGGCTGCACAGTGCGCCCCAAACAGCTCGACAACTGGACGGTCGTGCCGAACATTTGGGGGGCGATCGTGGCCCAGCCCGGCAGCAAAAAGAGCCCTGCCATCAGTCAGGCACATGCTCCCATCGCTTGGCTCAACCACGAAGCACAGCAAGCCTTTACCAGCTCCCACGCTCAGTACCGGGCTGATGCGGTCGCACGCGAGCTCGAAATCGCCAATCTGAAAGCTGAGATCAAAAAGCTGAAGCCGGGCCAACTTGTTCCTGCGACTCCAGGTGGTCCGGCGACTCGCGACCCACGGCAAGAATTGATGGCTCTCTTGCAAACCCCGCTGGTTGAACCCAAGCCTAAGCGCTACTACACCAACAACTCCACCATTGAGGCACTTGAGGGAATTTTGGAAACCAACCCGCGCGGTGTGATGGTGCTGTGCGATGAGTTGACTGGCTGGATCAATAGCTTTGAGAGGTCAGGTCGCGAAGGTGAGCGTCAAGGGTATTTGACAGCATGGAATGGGGCTGACAGTCACCATGTTGACCGCGTCGGCCGAGGATCTATCTACATCGAAAATTTTTGCGTCGCCGTGTTCGGCGGCATTCAGCCGGACATGCTTGAGCACTACCTTTATGAAGCGAAGTCCGAGCATCGCAACGACGGTTTAATTCAGCGCCTGCAGTTGTTGGTGTATCCGGATATAGAGACATCGACCTCGCTGATCGACGCCATCCCCGACACCAAGGCGACGCAGGCTGCTTTGAGCATCTTCAAAACACTTGCTGGCGATTTGACTGCGTTGGCGCCCACCACTGCAAACGACGGTACGTTCTTTCACTTTGAAGCTGAGCACGCCCAGGGCCGATTCAACCAGTGGTACGTCGACCTGCACGCGACGATTGCCAACGACGACGACAGTCTGATCAAGGAGCACTTGAACAAATACACCAAGCTCGTCCCAGCATTGGCGCTGCTTTTTCACCTGGTAGACATTGCAGACGACATGTCGCTGGCGAATCAGCCGATCCCGTTGACCACTCTCGAACGTGCCATAGCGTGGGGCGATTACCTCGAAGTGCATGCGCGCCGGGTCTACGGGATGGCGACAAACTACGCCTGTTGGCGCCATTTGAATATTGACCCACCCTGCCGATTCAATATTGACCCAGGGCGGGTTGCTGATTCTGGGATCAGCAACTGTGGATAAGTCTACCCAATATCTGGTTTTAGCTTCTCCCTCCTTG
>NZ_JBHTCA010000072.1:0-1403 GCF_042665215.1 Hydrogenophaga atypica
TGTCAGCAGCAAATGAGTTGTCCGGTTCGTAGCAAGTAATCTGTCCGGTTTGTGGAGGAGCGATGCAACACGCCCCCATGAGCCGGGCCCGCTACATGCAGGAGAACCGGAAGATGAGATTCACAGAAGCCTTGGAAGGCTGGGCACAAGGGCGACTGACCCAGGCCGAAGCGGCCTTGCTGCTGGGGCAGTGCGAACGCAGCTTTCGCCGCCACATCGAGCGCTACCAAGCCGACGGTCTGGACGGGCTGTTGGACAAACGGCTCAGCCAGATCTCCAAACGCCGCGCCAGTGACGCCGAAGTCGACCACGTGGTGGCGCTGTACAAAAGCGGGTTTGCTGGCTGGAACGTGGCGCACTTTCACACCAAGTACAAAGTCGAGTGTGGCGGTGCGCGCAGCTACAGCTGGCTCAAGAGCGTGCTGCAGGGCGCTGGGGTGGTCAAAGCCTCCAAGCGCCGGGGCACCCACCGCATCAAGCGCGAACGGGCCCCGCTGGCGGGCATGCTCATGCACCAGGACGCCAGCACCCACCGCTGGGTGCCCGCCCACGTCTGGGACTTGGTGGTGACCCTGGATGACGCCACGGGCGAGCACACCAGCATGTTCTTCTGTCACCAGGAGGGCACGGCGTCGAGCTTTCACGGCATCGGCCAGACGATCGCACGCTATGGTCTCTTTGCCAGCCTGTACACCGACCGGGGCAGCCACTACTTCACCACGCCCGAAGCAGGCGGCAAGGTTGACAAGGCCCATCTGACCGAGGTCGGGCGCGCGCTCAAGCAACTCGGCATCGAGCACATTGCGGCCTACTCGCCCGAGGCGCGCGGCAGAAGCGAGCGGGCGTTCCAGACCCACCAGGGGCGTCTGCCACAGGAGTTGGCCCGGGCTGGGATCACCGACATGGAGGACGCCAACCGCTACCTGGAGGAGGTCTACCGAGCCAGCCACAACGCCGAATTTGGTGTGCCCAGCACGTTGCCGGGCTCGGCCTATGTGCCCTTCATCAGCGGCAGCCTGCCCGACATCTTGTGTGAACAGCACGAGCGCACCGTGGGCAATGACAACTGCGTGGCGTTTGCAGGTCTGAGCCTGCAGATTGCGGCCGATGAGTTCCGCTACCACTACGTGCGCACCCGGGTGCGCGTGCACCGCTATGTGGACGCCACGCTGGCGATCTTTCATGGTCCTCGCAAGCTGGCAAGCTTCGATGCCCAAGGCAAACCAACGCGGGACAAGGAGGTGCAGTGGCTGGCCGCATGAGCTCGCCTTGACACATCGCGTGCTGGCAGCCAAGCCGCTTCGGGCTGCGCCCTTCGCAGCTTGGCTGCCAGCACCATCACATCACGTCAAAGCGGACAATCTACTTGCTACAAAACCGGACAGTTCTATTTGCTGCTGACA
>NZ_JBHTCA010000073.1:0-1356 GCF_042665215.1 Hydrogenophaga atypica
TAGTCGTCCATGCCGTGGTGCGAACCCTCACGGCCCAGGCCGGACTGCTTGACGCCACCAAAGGGCACGTGTTCGGTGGCGAGGATGCCCACGTTGATGCCCACCATGCCGTACTCCAGCGCCTCGGCCACGCGGTAGATGCGGCCGATGTCACGGCTGTAGAAGTAACTCGCCAGCCCGAACTCGGTGTTGTTGGCCGCGTCGATGGCTTCCTGCTCGGTCTTGAACTTGAACACCGGCGCAAAGGGGCCGAAGGTTTCTTCGCGGGCGCACAACATGTCGGCCGTCGCATCGGCCACCACGGTCGGCTCGAAGAACTGGCCTGAACCTGTCGATGAGAGGCGTTTGCCCCCGGCCACCACCCGCGCACCCTTGGCCACGGCATCGTCCACATGGCGTTGCACCTTCACCAGTGCGGCTTCTTCGATCAGCGGGCCCTGGTTCACCCCGTCTTCAAAACCGTTGCCCACCTTGGCCGTCTTCACCTTGGCGGCGAACTTCTCCACGAACTGGTCGTACACCCCTTCCTGCACATAGAAGCGGTTGGAGCACACACAGGTCTGGCCCGCGTTGCGGTACTTGCTGGCAAAGGCGCCTTCCACCGCGCTGTCGATGTCGGCGTCGTTGAACACGATGAAGGGCGCGTTGCCGCCCAGTTCGAGCGACATCTTCTTGACCGTGGGCGCGCACTGCGCCATCAGGATGCGCCCGACCTCGGTGGAGCCGGTGAAGGAGAGGTGGCGCACCACGTCGCTGGCGCAGATCACCTTGCCCACGGCGATGCTGTTGTCGCTGTCGGCGGTGACGATGTTGAGCACCCCGGCGGGGATGCCCGCGCGCAGGGCCAGTTCGCCCGCGGCCAGGGCCGTCAGCGGCGTGAGCTCGGCCGGCTTGATGACCACCGGGCAGCCAGCGGCCAGGGCCGGTGCCACCTTGCGGGTGATCATGGCCAGCGGGAAGTTCCAGGGCGTGATGGCGGCACACACACCAATGGGCTGCTTGAGCACCATCAGGCGGCGGTTGTTGTCGAACTGGGGCAGGGTTTCGCCGTTGACACGTTTGGCTTCTTCGGCAAACCACTCCACAAACGAGGCGCCGTAGGCCACCTCACCCTTGGCCTCGGCAAAAGGCTTCCCCTGTTCGGCGGTCATGAGGCGGCCCAGGTCGTCCTGGTGGGCCATGAGCAGGTCGTACCACTTGCGCAGGATGGTGCTGCGTTCCTTGGCGGTTTTGTTGCGCCAGGCCGCCCATGCCGCATCTGCGGCGGCGATGGCCGCCTCGGCGTCGGCCGGGCCCAGGTTGGCCACATCGGCCAGCTTCAAACCGGTGGCGGGGTCGTGCACGTCAAAGCGGGCG
>NZ_JBHTCA010000074.1:0-1309 GCF_042665215.1 Hydrogenophaga atypica
GAACACCGCATCACGCAGCGTGAGCGAGATGGCGGGGATGTAGGTGATGAGGGCCAGGCAGCCCATGATGACCAGCACAAACGGCAGCAGGTGGCCCACGATGCGGTCCAGCGAAATCTTGGCCACCGTGCACGCGGCAAACAGGTTCACCCCAAACGGCGGCGTGATCATGCCCATGGCCAGGTTGACCACCATGATCATGCCGAAGTGCACCGGGTCGATGCCGAAGAACACCGCCACCGGCACCAGGATGGGGGCCAGCACGATGATGGCCGCCGAGGTCTCGATGAACATGCCGATGACAAACAGCGCCGCGTTCACGCCCAGCAGGAAGTAGGCCGGCGAGTCCAGCACCTCCTTGAGCCAGACGCCAATGGCCTCCGGGATGCCCGCGCGTGTGATCAGGAAGGCGAACAAGCCCGCGTTGGCGATGATGAACATGATGACCGCGCTGGACAACACCGACTTCTTGAACACCGCCACCAGGTGCTTGAACTCCAGCTCGCGGTGGATGACCAGACCCACGATGAGGGCGTAGAACACCGCCACGACCGAGGCCTCGGTGGGCGTGAACACGCCGCCGTAGATGCCGCCCAGGATGATGACCGGCATCAAGAGTGCCCAGCCTGCCTCCACCGTGGCCTTGCCCACCGACAGGCGACCGTCGCCGTCGTTTTTGCCCAGGCCCTTGAAGCGGCAGTACAGGTGAACGAACAGCATGAGAACCCCGCCGATGAGCAGGCCCGGCACCACACCGGCAATGAACAGCTCGCCAATCGAGACTTCAGCGGCCACGCCAAACAAAATCATGGGGATGGAGGGCGGGATGACCACGCCCAGCTCGGCCGAGGTGGCCTGCAGCGAGGCGGCGTAGCCCACCGGGTAGCCGTGTTTGATGAGGGCCGGGATGAGGATGGAGCCGATGGCGAAGGTGGTGGCCACGCTGGAGCCAGAGACGGCCGCAAAGATCATGCAGGTGAGCACGCAGGTCATGGGCAGGCCACCCTGCACGCCACCCACCAGGCTCTTGGCGAAGTTGACCAGGCGGCGCGAGATGCCGCCGGTCTCCATCAGGTTGCCCGCGAGGATGAAGAAGGGGATGGCGGCCAGCGGAAACTTGTCGATGGCGGTGAACATCTCCTTGGGGACCAGGATCAGCTTGTCGCTGTCAAAGAAGGTCAGGCCCAGTATGGCCGAGCCGCCGATGGAGACGGCGATGGAGATGCTGAAGGCAAAGCCCAGCAGCATGGTGATGAGCAGGGTGAGGGACATGGTGTGGCTTCCGTGTTCTTGTTGTTCTGGGTTACTG
>NZ_JBHTCA010000075.1:0-1276 GCF_042665215.1 Hydrogenophaga atypica
GTTCAACACGCTGCCAGAACTCGTCCGTTACCAACCAGGAATCAACTCGTTTGCTCAACGCATCACTCCGGCACCGCGTTCGATACGGTTCGGATTGATATTTTACCTATTTACGGATAAGTTCTTAGTACCAGATTTTTAGAACCAACTTAAAAATCAATGACTTAGCCTACCGCCAGCTACCGATGTTTACCGCTATTTGCTGCACCAACTGCAGCAAAATTGCAGCGTCGCATTTTGTATTATGACATGGCTTAAGCCGCCAGCATCTGGCCGCTTGTCCACCCCGTTTGCAGGCGTTGGAACCATCTGCGTTGAAGGTCTTGTCACACCGACTGGACAGATGCCTGAAGTCCTGAGGATGGGCTCCGCTGACTCCAAAATTTTTCGTGGAAAAAATACGCGACGGTGTTCACACACGGTTCGATGAAAGCCACAGCGCCCGACACGCGCCAATCGCCCGTCAACGCAAAAGTGACGCCAAACGAGACACTGAAGTGGATCGCGGAAAAGGTGAGTGTCTTTTTAAGCGGCTGATTCATGATGACTCCTTTCCTCTATTCTGACATCAAATGAGAATCGTTTTTATTTAAATCCACTATGTTTCCGATAGGCAAGCGCGCCTCTAGTCAAAGCAGAAAAGCCCGAGCATCGCCCGGGCTTCTTGGTTCTGGCCCCTGCGGATAAGCAGGGTTTGAAGGCATCTCAGTGGAACTGCTCTTCTTCGGTCGAGCTGGTCAGGGCCTTGAGGCGGTAGACGGTATCCGTCCGGCAAAGTCATCCTGACGGCCAGCACTTGGCCGGCGCCGCACCTCAGGTGGCTGGCGACCAGCGATGCGGCAGCAACTCGTCGATACGGCTGGCCGGATGCGTTGGCAAGCGCTCGAGCACGTCCTTGAAGTACGCGTAAGGTTCGTGCCCATTGATGCGCGCAGAGTGCAGCAGGCTCATGATGGCTGCAGCCCGCTTGCCCGCACGCAGGCTACCGCTAAACAGCCAGTTCGCCCGTCCGATGGCAATTGGCCTGATGTGGTTCTCCACCCAGTTGTTGGAGATCGGCACATCACCGTCATCGACGAAACGGGTGAGCTCCCTCCAGCGCTTGAGGCTGTAGTCGATCGCCTTCATCGTCGCCGAGCCAGGCGGCACCATCTGTCGTTGAGCCAGCAGCCAGCGATGAAAGACGGCCAGTACCCGCCGTGACTTGCGCTGACGTGTCTGCCGTCGCTCATCCCTGGGCAGTGCTTCAATCTCCCGCTCGATCCGGAACAGGCAC
>NZ_JBHTCA010000076.1:0-1261 GCF_042665215.1 Hydrogenophaga atypica
GTCCAGCCCGGGATCAGGTACTGCATGGCCATGGCGTCGTCGCGCGCGCCCAGGCCATGTTGTTGGTAGAGCTGGTGGGCCTTCGCGACCTCGGCCATGTCGATCTCTATGCCCAGGCCGGGCCTCTTCGGCACCTTTACGTAGCCACCTTCGATCTTCAGCGGGTCTTTGGTCAGGCGCTGGCCGTCCTGCCAGATCCAGTGGGTGTCGATGGCCGTGACCTTGCCCGGCGCGGCCGCGCCCACGTGGGTGAACATGGCCAGCGAAATGTCGAAGTGGTTGTTGGAGTGCGAGCCCCAGGTCAGGCCCCAGTCGCGGCAGGTTTGGGCCACGCGCACGCTGCCCGCCATGGTCCAAAAATGGGGGTCGGCCAGTGGGATGTCCACGCTTTGCAGCGCCAGCGAATGGGCCATCTGGCGCCAGTCGGTGGCCACCATGTTGGTGGCCGTGGGCAGGCCGGTGGCGCGGCGGAATTCGGCCATCACCTCGCGGCCGCTGAAGCCGTCTTCGGCGCCGCACGGGTCTTCGGCGTAGGCCACCACGCCGCGCATCTTCTGGCCCAGCCGGATGGCGTCTTTCAACAGCCAGCCACCGTTGGGGTCCAGGGTGACACGGGCCTCGGGGAAGCGCTCGTGCAGGGCGGTCACAGCCTCAACCTCGGCGTCACCCGCGAGCACCCCGCCCTTGAGCTTGAAGTCCTGGAAGCCGTAGCGTTTTTGCGCCGCCTCGGCCAGGCGCACGATGGCCTCGGGGGTCATCGCGGCTTCGTGGCGCAGGCGGCACCAGTCGTCGGCATGGTCGGGCTCGCTCGCGTAGGGGAGGTCCGTTTTCAGGCGGTCACCGACGAAGAACAGGTAACCCAGCATCAACACCGCGTCGCGTTGCTGGCCTTCGCCCAGCAGGGCCGCGACCGGTACGCCCAGGTGCTGGCCTTGCAGGTCGAGCAGGGCCGACTCCACCGCCGTGACGGCGTGGATGGTGGTGCGCAGGTCGAAGGTCTGCAGGCCACGGCCACCGCTGTCGCGGTCGGCGAAGCGCACGCGCATGTCGCTGAGGATGGCTTGCAGCGCACCGATGGGCCGACCTTCGACCACGGCCCGCGCGTCCTCCAGCGTCTGGCGGATCTTCTCGCCACCGGGCACCTCGCCCAGACCGGTGTGCCCGGCGTTGTCGGTGACGATGACGATGTTGCGGGTGAAAAAGGGCGCATGGGCGCCCGAGAGGTTGAGCAGCATGCCGTCCCGGCCGGCGACCGGGATGA
>NZ_JBHTCA010000077.1:0-1095 GCF_042665215.1 Hydrogenophaga atypica
CGCAGATTCAACTACAAAGTGCACCGAATTTCAGTGTAACGGACGAATCTCCAAGCCCATGAACACCTCGTGGGGAGTGCGGTAGTTGAGGCACTTGCGGGGTCGGTGGTTGAGCCGGTAGAGCGCATCGTCAACTTCGTGCTGCGAGACCCGGCGCAGGTTGGTGCACTTGGGGAAGTACTGGCGCAGCAGGCCATTGGTGTTCTCGTTGAGCCCACGCTCCCATGAGTGGTAGGGATGCGCGAAGTACACATCCGCCCCCAGACTGGCGGCGATGAATGCGTGCTCAGCAAACTCCTTGCCATTGTCGAACGTGATCGTTTCGCACAAGTGTTTGTGAGGCCGCAGCAGTGCGATCACAGCCTCGGTCACCCCTGCGCTGTGGCGCGAGTCCAGTTGCTGCGCCAATGTGTAGCGGGACTTGCGCTCCACCAAGGTCACCAGTACCCCCTGGTGGCCCTTGCCGACCACGGTGTCACCCTCCCAGTCACCCATGCGGCTGCGTGTGTCAACGATGGCGGGGCGCTGCTCTATGCAGAGCCGATCTTTGAGTGTGCCGCGCCGCTCTTGTCCGCTGCCGTAGCGCTTGCGTCGCACCTTCTGGCAGCGCAGGTGTTTGATCAGCTCACCGCCTTTGCGTTTGTCGTCATAGATGTGCTGGTAGATGCATTCGTGGCTGATGGTCAGCACGCCCTCCAGCCGTAGCCGTCCGCTGACCTGCTCGGGAGAAAGCTCCAGGCGCAGATAGCGGTGCACCTGGCTCCACTGCTGCGCATTGAACTGGCGTGCATTGCGCCGTGCCCTTTGGCGGGCACGGGCTCGCTCATGAGCGCGGGCGGGTTTGTAGCCTTGGGCTCCAGCGTTGCGATTGAGCTCGCGGGTGATGGTCGAGCGGCTTCGATTGAGCTGTGCGGCTATCACTGCCGGGCTTATGTTTTGACGACGCAGTGCGTGGATTTGGTATCGTTCTTCTCGGGTCAAGTGGGTATAGGTCATGGTGCAACGTTTGGGACTGGCTGGTCACAAAAATGCATCCTATGCACTCTTGGCCCAACTCGGTTTACTTGTGTTGCACTTCGTACTTGAATCCGCCTG
>NZ_JBHTCA010000078.1:0-979 GCF_042665215.1 Hydrogenophaga atypica
GCAATGGCATCGAGCTGCTCCTGGCTGTGGATCGATAGGTCGGTGCCCTTGGGCAGGTACTGGCGTACCAGCCCGTTCATGTTCTCGTTGGAGCCCCGCTGCCAAGGGCTGTGCGGGTCGCAGAAGTACACCGCAATGCCCGTGCGTTTGCTGAGCTCCTTGTGCATGGCCATCTCTCTTCCTTGGTCGTACGTCATGCTCTGGCGCATGGGCGCGGCAATGCCCAGCAGCTTGTCCGTGAAGGCCTGCAACACGTTGGCAGCGCTGGCCGGCTTGAACTCGGGCAGCTTGACCAGCATCACCAGGCGGCTGGTGCGCTCGACCAGCGTGCCCACCGCACTGGCGTTGGCAGCACCCTTGATGAGGTCACCCTCCCAGTGCCCGGGGAACTGCCGGTCTTCAATCTCGGGCGGACGCAGGTGGATGCTCACCATGTCGGGAATCTGCCCGCGCCGGTCTTGCCCCTTGCTGCGCGGCACACGCTTGTTGTGGGCGTGGCGCAGGGCGGCGATCAGTTCGCGCTTGAGTTCTCCCACGGGCTGAGCGTAGATGCAGTTGTAGATGGTTTCGTGTGACACGCGGTGCTCATGGCCTTTGGGATAGATGCGGGCCAGTGTCAGGGCAATCTGTTGGGGTGACCAGCGCTCGCTCATAAAGTGGCGCACCGCGCCAAAAAGCCGGCCGTCCCGATGGAGCTTGTTGGGTGGGCGGCCTTGGCTGCGCCGCTGTTGGGCGCAGGCGCATGCTGCGGCACTGGCGTAGCCCGCTGGCTGGGCATTGCGCCGCAGCTCGCGGCTGATGGTGCTGGGCGAACGTCCCATGACCAGGGCCATCTCTCGAACGCCGAACTTCTGTTGGACCAGGCTGGCCAGCGTCACGCGGTCCTCTGTCTGGAGCTGTTGATACCTTCTGGGTGGACTGCTTTGCATCTGCTGACCTTACTCGGTGGCAGGTGTTGCACTTCAGATTTGAATCCGCC
>NZ_JBHTCA010000079.1:0-954 GCF_042665215.1 Hydrogenophaga atypica
CCGCCAGCTTTGCCCCGGCGCCGTCAGCCCCAGGTGGTCGATGGCCACGTACTCGGTGGTGGTGAAACAGTCGTGTGTCTCGATGCCGTCCATGGCTTGCACGCCTTCAACGCCGGCACGTTTCCACGCATCCTCCAGCGCCTGCCTCAGGTGCGGGAACACATAGGCTTCGTTGGCGCTGCGCTCGAACTTGTCTTGCAACCGCAGCCCCGCGTTGCGGTGGCCCCAGCCGCTGATGCGCGGCAGCTGCGCCAGCGCCTGCCCGGTGCGCTGCGCGTGCTCTTGGACAAACCGCGCCGAGGCCACCACGATGGCGCAGGCGCCGTCGGTGATCTGCCCGCAGTCCTGGCGCCGCGTGCCGGGCTCGATCAGCGGGTTGGCTTCGTCGTCGTCGGTGAAGCTCAGTTCGTTGAACTGCCACTGGCGCGTCTGCGCCAGCGGGTTGCGCTTGGCATTGCCGTAGTTGATTTCGGCGATGCGGTTGAGGTGACGGCGGTCGAGGCCGTAGCGGCGTTCGTACTCTTGCGCCACGCGGCCAAAGGCGGCCGGCCACATGTAGGTGCAGTCAAAGCCTTCATGGCCTTGCCAGGCGGCGGCGTTCTGGTTGGTGGAGGCGGTGTTGCCGTCGGTGTTCTTGAACTCTTCAGCGCCCAGCACCAGCACGCAGTCGTAGCGGCCAGCCTCGATTTCGGCCATGGCGGTGAGCAGGGCCAGCGAGGAGGAGGCGCAGGCGCCTTCGTGGCGCATGGCGGGTGCGCCCCACAGCTCGGGCACCACCTGCGCGACCATGGCGCCCAGGTGGGCCTGCTGGCGCTGCAGTTCGCCAAAGGCGTTGCCAACGTGGATGCTTTGCACCTGCGAGGGCTCCACACGGGCCGAGGCCAGCGCGCCCAGCGTCGATTCGCGCACCATGTCCGAGAGGTCTTGCCCGTGGCGCGACCACGCCTTGGCGAA
>NZ_JBHTCA010000080.1:0-835 GCF_042665215.1 Hydrogenophaga atypica
CTTCAGTTGCTTGATGTGAGGCTGCAAAGCTGCGGTCAGGGCGTTCATGGCAGCAACTTGACGGGACTGAATGTCAGGCCATTCGGATTCTTCTGAACGGTAGCCACCCGGAACCTTGACCCTGATTCGACATGCCCGTTTATCCTCCAGTCGTTCCCAGGCTATTTGGAATGGAACGACTGCGTTGACTTGGTCTTTGGCTGAAGACAGTTGGTCAAAGATGCGCTCGTTTTCAAGCTCTGCATCTTTTCCCCTATCGATGTACAGCTCAGCACCGCAATCATCCTGGGTGATGGTGTAGTTCAGGTTCACGCCACGCACCCCAGAGCTGGTGCCGATCCACGAATAAGTGCTCGGCGTGATGTGCGCGTGCAGCATGGCGTCGGGCCGCGCAATCAGCATCGTCCACCATGCGTGACGGATGTCGTGTCGCTCAGAAAGCTCTTTTCGCTGGATACGGAGCTTTCGGGTTTCCTTGGTCTGTTCGCGCAGCTTCACCTCGTAGTCAGCTGCCTCTGGCAACGGAATGATCTGCGTGGCGTCCACCAGCACCTTATCGCCCATTTTGTAGGGGCGCAGGCGAATACACCGGAGGTCCAGTCCGCGCTTGTTCAGCCACATGACAGATGTGGTGATCTCCGACGAAAAGTCGGCCGACACCAGCACAATGCGCACCTCGTCCACCAGTTCGGTCTCTTCGATGGACTCCACGTTCAGAAACTCGGCCACCGCGTTGCGCGCCTTTACCTCGGACTCGGCCGGGTCGCCACCCAGGTACTTGGCGTGGGCTGCCACCGCCTGGTCCAGCGTCATGCTCGACACCATGGCCGCGTAG
>NZ_JBHTCA010000081.1:0-811 GCF_042665215.1 Hydrogenophaga atypica
TTGATCTTTGCCCGCGGTTGAAGGAACTCAAACAGCGCCACCTCTTTGTGCCACGCGGCACCAAAGTGCCCGCAGAAATCGCTGCGGTGTGCGAAGCCAATGTCGACGTCGCTTTGATCGAAAAGCATTGGGATAGTCTGGTGCACCTGGCAGCCTCGGTCATGAGCGGACATGCCAGTGCGGTGGCAGCTCTTGCGCGGTTCGGTTCTGCCGCCCAGGGCGATCCAATCTATGAGGCTGGCGTGCAATTGGGGCGGTTGCTGCGTACGGCGTTTTTGGCTGACTACTTTGTCAAGGACGCTTTCAGGAACGAGTTGCGCCGGGTGCTCAATCGGGGCGAGGCTGTTAACGCCCTCAAGCGCGCCATTTATACCGGCCGGATCAGCCCGGCGCAGGCCAAACGTGTCGATGAAATGCAGGCTGTGGCCGATGCGTTGAGCCTGATGGCCAACATCGTGATGGCGTGGAATACCTCACAGATGCAGGCGGTCCTGGATCGCTGGTCGAACCGCCGCCAGGTCATTCCACCGGAACTGATCGGGAAGATTGCGCCCACCAGGCTGGAGAGCATCAACTTGCGGGGTGTGTTTCGCTTCCCGGTTGACCGCTATGCTGACCAAATCCTGCCTTCGCGGCCAAATGCATCGATAACTGGCACCAATGGATGAAACCGACCACGGTTTGACGCCACGAATCGCAGATTTGAAAGTGAACAGGAAAGTCAATGAAATCAACGATCTACCAACACCACCTCCGCGCCAGTGCTAGCTTTTCGTACCGTCACTTATTGCACTGAAAACGAGGAGACCCC
>NZ_JBHTCA010000082.1:0-803 GCF_042665215.1 Hydrogenophaga atypica
TCGGTGCCGCCGGAGATGCTGCTCAAGGCCTTGCTGCTGCAAATCCTGTTCTCCATCCGCAGCGAACGCCAGCTGGTCGAGGCGGTCAACTACAACCTGCTGTACCGCTGGTTCGTGGGCCTGAACATTGAAGACAAGGTCTGGGACCACTCCACCTTCAGCGCCAACCGCGAACGCCTCTTCAACGAAGACCTGGCGCGCGCCTTCTTCGAGCGCGTCAAGCTCAGCGCCCAGTGGGGCCGGCTTGCCAGCGACGAACACTTCAGCGTGGACGGCACGCTGATTGAGGCCTGGGCCTCGCACAAGAGTTTCAAACGCAAAGACGATGACAGCGGCACGCCACCCGGACGCAACCCCGAGGTGAACTTCAAAGGGCAGGAGCGCTGCAACGACACCCACGCCAGCACCACCGATGCCGATGCCCGGCTGTTCAAGAAGAGCGCGGGCGACAAATCTCGCCTGTGCCACATGGGGCACATCCTCATGGAGAACCGCAACGGGCTGATCGTGGATGTGGAGATCACACATGCCAGTGGCACCGCCGAGCGCGAGGCGGCGCTGGCGATGCTCAAACGCCGGGGAAACAAGAACAAGCGGGCCACGGTCGGGGCCGACAAAGGTTACGACAGCCAGGCCTTCATCAAGGGCTGCCGAAAGCTCAAAGTCACGCCACACGTGGCGGCCAAGGACAAGCACTCGGCGGTCGATGGCCGCATCCGGCGCCACGAGGGCTACAAGACCAGCCTCAAAGTGCGCAAGCGCATCGAGGAGGCCTTTGGCTGGATCAAGACAGTGGGTGGTCT
>NZ_JBHTCA010000083.1:0-803 GCF_042665215.1 Hydrogenophaga atypica
CTGGGGACACCCTGGCAACCTTGTCATCAGCACCCGCCCCGCTCAAATCGCCCTTGGCCGACTGGCGAACCCAATTGCCCAGGCTGGCTTTGGGTATGCCCAAGACCTTGGCCACCACGGCAATGGCTTGGCCAGCCCGCACCTGGCGCACCGCCTCCATCTTGAACTCTTGCGTGTACTGCGCACGCACCTGCTTGTGTGTCATCTCTCAGCTCCTTGTCGATATTTTCAACAAGGCTAAGAACTCCACTTTTCGGGGGCAACCTCATACCGGCATTTTTTGAGCAAGGCGCGGGCCGCCATGGAGGGTGGTGACGCTGCCTGGGCCGTACAGTCCACCGGCGAAAAAGTCGCAGTCGCACTGGCCCTGAACCGCGCAGACTGGCTGGCGTCGATGAACTACACCATGGCTGAAGCGATTGAGCGTGCCGGGCCAGTTTGGATTTCCTTGCTGCCGCGGGTTGTCCGTGCTTTGGACCGCGACGCCTGAAACAACCACGGAGATGCGTCAGTGAACGCGGAGCGGTGGATGCCGTCCCCTCCCTGGGCTGATCTCACGCCTCGTCGGGGAACATCCTGACATGCGCAGACCTGCACCCTCATGTGACAGCCGTTTCAAGCCAGCGCAACCGTGTCCACGGAGGCACTCTGCAGCGCCAACTCCACCCGATTGCGCCCGCGCTCTTTGGCTCGGTACAGAGCCTGATCGGCATCGTGGATGAGTTCGTCACCGCCCGCATGCCGCACCGGATCAAACTGCGCGGCACCCACGCTCACCGAGATGGTCGTCTGGAGGTCGCAGC
>NZ_JBHTCA010000084.1:0-776 GCF_042665215.1 Hydrogenophaga atypica
GGTTGTGTCGCAATAAGCGGAACGGCTAGGATTTGATGATGCAAGCGTTGTCAATCCAGCTCCAGAATTCGGTCCTGCGTGGGGTCCTCAAACGGCTGCACTATCCGCTGGAAGTGATGCTGGTGTGCGTACGCTGGTACGCGGCCTACCCGTTGAACCTGCGCAACCTGGAAGAGATGATGGCTGAACGCGGCATCCAGGTAGATCACGCCACGGTTCACCGCTGGGCACTGAAGATGTTGCCGGTGCTGGCCAAGGTGTTTCGCCGGCGCCAGCGTCCGGTGGGTCGCTCCTGGCGAGTCGATGAAACGTATGTCCAGGTCGGCGGTCAGTGGAAGTATCTGTACCGCGCCGTCGACAAGCTCGGGCACACCGTGGACTTCTTGCTCACCGCTCGGCGCGATGTAGCGGCGGCCCGCCGATTCTTCGAGCGTGCCATTGATTTGCATGATGTCCCCGAGAAGATCACGATTGACAAGAGCGGCGCCAACACCGCAGCTGTGCGAGGCTTGATCGCCGACAGCGGCGTGGCAATTGAACTGCGCCAGTCAAAGTACCTCAACAACATCGTCGAGCAGGACCACCGGGCGATCAAGCGACGAACCCGACCGATGATGGGGTTCAAGTCTTTCTGGTCTGCCAGACGCATCATCGCCGGCATCGAGACCATGCACATGATCAAGAAAGGGCAGCAGCGCTGCCCGTGTGGCCATGCCATGTCCGCCGCCGACCAGTTTTACAGCTTGGCTCATTGAAACCGATCGACATCAACGGCC
>NZ_JBHTCA010000085.1:0-560 GCF_042665215.1 Hydrogenophaga atypica
GCTGTCGGTGGTCACCACGAACTTGCGTTTGGTCTTGGCCTTGATGCCGTGCTGTTTCATCAGCTTGCGCACCCTGTCTTTGCCCACCCGAATGCCCCGCGCCAGCAACTCCTTGTGCATGCGTGGCCAGCCATATTCGCCCTTGACTTCGGCGTGGATGGCACGGATGTGAGCCAACAGGGCCTCGTCGCTGTGGCGCCCGGACGGCCCACTGCGGCTGGCCTGGCGCCTGCGCAGCCAGTTGAAATACCCGCTGGCGCTGACTTCCAGCACCTCGCAGGCCAGGCTGACCGGATACAGCCCTCTCATTTGGTGAATCCAGGCGTACCCCGCAGCGTGTCCTGCGCGAAGTACGCCGCGGCTTTTTTTGCGATGTCGCGCTCCATCCTCAAGCGGGCGTTCTCTGCCCTCAGGCGGGCCAGTTCCATCTGCTCTGGGGACACCCTGGCAACCTTGTCATCAGCACCCGCCCCGCTCAAATCGCCCTTGGCCGACTGGCGAACCCAATTGCCCAGGCTGGCTTTGGGTATGCCCAAGACCTTGGCCACCACGGCAATGGC
>NZ_JBHTCA010000086.1:0-557 GCF_042665215.1 Hydrogenophaga atypica
CTTAGAATCTATCCGTAAATTATGTTGACACTCAAAGGCACCTTGCGAAACGCGATGATCGCCGCCGCGAGATGGTTGAGTGCGAGGAAGCTGCGCTCGAGCTTCTCGTAGCGCACGAGCAGTTTTCGGAAACGGTTGAACCAGCTATGGCAAACCTCAACAACCCAGCGCCTGGCCTTCTTCTCCGGGGTGCGCCTCTTGATTGCTGCCTCCGTTCGGCGACTGACGACGTGAGGGATGTAGCCGTGGCCCTCGATGGTGCGCAGATGCTCGGCGCCACGGTAGCCTGCGTCGGCGCAAAGGTGTTTGTTTCGCCTGTGGGGTGGATTCTTGCGTTTGATGACAACGGCGCTGAGCACCGCATCAAGCCTCTTGCAGTCGTGGACGTTGGCCCCGCTCACGACGAGCGACAACGGGACGCCACGGCCGTCCACCAGCAGGTGGCGTTTGCTTCCCTTTTTTCCCCCGGTCCGTCGGGTTCGGGCCGACAGCTTCTTGTGCCAAGGGTGCCTTCATCATCGCGCCATCGACGCTTTGCCATCGCCACGCGATGCCTT
>NZ_JBHTCA010000087.1:0-553 GCF_042665215.1 Hydrogenophaga atypica
GCCACGCATGCACAAGGAGTTGCTGGCGCGGGGCATTCGGGTGGGCAAAGACAGGGTGCGCAAGCTGATGAAACAGCACGGCATCAAGGCCAAGACCAAACGCAAGTTCGTGGTGACCACCGACAGCAGGCACAGTTTGCCGGTGGCGCCCGATATGGTGCAGCGGCGCTTCAACCCCGAGGCGCCCAACCAGCTCTGGAGTGGCGACATCACCTACATCGCCACCGACGAGGGCTGGCTGTACCTGGCTGCTGTCATCGACCTGTTTGGCCGCCAGGTGGTGGGCTGGAGCTTGCAACCCCACATGCAAGCCAGCCTGGTCAAGGACGCATTGGCCATGGCGTGGTGGCGTCGGCGGCCTGCGGCTGGCTTGATATTCCACAGCGACAGGGGCAGTCAATATTGCAGCGGGGAGTTCCAGGCCACTTTGAGAGCCTGGGGCATGCGCTCATCGATGAGCAGAAAGGGAAACTGCTGGGACAATGCGCCAACGGAGAGCTTCTGGGGTCGGCTGAAAACGGCCAGTGTGCATGGTCAAAAATTCGCCACCCGA